>CAZIKW010000041.1:0-5851 GCA_964540015.1 uncultured Methanosarcinales archaeon | reverse complement strand
GTGAAGGACCGTCTACGTTCCGAGAAGCGCACGTGGAGAAGACGCAGCAACTGTTGCGCTTGGGGAAGAAGTACGGTGTGCGCCAGTTCGTGCAGATCAGCGCGATCGGCGCGTCTGATGAAGGGACGCCGTATCACCGCACGAAGATCCAGGCCGAGCGTCTCGTGCAATCGTCTGGTTTGCCGTACGCGATCATCCGTCCGTCGATGGTGTTTGGGAAAGAGGACAAGAGCGTCAATACGTTCCGCGCGATCGCACGCACGGGATTCCTCCCGCTCTTTGGTAATGGCACGGTGCAACCTGTTAGCGTGGACACGCTCGCGGAGCTCATCGTTGCAGCCGTCGACAAGCGCATCCGTAACCGTGTTGTCGAAGTCGGCGGCCCGGAGATTATGACGTACCGGCAAGTAGCGGACCGCATCCATCCCGGTGTGACGGCGTTTCTCTTGCCGCGCCCTCTTCGTGCCATCTTCACCTTCATCGGTCGCTTCATCGCGCCGCTCCCGACGCCAGATATGGCGAAGATGCTTGACAGTCACAATACGACGTCAGACCATACGGTCGAGCGATTAGGGATAAAGAATCCGCGTTTGCGTTAAGAAGAAGATGCGAGCACAAGCGACGGAACAGTAGATTTTTTCTGTTTCACGCCAAGAATTTTCAGTGCGTGCTCGAGGATCTCCGCGTGCGTATGCGCGCGATATGTCTTGTCGCAGCGCACCTTGTCGTTCCACGGTCTCGTGTAGACAATGCCTGGGATGTGCGGAACGTATGAGACGCAATGCGAGATATTGTCGTGATTGTCGTCGATGAGGAGCGCGATCCCCTCTTTCGCGCATGCGTGCGCTTTCGCGATATCCGGGTTCGGACCTTCGATGCGAGGCGCGTGGATGATGCGGCTCACGAGACCTGAGAAGTGGAGATCGAGATTCCGTTTCGTCTGGATAGCCACCGTTTCCTTCCGTGCGGTCACCACGATGACCTCTGCGTACGGCTTGAGGCCTTGGAGCAGCTCTTTCGCCCCCGCGAGCGCTGGTAGGCGCGGGTAGATGTCCGCATCGACGAAACGGCGCACGCGCACAGCGGATTCCTCTTCATTCAACCCAAGCGACGATGAGAATTGATAGGTGTGCTGGTCCGTGATCTTGGCGCGGGTGCCATACTCCTCATTATGCCAATTGATGAACGAACCTATGAAATCGACAAGGACATCATCGAAATCGACCCCGACCTTCGGCTTTCGCTTCACGTACCCCTCCGAGTTCTTAGGCCGCTCTTAAGCCTTATCTCAAGGATATGTGATTTCTCACCACATTCCACCCCTTTTCCGTCGGAAAAATCCACCCGCGGGAACCTATATAAAGGAGGAGACCTATCTTCGGGATATGGATCTCGAAGGGGTGTTTTACGCGCTTGCAGGATTGTTCGGCCTCGCCGCAATCGTCTACTTCGCATGGGAATACCTCGACGTCTTGCCAAGAATCACGAAATCCGTGTTGCTCTTCGGTATCGCAGGCGCGCTCTTTTTGATCGGCGGCCGTTTGCGCCAGGTGGACAAATGAACCGAGGTGAGGCATAATGTGGTGGGAAGCAGTCTTCTGGATACTCCTCTTACCCCTCGTGGTCGTAGAGATCATTGTCTTCCTGCGCACGAAGCGTTTCTCCTGGCTCCTCTACTCGCTCGCCATCTTCACGTATGTGGTTGCGGTCAGCTACACGCTTGACGTGTTCTCCGCGGGCCGCAATGCTGTCATCTTGACGTTGCTCGCATCGAGCGGGCTGATGGTGCTCATCGGACGCCACTTGGGCCGCAAGGTGCGTAAGGCGAAACGCGCATCGCGCGGTAACCTCATTGCCGTGTGGACCCTCATTGGCGTACTTGCGCTCTTGTTCATCGTAAGTGCAGTCTTCGGTCGCCTGAGTGAGACGACGATGGCCGTGTCGAGCGTGAGCAAGGATGATATCACACAAGTGGTCGCGAAGCCGGGTGAACTCCCGCCCACGAATGCCGTCACGCTGTTGACGCGTCAAGTCCACAATCCCTTCATCTTACCGGTGCCGCTCAAAGATGCGACGTACCGCGCGTGCGTCCAGACGAGTGTCGGCATGCGCGAACTGACCGAGCGTCGCGTATCGAACCTGCCGCCGGAAGTCGCGGGCCGCGCCGACCTCACCGTCAACGTGAAGTTCGACCCGGCATGGGTTGAGGCAAGCGAGCGCGTGACCGGCACGCATGTACTCGTGTACCAGTTCCTCGCGGATAGCGCGTATACTGAACGATCCTGGGCGTCGTGCGACGACCTTGGCGAACCTGATTTCCGTGTGTTGATTTCGTAGATCCCTCGTTTCGTGCGAAGGACATTTGAGAGACGATACGTATGGCATTACTCTATATCCTCAATGGCAAGGACTTGTCGCTTGCTGCGGCTGAAGCAGCTGCCTCGTTGTGGCCGAAGGGCTGGTGGAAGCACCTGCCACACCCGACGGTAGACGAGCCGCTGGCGTACTTCACGCGTCCGCGTGTCGCGCCACAAGGCTTAGGCCTCACACACAGCATCGTGCGCGTGCTTGCCGTTTCTGAGCCGGATGATGAAGCGCTCGAGCGAGCGATCCGCAAGATCCCCTGGCGACGCCATGTGCGAAACGCCTCGTTCCGTGTGCGCTTGACGCGCATCGGGATGGAGGGTGGTCCTGGGGAGCGTGAGCTCGCTGCTATGGTGGTGTCATCACTGACCAAGCCGAAGATCGATTTGGATAAGCCAGACCTCACGGTCGATATCGTGCGCACGAAAACGAGGTCCTACATCGGCATTCGCGCGTGGGAGAATACGGAAGATTGGAATGCCCGCCGCGCGCACCTGTGGCCCGTGCCGCATCCGACAGCACTGTACCCGGCGGTCGCACGGGCGCTTGTGAAGCTCGGCGGTACGCAGCGCATCCACGATCCGTGCTGCGGTGCTGGCGGCATCGTGATCGAAGCGGGGCTCGCAGGCATGCATGCGTCGGGGGGCGATATCAGCGCGGAAATGATCGCGAAAGCGCGCAAGAACGCGACCCGGTACGGATTACGCCCTGAATTGCGCGCGGTCGACGCCGCTTCTTGGATCCCGCGTGTGGGAGCGATTGTGACCGATATCCCGTATGGCCGCAGCACGAAGCACGTGCGCGTGACGCCGTTTATCGAGGCGTTATTGATGCGCGCGGCGCAAAGCACGACACTCGCCATCATCGGCAGCTGCGAACCGCTTCCTGCTGTGTCCGGTTGGATAGCGCGGGCGCACTTCACGAGTTATGTGCACAAGTCGTTGACGCGCCACTTCACCGTGTTCGAGCGGTCGAGACGGTAGAATAGTTCTTCTTTATCTTCGATCAAATGTGAATTTTTTGTGGATTGAGAATTTTCCTTCAGAAAACTTGAGTATGGTTAAGGTTCCGAGCTCGAGATTGAACTTGAGTGACTGTTTCCTGGCTTGTGCGCGTATTTTCGAGAAATCACTCGCACGAATCCCTTGCGCGAGCGTGACGTGGAAATGGATGCCTCGTTCTTCGTTCGTGTCGAGAGGTATATCGTTTTCTTTTATTTTCGTGAACAGATCGTTGTACATCGCCGTGAATGCTGTTGACGGCTTCACGTTCAGGAACAGCACCTGTTTACCAAAGTCCCCTACACCGCCGACGGAAAATTTCGCTCTTCGGTGCCTGCGTGCCACATCGGCGCATATCTTTTCCAGCGCTGTGAGATGCCTTTTCCCGATGTAGTATTTCAACGTGATGTGCGGGTCGATGCCGCACATGTCGAATACGTCATAGTCTCGTATGATGTGGTTGATGATGTTTTGCACACGTGTTTTCGCAGGTGACGCGAGAGTGTGCACGAGGAGGTACTGTACCTTCTTCACCATTGGTTGCCGAAGACCTCACTGCGGTATTGCGGGCGCTTGCTCAACCGTTTCTGGCGCGAGCATCACATCAAAGCCTAATCGATTGATCCACATCAGTTCGTGCTGGTCGCCTGTGGTCGAGAAGAACGCCTTGATGGCGGTGCCGAGCTCTCGCTCCAAGCGTTTCGTGATGCGCGCGATCTCAGCGAGTTCTCGCGGTACGATGTGGTCTGTTTCGCCTTTGCGCGCGACCGGTGCGAGCTCGAGCGAGTCTTTCTCGTCGAGAAGGAGTGCGTTCTGCTGCTCGCGGATTTCGCTTGCGACCATCTTCAGATCGTTCTTGCTGATCGCGTAATAATCCTTCGTCACGCGCTCGCGCAAGTCCGGATAGCCGCGGTAGACTTGGAGGTAGATGCGCTCTTTGTCTTGCGGCAGACTAGAGTACGCGTGCACGGTCGCATCCTGCGTGCGCATCGCTTGGACGATGACAGCGGTCGTGAACTTATTCTCCGGGAATTTCGCGCGCAAACGGTGCGCGAGTTGCGCCGGGCAATACGCTAACGCCCACGCTTCGCGGAGCGCGATGAGGAACTCCTGCGGCGTGCGGATGCATTGGATGACGGAATCGTTACTCTCCGGGTCGTCAATGCGATTCGAGCTGAGGATCATGCGTACGGGAGTTCTCTTCTCGCCGCGCATCGAGAGTGATTCGTAGAGTTCCTTCGCTTCCTGCTCGACATCGGTCGGCATGGGCGCGTCCGCGAACGCTTTTCTCGCACCCGTGTAGGCGTTCGTAAGCGTGTACGCGAGGTTCGCATCCACGCGAGCGAGGAGGTAATCGAGCTTGTACTTGAGGTTGTTCGCGCTGAGCATGCGCTCGAACGCGGTGCTCAGGATGACGAAGGAAGCAGGAATCGCAATGCGTTCGTGTTGGAGGCGAGCGAGGTCGATGGCGCGCTGGCCTGCCGACTGGAGCTCGGCATCGGTGATCACGGCGAGCTGTTTTGCGTAGAGCATACTGCCGATGTACGGACCTGATTTTATAAACGTTTGGCGTGGAGAGGCACTATTTCCTCTTTGCGCGTTCTGAAGGTGATTATCGTCGGAAAATCGTGTTTCTTTTCCCTATGGTCGCTATGACGGAAGGTTTAAAAACGCCCCGGGCGAGGGTTACCGTATGGCGAGGCGGGGTAGGCCCACATATAGCAAGGTTCGGCAGAATGTCGTCGAGATACTTGCGGTCATGAATACGGGCTATGGGTATCAGATCTACAAGGTCTACAAGGAACTGTTTCCCACCGTCACCTTGCGCGTCATCTACTATCACTTGGCGAAGGGCCAGCAATTGGGCGAATTCGAGGTCGCGGGCGTCAAGAAGACGAAGGGCGAGTACTCCTGGGGCGGTGAGGCCGAGAAGATCTACTACAAGATCGGTCCCAAGGCGAAGGTTGCAGGCGACGAGACCGTGAAGGCGTACTTCGAGAAGAAACCGTCTCAGTAGCTCTTAGGAATCTTCAAAAAGCGAGTCGTACTCCTATGTTCTTATGATTCTTTGGGACATCTATGAGATAACGTCCGCGACGCAATCGATTACTGGCGTGAAGTGCCGCGGTCGGTTGCGCAAGCGCGCGGTGGAGTTGGGTGTTGATCTCTTAGTGGAGAACGCGACGGACGTTGAGGGTTGCGTTCGCTTCGCGTTGATCTCTGGTACTCCTGTGGACGAGATACGGGCGTATATTCACGAGCTGTTTGATGATGCTGTTGTCGAGTGCATCGAAGAAGAGGTCATGAACCCGGTGCTCTCGAAACTGAAGGTCAACAATCCGGATAGATACGAGTGACGTTGTTGTTTTTTTTACGACGGGCACGCGCCCGATTCAAAGCGATTCGCGCTTGTGCAGCACCATTGCTGACCAGCAGTGTTGGTAAATGTCTGCCCAGTGTGAGCGTGACTGCAGGAGAACCACGTT
>CAZIKW010000040.1:0-13023 GCA_964540015.1 uncultured Methanosarcinales archaeon | reverse complement strand
GATGTCGTGATCCACATCAAGGAAGCGGGGAAATTCCAAGTCGCTCCGAAAGAAGGAGATCGAACGCTCATCCTCGTCGACAACGGCATCGAAGCGACGATTATCGAAGAGAGTGTCGATGCGCAGTGCGCTATCGATATCCTCACAGGCGATGATTCCCGTGTCCGGTATGCGGCAATCGTCCGTGGCCGTTCGCATGTCACGCGCTTCGCGCACATCGGACAGGATGCATCGCTGCACTGGGTCTCGTACGCAGAAGGCGAGAACGCGCGCAGCACGACCACCACGTATTTGGCCGGCAAAGGGTCGGATGCGAAATTCTCCGGTTGCTTCCTCGGAACGGATGCGCAAGAATATGCTATGTCGTCGACGATGATCCACGCAGGGGATAAGAGCACGAGCAACATGCTCACGCGCGCGGCGCTCTTAGGCGCGAGTCAAGGGTCTGCTGACGGTCTTATCCGTATATTACCGCACGCGAAGGGATGCGACGCCTACCAGCGCGGGGAAGCACTTTTACTCTCGAAGGACGCTCGCATGCGCGCAGAGCCGAACCTCGAGATCGCGAACCCGGAAGTGAAGTGCAGCCACGGCGTCTCCTTGAGCCGCATCGACGACGACAAACTCTTCTATTTCCTCGCACGCGGCATTCCAAAGAGTGAAGCAATCATCTTGGTCGTCGAAGGATTCTTTGCGCAGATCATCGATCAATTCAAAGACGGGGCAGAGGATCTCAAGACCGCTCTCGCAGCGCGGATCGCCCAATAGGTGCATGCACGATGACGCTTGATATGGAGCATGTGCGATTGTCGTTCCCAATCCTCTCGGAAAGCGTGCACGGCAAGCCACTCATCTATCTCGATACGGCCGCAAGCGCGCAGAAACCGGCGCAGATGCTTGACGCAGCAGATCGTTTCACGCGATCGCAATACGCGAACGTCAAGCGCAGCGCGCACCAGCTCGCGGAGTATTCGACGCGCGCATACGAGCACGCACGGCAGACGGTCGCAGGGTTCCTCAATTGCGATGCTGATGAGATCGTTTTCACGTCGGGGACGACCGATGCACTCAACAAAGCAGCGCGAGCGATCGAGCCGTTGCTTTCTCAACGTGATGGTGTCATCGTCTCGGTGATGGAACACCATAGCTCGTTCGTGCCGTGGCAGCAGATCGCCCGCCGACGAGGGGCGACATTCACCGTCGTGCCGCTGATCGAGGATTACCGTCTCGACATGAATGCGCTTATGATGGCGCTCAACGAGAAGACGCGTATCGTCGCTGTAGCGCACGTGAGTAACGTCCTTGGCACGACCAATCCTATCGCGCAGATCGCGAAGATTGTGCGTGAGCGTGCACCGAATGCGCTGCTTATCGTCGATGGAGCACAAGCGGCTCCGCACGGTCCGGTCGATGTGCGCGCGCTCGATTGCGATCTGTACGCGTTCTCTGGCCACAAGCTGTACGGCCCGACAGGCATCGGCGTGCTGTACGGCAAGCGTAAGGTGCTTTCACAGCTCGAACCGCCGGTGTGGGGTGGAGAGATGGTCAGTTCGGTTACCGTCGAGAAAACGACGTGGGCTGACATTCCCGCACGATTTGAAGCCGGTACGCCAAATATCATCGGCGCCGTCGGATTGGGAGCGGCCATCCGTTGGCTTGAGAGCCTAGGCTGGGATGCGATTCGTGCGCACGAGCATGCGCTCATCACGTATGCGCTCAAGCGACTCGTGACCGTTCCGGGATTACGTCTCATCGGACCTGCAGATGCGCGTGCTCGCGGCGGACAATTCTCGTTCACGCTCGGCGACTGGCATCCGCACGACCTAGCCGCTGTTCTCGACGGAGCAGGGATCGCGGTACGCGCAGGCCATCATTGCGCGCAACCGCTTCACGACACGCTCGGCATCCGTGCCTCTGTGCGCGCATCGATCGCGGTTCACACGACGATTGCGGAGATCGATGCGCTTGTCGACGCGCTCACCCGCGCTGCGGCTCCTGCGCCCGCCGACCGCTCTGCGGTATTTGACGGTCCGCTCACCGAAGAGGAAGAGGTCGTGCGCGACGATATCATCGACCACGCGACGAGACCGCGCAATAAGCGTGCGATCGCAGGCGTCACCCCGGTACTCGGCAAGAACCCGAGCTGCGGCGATACGGTCCAGGTTTTCGCTGTGCTTTCTGAAGGGCGCGTGACGGATCTCTCGTTTGAGGGGCACGGTTGCGCCATCAGTCAGGCGGCAATGAGTAAGCTCACGAAGGAACTCAAGGGGAAATCATCGTCGGAAATCCTCGCTTTCGGGCTCGATCACATGAATCGCCTGCTCGGTCTCGACTTCTCGACCAAACCGGTGCGCGCGAAATGCGCGATGCTGGGGCTACGTGCGACGCAAGAAGCGGTCCGCCGTATCGAAGGAACCAAAGGTGACGAAGTATGAACCATGCTCTCCAAATTCACGAACTCTCCGTCAATGTCGAAGGCAAGCAGATCCTCAAAGGATTATCGCTCACGATCAAACCGGGTGAATTGCACGCCATCATGGGACCCAACGGTAGCGGAAAGTCGACATTGGCGAACGTCATGATGGGGCATCCGAAGTATGAGATCACGGGTGGCACGATCACGCTTGACGGCGAAGACATCACGCAAATGGCGCCTGACGAGCGCGCTCGCAAAGGGTTGTTCCTTTCCTTCCAGTACCCAACGGAAATCCCTGGCGTGACGGCGGAGAATTTCCTGCGCACTGCAGTGAACGCGGTGAAAGGGACTGACCATGGCGTCGCGGAATTCCATAAATTACTCAAAACGAAGCTGATGGAATTCGGCATGGACGATTCCTTCGGTAGGCGTTATCTGAACGAAGGGTTCTCCGGCGGCGAGAAGAAGCGCATGGAGATCCTCCAGATGCTCATGCTCGACCCTCGCTACGCAGTGCTTGATGAAACGGATTCCGGGTTGGACGTCGATGCGTTAAAGATCGTATCCGCCGGCATCAATCGCATGCGCGACGCGAATCACGGCTTGCTTCTCATCACGCACTATAACCGCATCCTCACGTACGTCGTGCCCACGCATGTGCATGTGCTCAAGGACGGGAAGATCGTGCGCTCTGGCGGAAAGGAATTGGCGCTTGAGATCGAGACGACAGGATACGAAACCGATGCCTGAAGCGACGAACATGATGTTGCGAGAAGAGCTCTTGCGCATGATGCGCGAGGATCAGGAATCTTTTTCCAAACGAGAAATGCATCACCCGCGGCATAAGAACCGATTGAAAGAAATCATTCAGGAGTTCGGATGGCCGACTCGAGAATTGGTAGGCACTGACGGAGCTATCGCGGCATGGATTATCGTACAGCATGATGACGATCTGCCGTGGATGAAGGAATGTCTCAAGAGGATGGAAGCCCTCATGGAATACGACGAGGTACGTCGGGAAGATGTGGCGTATCTCCGTGATAGGATTTGCGTCGCGGAAGGGAGACCGCAGCGCTACGGTACGCAGTGCGTTCCGAGCGCCGACGGGAATATCTCTCTCGCGCCACTCGAGGACCCATTACATGTCGACGAATATCGAAGAGTGATGGGCATTCCAGAATCGGTAGCGCACTACCTGGCACACATGCGCTCGCGAAAATAACTCCTCGTACCCTAATCCGGCAGATAGCGGTACGCACGGCCGATATCGGCGATATGCGAAAGTATCTGGCTCAGGTGCGTCGCGAGATCGGGATGTGGTAGGCGATCGGCGGCTTCGGTGCGGTCCATCTGATGGAGAATATCCTCACGTTTGTCCAAACACCGGTCGAGTCCGAGTTTGTCGTTCGCATGGATGGCCACGAACAATTTCAAGTATAATGCGGTTATCTCGTCGAGCAACGCATGGAACCGACGCATCCCCTCTTGGGACCGTAAGGTTGCGATGCGCACTCCCATACGCTTGATCTCATCACCGATCTTCTCGAGGTGACCGTTCACGCTCCATAAGCGGATGGTCTTTCGCGTATCGAGTCCGAGGCGAACAGCGAGTTCCGCATCCGTACTGACGCCGTTCACGATACGCATGATGAGAAAACCCAAGCGATTCACTTCCTTGTCGCGCTCCATGAGGATGGGTGCCATCTCGGGCATGCGATCAACGGTCTTCACATCGTCGAGCATGGAATGGATGATGTGCTCGATCCGGCGCATGGTGCGGTCGACATCCGTGTCGTGGTAATTGAGGAAATCCTTCGCGATGACGCGTTTCTTGTCCTCTTGCACGACTTCAAGCGCCAAGAGCTGCCCTATGCGTTGCTTGATCTCTTTCGCTTGAGAGGGATTGTCGAGCGTGATCGCTATCTCATCAGGATTCCCGATGTACGCGGCGATGATGTCGCGCTCCGTATGCCTCATGGGGCGTCCTGCCATGGTGATGGAGACCATCAAGCGCTTCTCGCGCGGGTGCTCTTGCCCTGTAGGGGCGAGTCGTATGTTCAAGGCAGCCTTACCCACGCGCTCGATTGAGAGGGTATCGCCGGATGTGAGCTTATTGTCGTCGATGAATGCCTTCGGGATGGCGACGACGTGGCTTGCGAGTCCGGATTTGACTAATCTGCGCAAATACATATCCTCCTTCAGCACACTCCTGCTATTTATGCTTTCCGAAAAAACGTTTAGAACGTTTCCATCTTTCAACAAGTACTGAAAGTATATGTTTATGGTCTTCTCTTCCGCTATTGGTGATATGAGATGCCCAAACCCGCACCCACAGGACCGACCCTCTACGAGACCCTCCATGTCCATCCGAACGCGGATACGGAAGTGATCTCCGCTGCGGCGCGTGCGCTGCTCACGAAACACCACCCGGACAGAGGAGGCGATACAGAAGTCTGCTCGCGTATCTCAGAAGCGAAAGCCACCCTTGAGGATGAGAAACGCCGCGACAAGTATGATGCGCAGTTACGCGCTTCGCTCGACAACCTCATAGGCCCCTACCGCATGACGCGCAAGATAGCCGAAGGTGGATTCGGCCGGGTGTACGAAGCGGAACACGTCACGCTCGGGGAGAAAGTATGCATCAAACACACTATCAATATCTCACCAGAAGATACCGCGCTGCTCGTCAAAGAGACGAAAGCGCTCTGGGATTTGCGCCATCACGCGATTCCGGCCATCCGTGATTTCTACCAGCTCCCGGATGGGAGTTGCGCGCTCGTCATGTCCTATGTTCCCGGTCCCACGCTTGAGCAAGTCCTTGAGGAGTATCGCGCGAAGAAAAAGAAACTCGATCCCGAGAACGCGTGCTGGATCATGGAGCGGGTGCTTGATGCCTTGCGGTACGTCCACTACCATGGCGTCGTCCACGGCGATGTGAAGCCGCAAAACATCATTGTCCAACCCCAAGAGCACACGTGCTGCCTCGTCGATTTCGGACTCAGTTCCGTCAGACCGGATTCAAAGACGCGCGCCGAAGGATACACCGAAGCGTTCGCGTCACCGGAAGCGCTCGCAGGTAACACGATCCTTCCAGAATCAGACCTCTACAGTCTGGGGCTCACCATGATCTACGCTCTCGGAGGCGATCCGCGCACACGAAAAGTGCCGGCGAGTGTCCCTGAGAGTGTGCGCGAGTTCGTCGCGGATCTCCTCGTCTACGATGTCACGAAACGCCCGCACTGGGCAGACAGCGATCTCGTGATCAAACTGCGCGATGTGCGCAAGAGTGCATTCGGCAGGGACCATACGAATTTCAAGAAAATATGATACTGGCGCTTGGCGCCAGAGGTGCAACATGTCAGAAATGGGAGAGAGTTACGACCCCGGACCTTGGACCGGATTCGATTTCAAATCAGCGAGAGCGGCGTACGATCCGCACGCGGGCCGCGGTTACGGCGGTTCATCGAGCGGTTCGTCCGGACGCAGCACAGCCCTCACAGCTCCATCACGCACGCTTGACGATCTCGTGCCTGCGCGGATTTCGACCACAGCGCGCTCACCGCTGGTCATCGCGGTTGACGGAACGGGCTCGATGGGGGATTTCCCACAGGTGATGTTCGAGAAGCTTCCGCTGCTCGACTTAGGGATCAAGGATTATCTCGACGACAGCGAAATCAGTTTCGCGATGGTCGGTGACGCGGATGGCGACAGGTACCCGCTGCAGGTACGCCCGTTCACGAAAGGGAAAGGCCTCGTCGATGCGCTCAATAAGCTGACCATCGAGGGCGGCGGTGGCGGAAATATGCAGGAGAGCTATGACCTCGCAGGCCTGTACTATGCGCACAACGCGGACATGCCCAACGCAACAAAACCCATCTTCATCTGGGTCTGCGATGAAGGGGTCTACGACAGCGTCGACAAGGATTGGGCCTCTCAGCACGCGCGTACGAAGATCTCAAAGAACCTGCCCGCAAAAGACCTCTTCGAAGATCTCAAACGGCAATACTCGATGTACTGCATCCGCAAGCATTACGGCAACGAGGTCGATGGGGAGACGATGACGGGCAATAATCTCCGCATCCAAAAGCAGTGGGAGAGTTATGTGGGTGCGGATCGCGTGAAGATCCTCAACGACCCGCGCCGCATCGTTGATGTCATCTTCGGCATCCTCGCGCTCGAGACGGGAAGGGAAGAGTTCTTCGAGAAGGAACTCATGTACCGTCAGGAACCGGATCAGGTGGCGACGGTGATGAAGAGCGTCTTTCGGAAAGGGACCGTCAAAAAGAGCGTGGTCGCTCCAGGAGCGTCGGTGATGACGAAACGTAAACTGCCGCCTGGCGCAAAGACCGGATCCCTCCTGTGAGGTTCGGCATCGATTCTTCTTTTCCTTTTTTCCCGACGGAGGTAGATACGATGAACACCATCCCAACGAACCCGCCAAAACGCCTCGAGCTCCTCGCGACGCTCTGGCCTGATATGGCGCACTACGAGCACTTCGCGAAAAGCGACAAGGTCGACGCTATCAGGCTCAACACCGCGATGGCGGATCCGAAGACCATCAAGAGCGATCTCACGCGAGCGATCGACGCATCGCACGGGACGAAATTGTATCTCGATGTGAAAGGCCGTCAGTTGCGCATCACCGATATCGATGCGCGCACGGATCATCTCGAGTGCACGATCAACCATCCTATCGAGGTGGCGACCCCTACACCTGTGCTGTTCAAAGCCGGCGCGGATGGCGCACTCCTCGAGCGTGTCGAAGGCAATCGGCTCATTTTCGCCGGCGGCCCGAAATACCGTCTGCGCCCGGGAGAGTCGCTGCAGATCCGTCATCCGTCATTGCGCACGAAAGGTCCGTTGTTCACGTCTGAGCAGATGGCGTATCTCGATGCGGCGATGGAACTCGGCATGGGATCATTCATGCTGTCCTATACGGGGAGCATGGCTGAGGTCGAGACGCTGCGCCGTGTGGTCGGGGATGCAGAGATCGTCGCGAAAATCGAGGACAACAGAGGCCTCGCCTTCGCGAAGAATGAATACCGTCGACAACCGAACCTCAATCTCTTGTGCGCGCGCGGAGACCTGTATGTCGAAGTGGATAGACCTCACGATATCCTTCAAGCGTCAAAGGATCTGTTGAAGGCCGACCCTGACGCCATTGTTGGTTCACGCATCCTGCTCTCCGTCACGGATAACGCGGTGCCCGAATGCTCCGATATCTCCGAGCTCGCATGGCTGATGGACGCGGGCTATCGCCGATTCATGTTTTGCGACGGGCTGTGCCTCAAGAAAGATGCGCTTGAACGCGCGCTTGACATTACTCGCACGGTCCATGCGGACTATACGAGAGAATCGACCGCGACGACTGCGTCGTATAAACCCCTTTCCTCATCGCGTATAGCCAAACTCGGAGGGCTTTTCGACAGTTGGCGGAGGTGAACGTATGCGTGAACTCATGGAACGGACAGTGCACATCGATAGCCTGGTCGATCGTCTGCGAAAGAATGGCGCTGATGTCATCGTATCATATGAGCCATTCGGTTGGCAGATCGCGGCGACCTATAGAGACTGCAGTCATCTCCTACAACGATCGTATTGGGGCACGGACGGCAGTGGTGAACCGGTCCGTGTCACAACGAGGACCGTTTAGGGATGTGCTTTGGAACCTACCGATTATTGATTTCGCGCAATGACCTATCGATGACATATGCATCATAGCGTGACTTCGGTCGCACGTGTACGAGCGTCATGGCGAGGCCGGACAGCTCATGCGCCGCAGTTCGTACGGTCGGTGAATCCGCGATCCCGCGTGCGATGCCGCCACGCACTTGATGCAAGAGTGCTTGCGCGTCGGAAAGCAATCGGTACGTCGTCTCATCGAGTTTTTGCGCGAGATCGTACGGAACGCGGAACCCGGTGCTGATCTCATTTCCTCGTCCGGTATTGATGCTATAATCGCGCCACGGAGTACGTGGTCTTCCACACAAGTCGCGCGCGCGCCAGTAGAGCCGGTCCACGACGAAATTCTCGAACTCCGGCAAGCTCAGTTCGTACGCGCGTGGTGTGATGAACACTTTCCTTGTCCGGATTGCACGTGACCGATGCCCTTGTGCGCCCCATGTGACCATGCGGCGGTCGTTTGGCATGTCGAAGAGGAATCCTGGGCCATCGAGAGCGTCGGTCAGTCGCGCGGGTTCCTTATGTTCCTTTTCCAGTGCTTGCCGATAGACGGTGGAGGGGAAATGCGGTTTTCTCAAGCCCGGGTATTCGTGATCGTACACGAGCTGCCACACGCCTTTCGCACGGTGCTTGCGTAAGAACCTATCGAGATGCGCTTGGCGATGATCGGGCTTGTCGCGTGCGAGTGAGAAGAGCTCCGCTAACGACTTCCGCTCTTCCATGCGTTGTTTCGTGTTCGCAGGTATCGGCTTTTCCTTGTTGGTGATATCGGGGTCGGTCATCTAATGCCCTTCCGCGATAATCGCATCAACAATCGGTTTGACAATCTCCTCCATCGAGACGTCGGTGAAGATCGTATCGCCGCGCTCGTTTGCTGCCAGGATGTCTGCCGAGAGCGGGATGTTGCCTAAGTACGCGATGCCGAACTCTTCCGCGAGTGCTTGCGCTTTATCGCTACCGAACACGCCGCCGCTCATATTCTCGACGATGCCGAGGATGTTGATCTTGAACTCCCGGCCCAGGCGGATGCTTTTACGCGTATCCGTCACTGCTTCTTTTTGCGGTGACGTGACGTACAGCATCGCTTCGACATTCCCGAATTCGAGCATGGAAAGCGGTACGTCGGCTGTTCCCGGCGGAAAATCGATCAGGAGCACATCGAGCGCTCCCCAGTCGCTGT
The DNA here is from genome assembly GCA_964540015.1 of uncultured Methanosarcinales archaeon. Classification (GTDB taxonomy): domain Archaea; phylum Nanobdellota; class Nanobdellia; order Woesearchaeales; family UBA525; genus UBA525. Next base: position 3,745 of record CAZIKW010000040.1, on the reverse strand, counting down.
TCGTGAGTAAGTCGATCGCGACTCTGTGCTTCGCTGGACCACGGATCAAAAACGGCTCCGCTTCATCATCGCGGGTCAATCCCATCGAGACGATCTTGATGCCGCGGTGATTCACGGGAACGAATCGTTTCTCACTGTCAACGAACAATCGCGACGTCATCCCGAGGAATTTCGGCACGTTGGGGCAATCGACATCCGCATCGAGCACGCCTACTGCCAATCCCCGCTCGGCGAGCGCCGCAGCGAGATTCACGGTCAGAAACGTCTTTCCCACACCGCCCTTGCCCGAATGCACGCCGACGATACGCTTCACGCCGCCGAGATTCGTGTGCGTCTTTCGCTCTTGGTCGGCGCGTGCGGTGATCTTACGGAACTCGTCCGATTCTTCCGGCGGGAGGCCACGTGGTTGTGCGGCTTCGAGCGGGATTGCCATATCGAGGAGAGAAGTGGTGGTCCTTTTATATGATTTCTTCAAGCATCCGGACCTTATCCGTCTTGACGCGGTAACTATTCTGATAGAGCCGCTCACCGATCTCTGTTCGGAAGATGCGGGTTTCTGTGTTTCGTTCTTTGCGCATGTACTTTGCGAGATGCCGTGCGTTGCCAAGTGTCCGCGCTACCCAGATGCCGCCGCAGTCTTCTTTCGTGCGCAGGAGAATCCCATTCTCGTACACCCATTCGCCGATCGGGAACGTCAAAATGGTCGGGTTGCGTTTCAGGCCGAGAGAACGGAGGTCTTCTGTCACGACCTTGTACGCGATATTCGAGTGTTGTCGACTGGCTGCCATACTCCGATGCCAGGAGTCAAACACGATTTATATGTGTATCACAGCACGACAAGCGCCAGCAATAACGCCGCAGCGGGGATCAGCACCACCCACTCCGACATGCCCGTCCCCGTCTTCATACGGATAGGCCGTATCCACCCCACGTGCGCGATACGTTTAGAGAACGGCGCGAACGGGCTGACTTCGGGGATGCTGATGTAGTCGAGCAAGACGTGCGATGCGTAGGGGATGATGACGAGAAGGAATCCGTGCGTGAGGAAGTACTGTGCGAGAAGCCCCAGTGGCACGCCGAGAAGCAGCACGCCAAACGGCTCTTGCACCCAGGTGCGCCCGTGATGCTTCGGCTTGCCCAGCTTCCATCCCACGATGATGTCCAAGTCGATAAAGACCGCGAACACGAGCGCGAAGAGGAACGTCTGCGGCAATGCGACGCCCAGGAGCAAGAGGATGTCGGACGCGACGATGAGATGTGTGATGGAATGCACGAGGGTAACTCCTCATTCGACCGTTTATATATCCGCGGGGAATATTCTTATACGGAGACCTTCAAGGAGTATGGTATGGCTCGACATATTGCATGCACCCTCACACTACTCCTTGGCATCACTGCCACCCCTGTTCTCGGGAAACATGATGCAGTCACTCAACTTAAAGCTGAGCAACTCGATGCGTTCCTCAAGAGTAGTGCGCAAACGGTGGTACGGTATCGTGCGAGCGGCGATACGAAATCTTCGACGTATGAAAAGGAGTTTGCGAAGTTCTGTGAGAGCACACCTGCAGTGCATTGCGGTTCATTCAATATCGATTCGGATTTCGGCGGGAAGGCGGGGGAGTATAATGTTCTCCTGAGAACGCCCATTATCGGATTGTATGATGCAGAAGGAAAGGAAATTGGTCGTTTGGAGGGTCCAAAGACGAAAGAAGAGATAGCTCAGAAAGTCGCGGAGACCTACAAGTAAATCGACCTTACGAACTTTTCTTTTTCTTTTGATTTTCAGATATTTCTACACTTCGCTCGACGGGCACGTATCTTTGAGTGGGCAGATATTGCATTTGGGTCTTGGCGCCGTGCACACGCGTTGACCGTGCGCTTTGAGGAGGTGCGGTAGCCGTTTCCACTTCGCTTTCGGGAAGATGGCTATGAGGTCGCGCTCGATCTTCTCCGGATCCTTCTGACGCGTCCAGCCTAGACGTAGTGCGATGCGGATGACGTGCGTGTCCACGATGACCCCGTTCACTGTGTCAAACGCGTTCTGCTGCAGCGCGTTCGCGGTCTTGCGCCCGACGCCCGTGAGCGTCAACAGTTGCTCCATGCCCCGCGGTACCTCGCTGCCGAAGTCCTTCACGAGCGTCTCGCACGCCTTGCGGATGTGTGACGCTTTCGCGTTCGCGAACGTGATACTCTTGATCATCCCTTCGAGCTCGCCGGGTGGTGATTTCAGCACATCCGATGGTGTCTTGTACGCCGCGTACAGCGCCGGCGTCGTCTTGTTCACGACCACGTCCGTGCACTGCGCGGAAAGGATAGTCGCAAGCATCAGGTGGAAGGGCGTATCGAAGGAGAGGTAGTATTTCGCGTCCGGATAGGCCTTCTCCAAAACTGCCAGGTCGTGTTGCGCATCCATTTCCTCGTCGATGAGGGCTGCTTCATTTATGGATTGCGGTTCAAAACGGTTTTCTTTCGGTATACGTTTATATCAACGCCCGCACAGGCACATAGGAGTAGGGGTGATACGCATGTCGCAGATGCACATAGAGGAGGTGCGTTTTGTCGGGCTCGACAAGTTGCGCCTGGATTCTTTCACTGCCCATGAGATTGAGCGCTCCGCCGTTCGGCACGCAGCGCATTTGCGTGAGCGCGCAGGCGACATCATCGATGTGACGGTGCGTTTGAAGGCCCATAAGATGGCTGATGGCACGGACCGCTATGTCGCGATGGTGGAGATGAGCTACGGTGGCGGCTGGCTTTCCGGTATCGCGGACGATCCGTACCTCGAGACGGCGCTCAAACGCGCATTCCTGAAAGTCAGTCATCAGCTCGAGGATTCGACGCTGCTGTCATAAGAGGAGATTGCGTAGCGGCGTCGCAGTACGTCGTGCGCTGTTCTAGTTCTCGTTCTCGACGACTGGCACGACGAATTCCGCTTCCAGTTCCATCTGGCGCAAGTCGATGATCTCCTGGCGTTGGCCGTAGCCTTCCTGGAGCTCATGCCAGTGGCCGATGCGAGACTCGCCTAATCGCCAGCTCAAGAAGACATCACGGTTCTCGAACTTCGTGAGGAAGTCTACGATGCCGATATCCAGATCGCGTACATAACAACCGAGGTCTTCGAGCTTCTCGACCGCGTCGCCAAGCTTTCGCGCGAGCGATTCGATGCGCGGTCGCTCTACTTCTAAGAGTGCTTCTTCGTAGCCATAGTGCGCGGCGATCGTTTCGATCTCGCGCTTGAGCTTGCGTGCGCTTTCCAGAAGCGGTCGTACTCGAGGCAGGATGCGTTCTGCGTCGTCTATCGTGACATAGTCGTTGGTCACTGGTCGTCCCTCTGCGCACCGACGTGCGCGTACACTGGTAGCCTATTCCGTATATTAGCTTGTTTATAAATGTTGCGGGCGGTTCTTCGCGAATCTGGCTGGAAGGCCAAAAGAATGGTCACGTGAGAAACGTATGAAAAGGAAGGAAAAAGAAGAACTAGAGGAGATCTTCGAGCTCCAAAGTTTCACCATTGAAGGTGACGGTGGGTTTTGATCCTTTCCTGCGGTGGTGGGGGAAAAATAACAATCCTTCCTGGTTATCGGCGAGGAACTCGATGCCGATGGAACCGCCATCTCGATAGGTGTTGACCTGGGTTACGTCGACTTCCACGACGTTATTCTCGGGGCCGATGTATAGCTTGAACGTGGGGTCATTCCATCCTCGACGCGGCCTGTGGGCGATGTACAGCGTACCTTTCTGATCT
>CAZIKW010000039.1:2312-13199 GCA_964540015.1 uncultured Methanosarcinales archaeon | reverse complement strand
CGCGGGATGGAGGTGGCCGACGATGACGGTCTTCGCGGTGTTGAACGCGGGGTCATCCTCAGGCGCCTTGTGACCGTGAAGGACGAGGGTCTCACCATCCGTCCACGAGTCTACGAGCGTTAAGCCCAATTCTTCCGCGAGCGGCTTCGTGAGCGTGTCATGGTTGCCTTTGACCAGGATCACGTTCGCTTTCGTTCGCAAAGCGCCAACGATACGGTGGATATCATCGCGCTCTTGCGGTAAGATGCGCCCGAACGCGTGTTTCAGGTCGCCGTTGATAACAACGGTCTTCGCTCCCGTAGCATCCACCATCTCCAAGAGCAATTCCCGCATCCGCTCGCCATCACGGTCCAAGATCCCGTGGCCTGCCGCTCGTAACTGCCCTTCTTGACCGAGTTGCAAGTCTGCGACGACGAGTGCTTGGGATGTGGGCAAGTACGCCCCGACACCGATGAGGTGAAGGGAGTCGTCGATGATTAGCGGCAACATCAGAATCCCGCGTGCGCTCGTGAACGAGCGTTTTTGGGTATATCGTGGAGGTTGTTGCGCACCAGCAGATCGTAGAACGTCTCGACTCCATGAGTACGGCATTCTGGAAGCCATTCGTCGAAGTACACGTCCATAATCTGCGGGATCGTCAGGGAAGACAAATAACAAAAACCTAAGGTCTCCAATCGACGGACATCCGCATCAGATTCGATAACGAAAGAAGGGACCGCGATATTGCCACGGCGATAGTGGGCGGCCGCACGATGGTGACCGTCGAGCGTGAGTGAACCGGTACCATAAGGTAATGTCATAATACGCGGTAGGGGGCGCGTACTCACGCGCAGCTCTTCTACCGTCGAACGAGTAAGTCCTTCCTGAATAGGCAGAAGGCTTGACAGCGACACATCGCACTTGCGCATGATGCACCCGTTAGGGGGTTACTTGCGCTTGACGACCGCGAGGACCTTCTTGAGGAGCTTCGAGGTCTTCTTCGGCGCTGCCTTCACGGTCTTCTTGACCGCCGCGTTTACGACTGCCTTTTTGACCGCTTTCACCGGTGCAACCTTGACTGCGACCTTGCGAACAGCCTTGACCGGCGCCGGCGCTTCCGGAGCCGTCAATGCGACCGAACGGATGGGCTTCGCATCCGCAGTTTCGCGCGTAAGCGCGATGATCTGCTCGCGCAGGAACTCCTTCGTACGCTGGTTGTCCTGCTCAGAGAGGATGGAACCGCACTCGCCGCACTTGAACTGGATCTCCATCGCCTCATCGAATGTGACGCGTTGGCAACCGGAGCGGCAAATGTAGAACTGCGCACCCTCTTCTTTAGAGAGACGTGCGGTCATGCGCTCAAGGCGCGTTTCGAGGATCTTGTGCTTGAGATGCGGGACCATCTTCGGATGGTAGTCCCAGTAGCAGATGTACCAGCCCTTGATGCGGTCCTTCTTGCGCAGGAAGCTGACGAGATTGTGCTCGAGGAGACGGTAGAGGGTGTTACGGACCTCGTTGATCTCCATGCCGAGGGCTTCCGCGACGATGAACTCGCTCGTCTTCTCCTTGTCGGAGAGGAACGTGATGATCGGCATCGCATGGTCGCCCACAAGCTCGCGGACTACCATGCGCGTATCCATGTCCGCCTCGGACGTCTCAGACTTCATCATCGTGTGTGCCATTGTGAATATCCCCCGCGCAGGTGGTTGCGCGTCCCATCTACTCTTCCGTCGTATGATGCCCCCACGTCCCCCTAGTGGACGCAAGCATGCAGGTGCCGGTACCCCCATCGGACCGGACGCCCCGAAACCCCGCAAAACGGTGAAATACCGTTTCGGGGACGCGAGTATTTAATCCTTGCGTCGTGGTGTCCAGTCCTACGTTAACCTCATTTCTGGGGAAACCCCTATTTAAATGTTTCGTATTTGAAACTACTAGACAGTGAAAACAATTATGATGCCGCGCGGCGGATAGACGAACAAAGACCGTCAGCGATCACGCGAGCGTCGTCACAGACCGCCAAACATTCACTCGCGTAATCGAACGCCTTCCCATCACGCACCGCACAGACCGGCAATCCACCCGCGCACGCACACCCATCGTCGACGGCACGCCCTGTCGCGCCATCTGCAGAACCCGTCGTGAGGAGACCCGCAATACCAACTACAAGGACGAGCGCGAAAATGAGTAAGAGGTGCCAATCAGCAGACGCATCTGTGGAAACCATTAGGCCAGTACACCGTCTCGGACGCTATTTAAGCTACGCGGTAGCTCATGGAATGCGTAATAATTGCTTCACGCGATAATCCTGTTCCTCTTCTGTCAGCATTCCATCCGCAAGACCGACCGGCGCTTCTTCGCGATCAGTTGTTTGCGCAGGAAGAGGAGTGGTGAATGTCGGGGCAGTGGGAGGCAAGGGTTTGACCGGCGGCGCAGGAGTCGGATCGGACAAGCGATCACGGATAAGGCCGGCTAATTCCTCCATGCGATTGGGTTCGACGGCTTTCGGTTGCCACGTCAAATCGAGACCATCGTCTTCCCAGCGCGCGATCACATCCATACGGGAATCTTTTGGGCGTAAGCCGATGATCATGTGCGTCCAGTGCGCCTGCAAACGCTCAAAGAGCATCGCGCTCGTGACGATACCCGCGAGTGCGGCCGCACCTATCTCTTCAGGTTCCTTGACGGTGAGCCCGAAACGGACATGTCCTTTCGTCGCACCTTTCGCAGGCACATCCATCGTGAACAGATCGTTCGTGAGCGTCATTGGCCACCCTTGAACGCGGCGAACCGGTTCGCTATCTCTCGTACATCCACGCCCGCAAAGAACATGGCGAGACGCGGGTTGCCTGGCACGCTCGCGGCGAGCTCGTCCGGGCTTTCGAGCATCCATTGGCGCAGGCCTTCATTGCGGTCGATGAACGCGAACAGTTCCGGGTCGCTCATCTGCGCTGCGGTCGGCCCTTCCTGGCTGCCCTGCTCCTGCGCGCGAAGCGCTGCTGACAATGCCGCGATATCGACGCCAGCGAAAATACGCTGGAGGCGCGGGCTCTGCTCGACATATTGGGTCACGAGTTCTGGTTGCGCGATGAGGAGTTTGCGCAAGTCAGGGTGCATCTCCAGGATGTGCGCGAGCGCTTGTTTGGGATCCTCGAACTCTTTCGTGTCAGAAACCGGTGCTGGCGCCGGGTGCGGCGCGTGCACGGGAGCGGACGCGGAACCAGCAGCGCCCGAGGGTGGTGGAGGAGATCGGGATGTCGGCGTCGCGAACGGACCCTCGGGCGACAACTCTGGCGGTGTCGAGGGGGTCGGTGCAACCACCTGGCCATATCCGAGACGCTTCACCACATCGCGCACGGTCGATTCGAGCTGCGGGACGAGCGCGAGCGTATCGGCTTGTGCCGTTTCCAGTTTCTCGATATCGAGCTGGTCCAAGCCATCTCCTGCTTCGCGGGGGATGAGGTGCACAAGCGCGTGCATGGCCTGATTGCCCGGCGCAAGGCCGTTCACGACCACGATATCGACGCCAGGCGAGAGCGTGGCGTCACGAACCGCGTTCGCGATCTTTGCTGCGAGCGGGAACGCTGCGCGCAATCGCGGCTCAGGTAAGAGTTGCAAGATGGGCGCATGCTCTTTGGGGAGCAATAAGACATGCCCGGGCGCGGCTGGGCGGATATCGAGAATCGCGAGGAACCCATCGTCCTCATACACTTTCTGGGACGGGATCTCGCCCGCGACGATCTTGCAGAACGGACATGCGGCGCGCTGTTTCGCGAGCGCCTCCTCCATCGCTGCCTGGTCAGCCACGCGCCGACCCCCGGCGGTACTTACGTAGGTTCACGCACGCTTGCGGACCTGCGGTGTGAAACACGTGGTACGTCTCACGGATAAGATCCATGGCTTCATCGATATTTTTCGCGGGATGCAGGAACTCCATATCCTTCGCATCCAAAAGCCCCGGTTCGAGCTGCCATTTCTCGACCCAACGCAGGAAATCAGGCCACATGTCGCCAAGCAAAATAATCGGAATCGGGCAGGTGAATTTGACCTGCATGAGCTGCCACGTGTACGCGAGCTCGAGCATGGTGCCGACGCCGCCTGGGGCGACGACGATGCAGTTCGCAAGCGACGTGAACGTATCGAGGCGGGAACTAAAGCGATGGAACTCCTTCTTGATGTCTAAGTGGTTGTTCGCCGCTTCCGGTCGACCAGGCAAGAGGATGGGCAAACCGATGGAGTGGGAGGACCGTTTTCCATTCCCCGCACGGTGGCCGCTTGACGCCGCCTCCATAAGACCAGGACCTCCGCCCGTTACCACATCCATCCCTTCCTTCGCGATCATCTTCGCGAGATCATGGATCTGCTGGTAGTAGGGCGATTCCGGATGGATACGCGCGCTGCCGAAGATAACGACACGGAAGTCGTCATGATTGCGCAGCTCCGCATCGAATTGTGCAGTCATCGACGATGATACCGTCCGACGGCATTTAAAAAGGTTCGGAATCGATGCTCAGAGGATATTCAGGTCTTTGAGCTCAAAGAAACAGCGCGCATCCGCCGCCACATCAGGTGCAGCGTCGTGCGCATTCTCGAATTCGTGGCCGAACAATTTCTTGTGGAGCTCTTGGAGCGTCGGGAACTTATGGCGATTGCCATACGGACTGGGCAGGGCGCAAAACGTCACCGTTGAACGCATGGTGCAAATCCAGGTATGTTGTTCACCGAAAGGAAGAGACCGTCCTTTGCGAACGTATTCCGCACCCATAACAGGGCGATCGAAATCATTGTTGTGCGTGATGATATATTGGGCAGCTTCGAATTCTGGTCGGAACGTATCGAGAACGACGTCCAACGGCACACCATGCTCAAGCGCATACTCCGTGGTGATGCCGTGCTTCGCCGTCGCATCGGGCGGGATAACAAATCCATCAGGCTTCACGATCATATTCCCTTGACTGAGCAATTCCCGGCGCTCATTGTAGCGTAGCCACGCGACTTGCACCACGCGCGGCCAGTTCTCGATATGACTGTCTGGGAGACCGTATCGAAGAGGTTTCCCGACCGTCTCCGTGTCAAAGAAGAGATACATGACGCTGTGCGCTCACGCACTCTCTTAAATCATTTTCGTCGCCATCTCGACGATTCCTTTATAAATTCCCGGCGGCCTCTCCCCGTCGATGCAAGAAGCCCATGCTGTGCCGCTCAAGCCCATTCCGTCCGCGTTCCTCGCGGCAGTGATTGAGCTCGCCAAAGAGTGCCCGGACAAGGACACGTTCTCCACGCGCAAGAACGCGCTCGCGAAAGAGTATGGACTCAACGGCGCGCCGCAAGACAGCGTGATTCTGATGAGTTTGCCGCCGGATACGGCGCAGATTGTTCGCAATCGGTTGAAAACACATGCGGTGCGAACGCAAAGCGGGGTCGCGGTCATCGCAATCATGACCAAACCGATGCGTTGCCCACACGGGAAGTGCACATACTGCCCTGGTGGCCCAGGCTCTGCATTTGGCGATACGCCGCAGAGTTATACTGGGCACGAGCCTGCTGCGATGCGCGGCCGTCGAGCGCAATACGATGCGTACGTGCAAGTGTTCAATCGATTGGAGCAGTACGTGATCTCCGGCCACGACCCGCAGAAAGCGGAAGTGATCCTCATGGGCGGAACCTTCCCGTCGTATCCGGAAGAGTATCAGAACGAAGTTATCCACGGTTTATTCCAGGCGCTTGACGATTTTTCTGCACTGTTTTATCGCGACGGCGATGGACCGACACACGCATTGTTCGATGAGGAAGCGTTCAAGGCATTCTATGAGTTGCCCGGGAGCGTCCACGATGCCGAACGTGTGACACGCATCCAAGAGCGCATCCGCCACCAGAAGGCGACGAGCCCGCGTGCAGGATTCTCTATTCCTGACTTGCAACGCGAGAACGAAACGACTGCGATCCGCTGCGTCGGTCTGACTATTGAGACGCGACCAACACATGCACGCACGTCTGAAGCGCTACGCATGCTCGCGCAAGGATGCACGCGCGTGGAGCTCGGTGTGCAGACGACCGTCGACGAGGTATTGACCGCCGTGCACCGCGATCACACAAGCGTCGAGACGAAAGCCGCGATCGCCGAACTGCGCGACCTCGGATTCAAATTGAACTATCACCTGATGCTCGGACTGCCAGGGATGGATCAGGAACGAGATTTGAAAGCGTTGCGCGAAATCTTTACCGACCCCGCATACTGCCCCGACATGGTCAAGATCTATCCGTGCCTCGTGATGCCGGGAACGAAACTCTATCTCGATTTCCAAGCAGGAAAATACCGACCTTATACGACGACGGAATCCGCCTCCGTTATCGCGCAGGCAAAAGCGTTCGTGCCGCACTGGGTGCGCGTGATGCGCGTGCAGCGCGATATCCCGACGAAAGTGACGACGGCGGGCGTTGACCGCACGAACTTGCGCCAGGAAGTGGACCGTGAGCGTGAGCGCCTGGGCATCACATGCAATTGCATCCGCTGCCGTGAACCGAAAGGCGCTATCGCAAGCGATGTGCAGCCAGTGTTGCGCACGACCACGTACGAGGCGGCAGGCGGCGTGGAGCATTTCATCGAGGAGCTCGACGCTACAAACGGTGCGTTATTGGGTTTTTGCAGATTGCGCTTTCCGGCGCGCACGGATCTGCACCCGAGCATTACCGAAGGCACTGCGCTCATCCGTGAATTGCACGTCTACGGCACTGCGACAGGGATCGGTGATGAAGGAGCGGTGCAGCATCGTGGTACGGGCCGACGTTTAATGGCGGAAGCGGAACGGATTGCGCTCAACGAAGGCAAACGGAAGATGGTCGTGATCGCCGGCGTCGGCGTGCGCGACTATTACATCACACGCCTCGGCTACGCGCACGATAACGAGTACGTGAGCAAGACACTGGAGGCGATCTGATGGGAAAGCGCCGAGATCCGACAGCGAACCGCGTCATCGTCGACCAGAAGACCGCTCCTGCGCACGACGGCATCACGCCGATCCCGCAGCGCATCAGCGTCAAGCCCGAGTTCGAGGAGCGCTATCGCGCGCTTCTGGGTGATGCGTACGACGCGTTCATGACGCACTCGCTCGCATACGCGCGCAAGGCGATCCGTGTGAACACGCTCAAGATCACCGTTCCTGCATTGGTCGCGCGGCTCGAAAAGGATTGGATTCTGACGCCTGTACCGTGGTGTGAAGAAGGGTTCTTCATCGAGTACCGCCACTACAAGCGATTCGATATCGGCAATTTGCCCGAGCACCAACTGGGTTATTTCTACGTACAGGACCCCGCATCGATGATCCCACCCGTCGTCTTGCGCCCGACGCCAGGGGATACAGTGTTGGATTTGTGTGCGGCACCAGGTTCGAAGACGACGCAGCTCGCGATGTATCTGGAAAACAAGGGAATCATCGTCGCGAATGATTTCTCGGGCGACCGTTTGAAACCGCTCGGTCTGAACTTGCAGCGCTGCGGCATTATGAATTGCCTTGTGACGTTACGTGCGAATCGCCATCTGCAGCCGGTGTTCGACAAGGTGCTCGTTGATGCACCGTGTTCTGCGACCGGTACAATTCGCCGCTCATTGAAGGCGCTGCAGATGTGGTCACCCGGATTCGTGCGCCGCATGGTGATGGAGCAGCGCGGCGTGCTTGAGCAGGGATGGAAATTGCTAAAACCTGGCGGAGAACTCGTGTATTCCACGTGCACGCTTGAGCCTGAAGAGGATGAAGGGCAGATCAGCGCATTTTTGGAGAAGCATCCGGAAGCGGAGCTTGTGCCGATTTCGCTCAACATCAAGCGCTCGCCCGCAGTGCTGTCGTTCGATGGGAAGGACTACAATCCTGCCGTCGAAGGTTGCTTACGCATCGGACCACAAGATAATGATACGGAAGGATTCTTCGTCGCGAAGTTGAGAAAGAAAGCGGATTAGCTGCGTGGCGTGACGGGAACGCCCTGGTACGCTTTGTGTAGCGCCGTATCGATAGCATCATCAATACTCTCCGCACGCACATCGGGGAGAGCAACAACGCCGTAGCGCAATTCGAGCGCATACCGTGCGAACTGCGGCTCGCAACGAACGTCGATATTGCTCTGCTGTACGCCTTCCTCAATCCGATCAACAAGATTTTGCGCCACGCGACGATTCGTGCCCGGCAAATAGATGCCGAACTCATCTCCACCCATGCGCGCAGAGAGTTGTCCTTCAGCAGAGCGTCGCAAAATACGTCCCGCTTCGGAGATGGCCTTATCCCCAAGGTAGCGCGCTGCGGTATTGAGCGCTTTGAGCCCGACGATATCCAGCACGAGCAAGGTGGCCGGGAAATCTGCTGTCGGTTGACGAGACAACGCGTCTTTGAACGCATCCAGCGTGAGCAGACCCGTACGCTGATCGACCGAACGGGACAAGGCATACTCCAACAGCTCCTCACGCGTGAAGCACTCGAGGAAGGAGAGGTTGTCTTTCTGTCGCCGCTCAGGACCGTCGTAATTCATTACTTAACAGTGGTGAAACTAATATATAAGCGTTCCGGAACCGGGAATCTCGTCGACAGTGCCCAAGCAAGCACCAATAGATAGACGAGAGAAAAGCCGCTTACTTGCGTGCCTTTTCGATCTTACCGCGGCGCAGCGCGTCAAGGGACTGGTCGTTTACCTTGATGACTTGCCAGCGGATACCTGGGAGATCGCCCTTGGAGCGACCCATGACCCCACCGATGCACTCGATGATGACCTCATCGTGCTCATCGACGAGCTTCGTCGCACCGTCGCGCGGGAGGAACGCCGTTACCTGCTTACCGTTCTTGATGAGCTGGATACGAGCGCACTTACGCAGGCCCGACGACGGCTGCTTCGCCTCACGCTGGACCTTTTCGAGAACGATACCACGCGCCATCGATACGCCACCGAGCGGATCGAACTTCGCCTTCGTGTTCATGTACTTCTTACCGAACCACTTGGACTGGCGCATACCACGAGCGCGGCGGCTTTTGAGCTTCTTCGCCGCGTTGATTCCCGAGGACTTCTTCGACATACGGTTTGGCAACCGCAAGGTGTTTAAAAAGGTTGTGGTTGGGATTCTGACAAGAAAAAACCCGCACACCGCAGAAATCGGAAAACATATAAGTAACTACTATTTAGTGGTTAATATGAATGCGTTGTTGAACTCCAAGATGTTCGCTTCAACACCACCCGCCGTTGAACTCCCAGATGTTCGCTTCGACATTACCTACCATCTTGAATGCACTATCGACGACCTCGTTACACTCACGAAAAAGGAAGACGGACCATTCCTCTACACAAAAAAACACTTTCCCGAGTACCACGTCTGTTCAGCCAAAGATCCCGCTCTAGACGGCATAGTTCACCTTCATGAAGCAAGTGAAGAAAGCATAGAAGAAGAACCACATCCAAGCGCACACCAAGCATTAAGTTTCACACCCCACTCAGAAATCAGTTATTCTGGCTGTCAGGTCTTGGTCGACGCCAAACGCACCGCGATCCACCGCATTACCGAATATCTTACCGCGCAGCACATCCCATTCTACCTAACAGTCACCGACGAAGGAGGTGAACAAACCATTCTCTACGGCACGAACCCACAAACAGGCGTGACCATCACACAACAGTTGGAATCGATACTCTTGCACACAGGCAACGGAGAATAACCGTGGCACTCATCCACCTCTTCGACGGCACGACCGATCCGCGCTACGGTCAAGCCCTCATCCCCGCATTCGCGGAGCACGCGAAGTATCGGGAAATACGGTGTACACCATCTCCCGGCGGCATCGATATGTTGACGTACGAGATCGTGAAAGCGGCTGAAAAAGAGAGTTGGAATGCTGCACGAGGACAGGCAGACATCTTGCAATTCGTTCCCGGCGTCCTCAATCGCGTCGGAACGGAATTCTTAGGAGCATACACGTTCACGCTTACCGAGAAAGATATCTACGCAGGCGACCTCAATTGGGGATTCGGTTGCGTCCTTCCGGACGATATTGGCGGCAAACACCTCATCCTTTCCACGCACCGCTTCAAGGATCTGGCCGCACTCACGCACACCGCCATCCACGAGATGGGGCATATGTTCGGCGCTGCACAACCAGGTCGACGCAACACCGAGCGCAACCTCGGCAACCACTGCACGAACCTCTGCGTGATGCAGCAGAAGGTTACGGTTCCCGAGATGGAGAAGTACGTTGCCCTCTTAGCTTCGAGACAAGATAAGTTCTGCACGGATTGCCAAACGGATCTACGACGCCAATAGGGGAGGCGTAAACGCTTTAAGTCTGGGGAGACTCCCATCCGCATGCACAACCGAAACGCGATCTCTGCACTACTCATCGGCCTCACCGCACTCTCGGGCGCCTGCGCGCGCAAGATGCCGCCCATCGCCATTCCCGCACAACTCTCTACATTGGAAGAAGTGGAATCTGAATATCACGTCGCACCGAAAGGGAGCGATATGGATATGGCAGAGGGCTCAGGAGGGGCCTACCGCCTCAAAACCGACTACGGCCACCTCGGAATCGGAATATACGTGGAGGAAGGCGGCAAGGAGTACCTGGAGTTCAGCATTGAATTGTACGACCAGAACGACAAGCAGTTCGATGGGCAACGCATCGTCGGCCAGAACGATAGCGCAGGCGGCTCTTGGCGAGGGAATTTCCTCATGTACGCGAAGATGCAAAACGCTGCGCAATACGCCCCAGGCACCATCACCTGTGCCGTCGGCGAACTCCAAAAGAAATTCCACGCGAGGCCATGCGCGCAAACGACCGTGGATGACGTCGTGCGCGCCACGGAAGCGATGATCAAGGAATTGTATACGCGAGAGCCGCAGAAGTAAGGCGCAATCCGACCACTCACTCCAACCCAAATAGA
>CAZIKW010000039.1:0-2302 GCA_964540015.1 uncultured Methanosarcinales archaeon | reverse complement strand
ACTGGAGGGAACAAAGAGGTTTCCCCCATGAATATGAAGATCACGAGTATGTTGCTCGCGCTTGCGCTCCTCGCAGCGTGCGCACCGACGACACCGATAGAAGAGCCCCGTGCGTGCTGCATGGCGATGACCGCAAGCTGCCTCGCGTGCGCGGACAATGTGAGTGAACAAGAGTATTGTAGCGCACATCCAGAAACAGCCGGTTGCGAGCAGCCGGAAGAAGTCCCCAGCTGCGCCGCCATTCAATGCTTGACCGGTTCAGATTGTGTCGAAGGCGTCGGCTGCGTCCCACGCGAAGAAGTCAAGCCCTGCAACCTCGCATGCATCCAAGGAACGCACTGCGTAACGGATAATGAAGGACCGCGTTGCGCACCTGATGAACCGCAACCCAAGGTCCGCGGCGACGCCTGCACCATGGAGTACAACCCCGTGTGCGGCGAGAACGGCATCACGTACGGTAACCCCTGCATGGCAGAGGCTGAAGGCATGAGCCACACCCCGGGTGAATGCGCCCAATAAGCATCAGAAAAGGGCGGAAAGGCGGCGTATCAAGCCCCTTTCCGCTTTTTTCACCATTATAACCCCCAATGCATTTATAGCATCGACTCCTACCAGGAATCGTTTTGAGGTGGTCCTATGCGTATGAATCCCATATATCTCCTAGTTCTCGTGTGCGCCGTCGCGCTTCTCGCGGCATGTACACCCACTGAAGAAGTCCCCAGCTGCGCAGCGACGCTGTGCGAAGTGGGCTCGACCTGTATCGAAGGCCGCGGGTGCGTCAAAGAAGACAACCCCGTCCCGCCGACGGAGGAGGAAGACCTTATCGGTTGCACCGATCCGCGTCCCGAGATCTGCACGATGGAATACAACCCCGTGTGCGCGTCTGTTGACAACGGCATCCGCTGCATCCAGGCGCCCTGCCCGTCGACCGATTGGAAGACGTACGCGACCGGTTGCACCGCATGCGCTGACAAGAATGTCTACGGCTACAAGCCCGGCGCATGCAACCCAGAAGTAGATAACAACCCGGCGGATGATGAGCCGGAAGACACCACACCTCCACGCCTCGCGTTCACGACCTGCGCCGACCCGCGCAGCGAGATGTGCACGAAGGAGTACAACCCAGTGTGCGGTGAAGACAAGGATGGCGACCGCTCGACGAAGGGGAATGCGTGCACCGCATGCGCAGACGCGTCGGTCGTCGGCTACTGGCCGGGCAGCTGCGAACAGCCGCCCAGCGACACGCCAACCATGCTCGACAGCGACCGCATCTTAGTATGCAAGACCGACCGCGACGAAACGTTCGCAGCGCAAAACGGCTATGCTTGTGTCGACAAGTGCCCGACCGGCACTGACCAGTACGGCTCGCAAGTCGGCTTAGCGTGCGTTCCGCATGCAGGAAAAAGCGAGATCTCGCTTTGGGCAACCTGTGAAGACGCATCGACCTGCAACGGCCAGCGCTGCGTCGTCGCGGACCACGTAACGTCTGGCGGCACGATCAGCTGGTCGAACACCGCAGAATCGCAGCGCTGTGCGCCCGACGCATACGCGACGTTCCTGCTACACACCAGCGGCTTGACGGCAATCGACGAGAACGGCGACCGTTCGACGGCGATCGCGTAAGGATTCTTTTTCCTCCTTTTTCTCTTCTTAACGCAAAAGATTAATGAAGCCTTTCGCATGTCCGGACCGTATGAACGACGACCTCTACCTCACATCCATCATCTCAGGTATGGCATGCGTACTCGCACATCACGGGCATGAAGGGATACAAGATACCGTTCTCCAAACCGTCTTCTATGCCGCTCGTCAACACGAAGACGCACCACGAGTCGTGAAAGGATTACGCTTCGATTGGGACGGGCCCACACCCCATTGCGTTCTCCTGGATGAAACACTCCACGGACTGCGCATCGTTCTTGGACAACGAAACAGCGACCTCGCCAAGAGTGCGAACACGACACCCTACACGGACGCGCTTGCAGCGGCATATATGGAACGCGCGCGCTAGGAGTTTCTCAGAAAGAACCGCACCACTCACATGAGCTGTGCGGTGAAATCGTGATCGACCGGCGTCGGCTTCGACCCTAGATACATATCAGGCACCCGCATCACGGCAATCGCGTGCAGCACATCGCCTTCACGAACAGCAGCATACACGACCTGTTTACGCGTCATGAGCTGCTCGACGCAAGGATACAACGCATGGAGATGGTTCTGAAAGATAGCTCGATTTTTCGGCGACGGATCGAGCACCGACACCTCTACGAGAGAGCCGAGGACTTCAGTATCGCCTTTGAGA
>CAZIKW010000038.1:6012-13286 GCA_964540015.1 uncultured Methanosarcinales archaeon | reverse complement strand
CGTCTTTGGCGTTGCGATCAAGAGACTGGTGTGGGTTATAGGGTGGTAGTGTGGAGTTGCCGCCCGTGGTGCGCAAGTGCTCTTGGAGCAAATCGCGTCGGACGCGCGCATCCTCGTGGCGCGCGAGCTTGTCTTCGAGTCCCGCTGCAAGTCCGCCGATGGCGATGAGGCTCAAACCCAGAACGCTCAGGTACGAGAACGGTTTGGCTCCGATGACTGCGGCTGTTAACCCCGGTGCGTCGGATGCGAGGAGCGCCACACCTGCGATGAGGAGCGCGGCGCAACTCAGGGTCCATAGTGGTCGGCGCATGATTCGTTTCTGCGTTCTTGGGATTAAAAACCCTGCGGTGCATGAGAATGAAGGAAAAGAAGGAAAGAAAAGAACTTTACTCGCACGAGAAGCGCGCGAGGCCGTCCTTGCCGGCGCCGTTGATGCGGATCTCATTCGCGCCTGCCGCGACCGCGGTCTCGCTCTTGAGCAAGACAGGCGATACGGTGCAGACCGCTTCCTCATTCGGAGCGAGGACTTCGACGCCGCCGCAGTTCGCGCTGAACTTCGCTTCCGGACCGAACAGCTCATCGCCCGTAGTCGGGCTGAGCGGTCGCTGGCGACCATTGACTTCGTAGCTGTTGAGCGTCACGCGCACGCCGCCGAGATCTTTGGGTGCCGGGAACGGCACGTTCTGATCCAACTGCCAGGACTTCGTGTCCAAGTTGCGGAAGCGGAACGTGACGGTGCTCGTCTCCGCATCGCAGCGGATATCATCGACCGTGATGACCTGGTCGCCCACGCGGGGACCGAACGCGTCATCAAGGCCGTCGTTGATCTCAACGACCTCATCCGATGCGGGTTGTGTCTCTTCCACGATCGGTTCCGGTTCTGCTGGTGCCGGCGGCAATTCGTGGCCTTCCGGTAACGATGGTTGTACTGGCTCCTGCGGCGCGCACGCTGCAAGGAACAGCAGTGCGAACACTGCGACGATTGCGAAGATGTTCTTCATACGTATCCCTCCTAAAACCCCTTTTCTGGTTCAAGAGCTGGCGCAGGTTGTTTAAGAAGGTTACGGGAGAACTGGGAAAAGGAGGAAAGGAAGGAATTCTTACGCCGGCGTCACGAAGACCGGCGGGCGGTTCACATCGCGCACGACGATCTCTACGCGCTGCGTCGCGGTGTATTCGCCGTCGCTGACGCTCACCGTTGCGGTGTATTCGCCTGCGTCCTCGTACGTGGTCTGGTACGTGTCGGACGTCATCCAACCCGTGACTTCGATA
The DNA here is from genome assembly GCA_964540015.1 of uncultured Methanosarcinales archaeon. GTDB lineage: Archaea > Nanobdellota > Nanobdellia > Woesearchaeales > UBA525 > UBA525. The sequence goes on along the minus strand of CAZIKW010000038.1, from coordinate 12,014 downwards.
TCGAGGTCGTCGCCTTCGCGGTCCGTCGCGCTGATGGGGAGAACGATCTCCTCTCCTTCATCAACGGTGATCGGGCGGATCTCACGCAACACCGGGACGGTGTTGAGCAGGCCAACAACGACCTTGACGCTGCGCGCTTGGGTCGTTTCACCGTCGCTTGCGACGACTGTGATGTCGTACGTGCCTGCGTCACCTAAGGTGGTGCGCCAGACCCCGTTTGCGCCAAACGGTGCGCTGTACGTGTACGAGAGCGTGTTGCCGTCGGGGTCGGTGATGCCCGTCGTCGGGATGCTCACGACGTCGTTCTCCGTCGCGCGGATCTCTTGAGGGAATTCGTCGCTGAATACCGGCTCGCGGTTCACGTTCGTCACGCGGACGTTGACGTCCTTCGTGACGGTGTGGAGCGCCTCGCCGTCCTTGCGATCCGATGCGGTGATGCGGACCGTGTGGTCGCCCGCGTCATCGTATGTGGTGTCATACTTCCAACCGCTCATCCAGCCGCCGTACGTGACGACGACTTCCGTATCGTCTTCATCGCTGATGGCGCACAGGTCGTGGAGGTCGACGGTTTGGCCTTCATTGACGGTGATGTCCGTGTCGCAGTCGATCACAGGCGGGCGGTTCGCGCGCAAGATGCGCACGAGGACAGTCTCTACCGTCTGGCTCTTGCCGTCGGATGCGCCGACGGCGATGCGGTAGTCGCCCTCATTGCCGATCTGCGTCTGCCACGTGCCGTCGTTGCCGATCGGGGTCGTGAACGAGTACGTGATCTCGGTTCCGTCCGGGTCGATCGCTACGGGTCGGAGCTTCACTAAATCTCCTTCCGTGTAGGTGACGGTGTAGATCTCTGCTGGTTCAACCGGTTCCGGCTCGCTTACAACGGGCTCGGTCGGGAGCGGCGTCGGCTCGACGACTTGGCCTGTCGGGCTGTCGGTCGGTTGTACAGGAACGCAGGCTACCAAGAGTAGCGCAAGCGTCAGGATTGCAATGGCGTACGGTCGCATCAATATTCCCTCCACACGTTGATTATACGTGCCGACCAGGCCCCGGTCTTAAATATGTTTCCCTTTGCGAGTGGAGACAGGCGGATAGGTATTTAACTGATGTCTCACTCCTATTCTGGATGGTCATCAAGCAATATGCGTATGCTATCGGCGGCGCCATTGGCCTCTATGTCGGGTTTGACTATGGGTCGGAGTTCGCTCAGTATGCTCTTGCTTTGCCACGACTTGTCGATGCAGTAACGCACTTTGCAGCGACGCATCCGTTGGCTGCCAAAACCTTGGCCACTGTTGTCGGTGGTTCGGTCGGCGGCAAGATTGGCCGTACGATCGGGTTCTGCTTGGATGCGGTTGTTCTCAAACACGTGAGCACGAATGATATCAGCTAGGGTTTCCCTTTCGTAAAGCTCTTAAAACGGAGCGCTTGGGGTGTGGGGGTTATGCGCACTTCCCTCTGTTTTGGCCTCGTGCTCACCTTGCTTGTGCTCGTCGCGTGCGTCCCTGATTCGTGTGGGGATGCGACGGATCCGGACCAGTGTCGTGTGACTGCTGCTGTTGACGCCGGGGACGCGTCACTGTGCTCTCGCGTGTCGACGGAGCAAGGGCAGACGTGGTGCTTGACGGATGTCGCGCAGGCGACGCTGGACGCTTCGGTGTGTGCTGGTATTGACGATGACCGCTCGTCTGCGTTCTGTGCCTCTGGCGTCGCGACGGCGAAAAATGATTTGGATGCGTGCAACGCTCTTACGCACGCGCCTGCTCGTGACGATTGCTTGGATGCGCTTGCGCGTGCGCGTGGGACTGGGTCACTTTGTGTTGGTATTACGCAGGCGGGTTTCCGAAACGGCTGCGCGTACGATGTCGCGTTGAACACGTCGGACGCGCCGGCGTGCTTAGGCATGGTCGACGTGGATCGTTCGTACCGCTGTGTTACTTTTGTGGCGATGGACGTGAACTCGACCGCTACGTGTGACTTGATCCCGGACGCACTGCAGGAGGACTGGTGCGTTGCTTCCGTCGCTATGCGTTACCGTGATGAGGCCCGTTGCGAGCTCGTTGTTGATCGCGGTGTACGTGGCGCGTGCTTCCTCGAAGTGCGTAAGGCGCTCGCTGGGAAGTAACGCGTCGCCGTAGGGTTTAAGAAGGGTTTCTAGCTTCTCTTGACTGATACATCAGCCCTGTGGTGTAGTGGACAAGCATGTCAGGCTTTGGACCTGACGACCCTGGTTCGAATCCGGGCAGGGCTATTTTTTACCGATGTGAGAGCGTATTTTTTTCGTTGTACGGGTAGGTTTTTATCTTTCTGAAGGATTCCTACACCTATGAATATTGCTGTAGCGTACCGATTCACGGGCGAGAATCTGCTTGAACTTGAACCTATTCTCGGCTCAGTCTGCCAAAGCCTCCGCGATCGTGGACATACGGTCTTTTGCTCTCTCGAGCATGAAACGGAGTTCATAAAAAAAGGATACTCAGTTGATCAGATATATGAGTTTTGCCGAGCACAGTTCAAAGCTCGCGATGCGATTTTGGTGTTTTTGCGCTCGAGCTCACCAAGTAAAGGGATTGAACTCGAACTCGATGACGCAGTCGCCGCGAACAAGACCGTCTACGTGGTGACGCCGAGGAATGTGGATTTGTACCGGGATCGGGCCACGCATGTTATCGAATATGAACTGCTCGAAGATTTGTGCGACAGCTTGCGAACGGGTCTGCTGTAGCGTAAATGCTACGTGATACATGATTCTTACTTGCTTGCGGTTTTCTTCTTTTGTTTCTCAAGCAAGAATTTCTGCGTTTTACTGATGGGTTTGTCCGTTCTGTGCGTGCAGCCCATCCAGCAGCACGGTCGTCGTTTCCCTTCTTTGAGTTGTGTGCGGACGCGATTGACGTGCTCTGCTCTCGTTTCTATGGTCTTGACAGATATCGTCCAGCAGATCCATTCGTTGCGCGCGAGTGGGGTGAGGTCGTTCCATGCGGCTAATGCAGCCTTGTCTGATGTGAGGATCTTGCGCAGGTCTGTCGGCACTGCGTGCGCCACGCCGGTCGCGATGCTCGCCATCGCGCTCACTCGAACTTCGCGAGCATGCGTGTCGCCATCTCCTCGAGGTAGCTCTTCGCGTCCTTGCTGCCCGCAGACGTGATGTGGATGAGGTACAGGTCCTTGGTCGTCCAGAGGTGGTAGTACGTGATGTTCGGGTTATTGAACTCCCCGCCGTAATCATTCACGCTGTTGACGCGGAAGCGGCTCTGGTCGCCGTACGTGTTCTCGCTGATGAGACCGTCGACACTGAAGTAGTGCAAGGAATTGTACTGGTAGGATCCATTGAGGTCGCTGCCGTTCGTGAACTTGTAGAGCTGCGTGATGACCTCGGTGTTGAGTGCGGTGATATTGTACGTGCACATGCTATATTGCGCGAGTGAGGAGTATTCGCTGGTGTTGTACGTTTCCACGATGCAGTCAGAACCGTTGGTGGTCATGCCGATATTCTGGAGTTCTGGGGCTGTGAGGATGATGTCTTCAAGACCGTTGACGGTGCTGACGGGTTCTGATGGGGCGGGAGCGCAGGCTGCTATTGCGAGGAGCAGAATGGTTACGACAATAGGGACTTTCATGTGCGACACCTCTCAGATTGAACGGGAAGAAGGGGGTTGGGGCTTTAAAGGTTTGCTGGGGATGACGGAGACGCTGCAAACGCTGTTTTATTGATATTTTAATGGCATTCTTGAGAATTCAAATTTTTATGTATCGTGAATCGCAACAAATTCATTGTTTTGATGGGTGTTATACATTTCAAGGCTCATACCGTAATTAGCTATGTTGTTATCGTATTTTCTCAATTCTGTTAATGCTCGATTCCAGCCTTCTGCGTATCCGATTGATCTAGATAGTTGTGCAAAATTTATCCACGCATCAGCGTTTGTTTCATTTATCATTATAGAGTTCATTAAAGAGGTTCCCGCATCTATTAACTCTTTCTGATTTGTCACCAGGGGGTTTTCTTCCTGTAGTTTTTCATAAATGAATGGGTCGGTGCTCTCTGTGTATGCGCGGCGTATCCGTACAGCTCCTTCTGCATATCGAGCTCTTCCTTAGCAGTTCCACGCGTCGGAGGTGTTATACGTTTCTACAACGCTTTTGCAGATGGATGCGGCCGTCCTGTAATCGTCATTCCAATAATGTACGTACGCCGTTCCTATGCGTCCGGGTTCGTCAAGATCTGTATTGAGTGTTTTGTTGAAGTAGGCACGTGCATCTTCATAATGTCCCAGATGCAGTGCTGCCGTGCCTGCGTTATAATTCGCGGAGATATTTGTGGGGTCGTGTTCTAGCACTATCTTTGCGGTTCGCAGGTGTTCACTATATTTCTCGTAATACTGTTGAACAATGCGTTTTGCTTGTTGCGCTTCTTCATAATTAGGATTTGCTATGAGTGCTTGGTTGAATGCACCTAAGGCGTTTTGGAAATCGTATTGGTCTACGTAGGTGAGGCCTAAGTAGTACCAAGATTTTTCAAGATATTCATCTTGAGGATATCCGCGATTATATAATTCGATGCTCAAAGTAAAGTTTCCCACTGCCGAAGGATAGTCGTCCATCAGTCTGGATAATCTTGCAGTGTTGTAGATTGCTTTTTGGTACAGGGGTTGTAATTGACTTGCATTTTCATAATATTCGAGTGCTAGTTTGAATTTGCCGGTGTTGGAGTAAATAGCGCCGAGATTATTGTATGGTTGAGGGAATTTTGGGTCTAGATCTATTGCTTTTTTGAATGCGGGAATGGCGTTGTCGTAGTCTTTACTGATGTAATGTGCAGTGCCTAATCCATTCCACGCATCCGCAAACTCCGGATATTTGTGGATGAGATCCTCAAAGATAGTGATACTTAAGGCGAGTTTGCTATTGTCTTGTCGACCCCAATCTTTGTAGATGATTCCCTTGGTGAATTGAAGATCGGGATTGTTAGGATTACGCGCCAGACCTTCATCGATGTACTGGACACTTTCATTATATTTGCCCATTTCGCCATATGCAATGGCCAATATCTCGTAGGGGATTGGAGAGTGCTCTTCAATTTCGCTGGCGACTTTCGCTAAATCGATGCTATTTTGATAGTCGCCGATGATGAGATAATAGTAGGCTGAGGTTATGGCGTCACTAAAATTGATATCTTTTTGTTCTTTAATCTCTATATTATCCTTCAGACTTAACTGGAACTCTTCAACACTCATATTTAACTGAGAATGAACTATTTCTTCTGAATTGTCTTCCGTTAATTTTTTTGCTTCCACCATTAGCATCAATGCATCGTGGGTCTTTTCAGTTGTATTGGCGAGGATACGAAATTGTTGGTCGCTGCTGTGCATTTGGTACCATGTGATTAGAAGCGCGATGACTACCGATGCCAAAAATAACCAGTACGAAACGCTATTTTTTCGCAAGTGCTCTTTTACACCAGTGTATTTTTGTTGCAATTTTGTTTGAGTGGGAGGAAATATTACTGCATATTCGATGTTGCTGGCTATCGTTTCGGCTATGGCCCTTTTTCCTCGGTGTACATCGATCTTCAAGGCGTGGGTGTGTGCAAGGATTATCAATTCTTCTTTGGAAAATTTTTCGTAGATTTCGGAAACGTAGTTTCTATCTCCCCGATTAGGAGTTGATGCCGGCTGGGAAGTGGCGCCCGTCATCACTCTTTGCCTCGTTTCTCCGCGTTTTGAACGATTTGTCTGATTTTCTTGATGATTTGTCGAGTGGCGGCGGTCACATCGTTGAGAAACTCCTTCATTCCTTCCTTCGCATCTTTGTAAGTGGCGAAGATATTCCAAATCGTGTACGCTCCACCGACAATCACGGTGAATGTGATGAGTAATGATCCTTCCGTTAGTTCGTTAAGTTTGATCTGCAGCTGCGGAGCATCGCTTCTATTACCGAACCTTGTTTTTGCAATATTTTGTAAAACTTCTTCGAGAGCTGGTATGAGTGCTTCTTTTTCTGCG
>CAZIKW010000038.1:1698-5953 GCA_964540015.1 uncultured Methanosarcinales archaeon | reverse complement strand
TATCGATATAGTGAAGCGCCCGGCAATTTTTGGGTTTCTTTCGTCAGCATAGCTGGCGCGCACAACCTTGATGTGGTTATAGGGTGGGCCGAAGCCACAGCCACACCCTCCAGGATGATTCCGCGCATTGCACATTTCTTTAATCTCCGACCGAAATCACGATTCGTATCAAGTGTTTTCCCTCTTGCGAAATTCGTGCCACTGCCCTACGGTGTTGAGTGTCTGAGGTGTTATATAGCTATCCATAGACTTTGGATATTTTTTATTGAAACTCTTTTTTTTTAATACGCCTTTGTACTCGAACCTGTTAAGGTGATGATTAACTAGTTCTTTCTTGTCGTTTTTTTGTTGGTTGTTTATTTTAGATGCGATTTCTTTTTTGTGGCCGCAACGCCCCCAAACCCTTATAAATGCCCGAAGGTTCCTCTCGTCTGTACGTTCTTAAACATCGTACGGAATCGCGTATCTTTATGCCTCCAGTCCCAGATATCCAGAAATTCACCGACATCCCGCTCATCGAGCCGCTCCAGCGCGCCTTACAGCACGAAGGCTACGTGCAACCGACGCCTATCCAGGCGCAGTCTATCCCGTACCTCCTTGAAGGCAAGGACCTCTTAGGTATCGCACAGACCGGAACGGGCAAAACCGCAGCGTTCACCCTCCCGCTCTTACAGCACCTCACGACGAACAAGCGCATCCCGCCCCGTGCGTCGCCACGAGCGCTCATCTTAGCGCCAACCCGTGAACTCGCAGCCCAGATCGGTCAATCCGTAGCAACGTACGGCAAGCACCTGCGCATCACGTACACCACGATCTTTGGCGGCGTCGGCTACGGCCCGCAAATCAGCGCGTTAAACCGCGGCGTCGATGTCCTCATCGCCACGCCAGGCCGTCTCTTGGACCTCTTGGAACAGCGTCTCGTCAACCTCGGTCATGTGGAAGTCTTCATCCTGGACGAAGCAGACCGTATGCTCGACATGGGCTTCTTCAAGGACATCAAGAAGATCATCCCCCTCTTGCCGCCAAAGAAGCAAACGCTCCTTTTCAGCGCAACGATGCCGAACGAAATCGCATCCCTCGCAAACAGCCTGCTCAAGAACCCGATCCGCGTCGAGATCACGCCGCAAGCCACCACGGTCGAGCGCATCGATCAGAAGGTCCTCTTCGTCGACAAGGAGAATAAGGAGCGATTACTTCTCGCCCTCCTGTCCCAGCAGCACCTCGAGCGTGTTCTCGTCTTCACCAGAACGAAGCACGTCGCGAACAAGGTCGCGTTAAACCTCCACAAGGCAGGTGTCAAGTCCGACGCTATCCACGGCAATAAGAGCCAGGCGGCACGAACAGAAGCCTTGAAGAACTTCAAGAACGGCCGAACGCGTGTTCTCGTAGCAACCGACATCGCAGCCCGTGGTATCGACATCGACAGCATCAGCCACGTCATCAACTACGAGCTCCCGAACGAAGCGGAAAGCTACGTGCACCGCATCGGTCGCACCGCACGTGCAGGCGCTGAAGGTACCGCGTATTCGTTCTGCGCAGCAGACGAGCGTGACTTGCTCCGCGCGATCGAACGCTCGATCCGCATGCAGATTCCCGTCATGGCGCACCCGATGCACAGCGAGACCGCGAAGAACGCGACCGGCAACGCAGCCAGGCAACCTCCGCGCATGCCCTTTGGCGGCGCACGCAAGCAGGGCGGTCACAGCGGCTTCTCGCGCGGTCCACGCCGTGAAGGCGGCAGTAGCGAAGGCGGTAGCGCTGGTGCGGGTCGCCCCAAGCCCGGCGGTATGAGGAAAGGCGGCGGTCGTCGCGGCCAGTTCAAGTCCCGTCGGTAGGTTCTTAAATCAGCGAACCGGTGGCGAGAGGATGCGTATCTTACCCATACTCGCCATCCTGCTTCTCGTCACTGCCTGCGCGCCGACGTCACTTCCAACGGTAACGCCAGAAGGCCCAGTCGAGATCCCCGAGCCGGTCGAGCAAGCGCCCGAACCAGTCGTGAACGATACTCCGCCGGTGTTTGAAGCGCCGCCGATCGTGGAAGTGGATGATGCGGGTGCTGTCACGTTCGACGGCCCCATTGAACGCGTGATCTGCGATAAAGAAGAGCGTTCGCTCACCTTTACGTTCAAGAATCCGACTGCGTACACGCTCCACTTGGACAAGGACTTGCCGTTCCCGTCCCCCAAAGGACATGCGATCGTGGGTTTTGGCATCAACGGCGTCGATATGAATAGCGGCACCGAGCGACGTTTTAACGACGAAGTGCTCTTCGGCGAGTTGCCGTTCAGTTCGCACTGCGGCACGAAAACACTCGCTCCTGGCGAGACTGCGACGTGCACCGTGAAGCCCGTGCCGTTCAAGACGCAAGCTGGTGTCGATGCGCAGACGAACGATCTCTCCATGAACACGCAAGGCGTCTTCAAGGTTGTTACGTTCCTGTGCTGAGGAGATTGTAGGGCGCGCTGGCGTCGACGGTGTTTCCTCACAGTACGATAGGAATCTTTAAAAATAAAAGAAGACTACTGTCGAGTGATGACTGACGAAGGATCCTTCTCTCGTTGCACGGACGGTACGCACCGGTTCGTGAATACTGTGCCGCACGATGAGAAGCCGTCGACAACCACGTATTTTGACGTGAAAGAACTCTATCCGGCGCAAGAACGCGAAGCATACGAAGCGCGGCTTGGACGCGCCAAGAACGTTTTATGGCTTGGCACGACTGGTTGGACAAAACCGCCAAAGCACTACGCCGACCTCTACGGGATTCAGGACGCTCCAGCGATGTACGAATCACTGATTACTGCTCTGTTGCTCGAAAGCGCGCTCGCGCTCAAACGCGAAGGCATCGAACCCGAACTGCGTCATGGCGCGTCGGCGGCTGGTGTCGATGCGGCGATTATGCGTGTCATGGACCTCGCACCGATCAAAGGCTCTGGTGTGAACTGCCCTGCGTACATGCCCTGGGTTGTCGATGATGCCCGTGGTGGCCCGGTGCTCGTCGCGGACTGCAAAGAGGAGTATCATCAGCGCTATTCGGACTATACTCACCTCCTGCTTATCACGGGCGGCCGTGACGCTGCGTTCTATCACGATTACCTCAAACGCCTCAAGGGACCGGGTGTGGCCATCGTCGCCGACGCATTGCAAGTCGCTGCGGACCGCCATATCCCTGCATTCGATCAGGCTCCCGGGCAAACAGCGCCGCAACTCAATAACGCAGCCTCGTTCGTGCGCGAAAAGAACTCGTTTGGGTACGCGCCCATTCCTCGATCGTTTGATACGCTCGTCGCCTTAACATCGCTTGCGTTGCTTGATGGTGCGCAACGGTGCATCGGTATCGTGCCCGACCCGCTGCGTCGCCAGGCACTCGAGGACCGGGCGTTGGGGCTCTTACGCGCCGACGCTGCCGGCCGCCGCATGTTTGCACATCGTGATGATATCGAGAAGCGCATCACGGTTGCCGCACAGCAGTATTCACGGCTTTAAGCAGTGCTGTTCTGTGTGGTCTCTGCATTCGTGGTTTGACGTCGTATCCGCGCGCTATATCCTTCATCCAATCCGCCCGTCCGTGCCTTCTCGTCGATCCGGAACACAGGCCGCACTTGCGTCCAATTCAGCTCCGTATCGATCAAACCTAAGTCATATGCCATTTCGTCCGAGAACTCCGGCAAGATGATGCGGATGTCCCAGGGCACGCGCCCAGGAGAAACGGTATTCGCGTGGCGCACGAGGTTCGTCGTGCAGGTGCTGGTGAAGGTGTTGTAATACTCGGGCGTTGTGCGCAAGGAATCCGCGCGAGACAGCATATCCACAAACAACGCTTCACGTTGCGCAGCATTCGCACGGATGGGATAGAGGTACACCGTATGGTTGCGTCGATGCGTACGCAAACCCAACAAATCCCGCTCCGTCCCGATAACGTAGCGCAACTCGTACGAGCGCGCCATGCCGCGAATCGGAGAGTAGGATTCCCCTTCTTCCTTCCGAATCTCCACGCTGATCGCGACATGCCGTCCATCAGCAAACCCGAAGGTCAGAAGCGTATGTGCGAACCCCGGGAACTCCTCCAGATCCTCGACCATGTACTCGACACTCGATAGCTTGTCCAAATCATACGTCTCATTGCGCCACACCAGATCCCCTTCCGTCGTTGTGCGCCACACCGTATCGCGCAGGTTGTAGATAGTCACTGCTCGACCCTCCACAACTCCCCACGACAATACTTCGCTATCCGCGGTCCAGTCGCGCTCATTAC
>CAZIKW010000038.1:0-1688 GCA_964540015.1 uncultured Methanosarcinales archaeon | reverse complement strand
GCGTATTGAAGTGCTTGCAGACTTTGCACATTGCGGGTAAGAGCCGTGCGAATGCCCGTGAGGAGCACGAGCGTGCCGAGCGTCAAAAGCATGATCTTTCGCTGTCCCTCTTCCATCAAATCCGTAATCGTCCGCCGTCATATTTAAGTACTGCTCTCGCGTGCCTGAACGTATGGCAAACAACCGCTTGTGGATAGGACTCGGCATCGCCGCAGCCGTCATTCTCATCATCGCACTTTGGTGGGGCTCTACGTACAACGGCCTCGTTGGAGCATCCGAAACCGTCGGCCAGAAATGGGGCGACGTGCAAGTGCAGTACCAACGCCGCGCAGACCTCATCCCGAACCTCGTACAAGTCGTGGGTGCGTTCGCCGAGCAGGAGCGCACGGTCTTAACCGACGTCACGAACGCGCGCGCTCGCGTAGGCAGCATCCAGTTATCCGTCGATGACGCGGCCGACCCTGCGAAGATCGAGCAGTTCCAGAACGCACAGGCAGAACTCGGTGGCGCATTGTCGCGCCTCATCGCAGTCGCAGAAAGCTACCCGGAACTCAAATCCAACGAGAACTTCCTCTCGCTCCAAGACCAGCTTGAAGGCACGGAGAACCGCATCGCGGTCTCGCGCCAGGATTACAACGCGGTCGTGAAGGAGTACAATGTGCGGGTACAGCGCGTACCGAGCGTGATCGTCGCGCGCCTCGCTGGCTTCATGCCGCGACCATACCTCGAGGCGACCACGCCGGGGGCTGAAAATGCGCCGACTATCGACCGCGACCAGCTCGTCGGTTAAGCTCCTTCTCTTTTGCTTTACGTTCTTCCTCTTCGTGTGTACGCCGGTGTTCGCGCTCACCGCGCCCGCACCGCAAGGGTTTGTCACTGATCTCGCAGAGCTCTACACACCAGAAGAGCAGCTTGATCTCGAATCATTCCTTATTTCCGTCAACGAAAATCAAACGACGGAAATCGCTGTCCTCACGATTCCCTCGCTTCAAGGCGATTCCTTAGAGGAGTTCGCCACAAGAACGTTCCGTGAATGGGGTATTGGCAATGAAGCGACGGATAATGGTGTTCTGCTCCTTATCGTTGAGGATGAACGTGCGGTGCGCATCGAAGTCGGCTACGGCCTTGAAGGCGCGATCACAGACTTGGATTCCGGTCGTATCATCCGTAACATCATCACGCCAGCATTCCGTGAAGGCGACTATTATGTGGGAACGAAGGCTGCGCTCGAAACGCTCGCCGCATACGCGGGTGAAGATCCGTCGGCAAGAGCAGAGCGCGACAACGAGCAGAAGTCCGGTATCGGGTGGGGTTTTGGCATCAGCGTCGCGTACTTGCTCTTAGCGATAGCGACCGTTGGGTTATTCACGAAAAAAGCGGGCGCAGCATTCGGCATCCGTTTCGCAGGCTACCTCGTCGCGATTCTCGTCGCGGTGGTCATTAGCATGATTGCGTTTCAGATCGTGTCGGTCGTGTGCATGTTCATCCTCATGGCGTTCTCCAAAGGGAAATCGAACTGGGGTGGTCCTGGCATGGGGGGTTTTGGCGGCGGAGGATTCGGTGGCGGGTCGTCGGGCGGATTCGGTGGTTTTGGTGGCGGGTCGTCGGGTGGCGGCGGCGCGTCCGGGCGCTGGTAACGTATGCCTCGTCGAAGAATAGGGATTTTCTCGTCAATCATTACTTAGTGT
>CAZIKW010000037.1:0-13331 GCA_964540015.1 uncultured Methanosarcinales archaeon | reverse complement strand
GGCGGATGCGAACGACGGTGATGCGAACTTCCGCATGTGGGGTCATGATGGCGTTGCCATCACCGCAGAGAGTCAAGTCGATACTGCCATCACGCCAGGAGCAACACAGCAGAATCTTGTTTCTTGCGCTGCGGTGAATTCCTCGCATTGGGGGTATGCATTCTACGATGATGTAGATAATGACGCGACGCTCGGGATCGTTCAGGCTGGTGGAGCAATTCAGGTCATTGCTGCGGACATCGACATCAATGTGGGGGAGGTCGGCCAGGTTGCGACCGCAGGTTTACGCAGCAATAGGATAGCGATGGCATTTTATGACGCGACCGACCAAGATATCACCATCACCGTGCGATCGTTCGCAGCAGCCGCGCTCACCACCATACTCGCAGTAACAGACATCGACACCACCGCAGGAACAAACAGCCGCATAGCAGCAGCGGAAATAGAAAACAACGGAGCCAGCGAATTCGTCGTTGCATGGCAAAACAACAACGACACAACAATAAAAGCAGCAATCTACAACAACGCAGGAGCACAAATAACAGCACCATTCAACATAACAACAGCACCAAGCGTCTCCAGCCTTCTGATAGATGTCGAGGGGGCTTCTTCCTTGAGCGGGTATGGTATGTGCAATCAGACATTCGCTATCGCGTACACGAACAGCACCGGCAACACCGTCTTCGAGACGTATTGGCGTAACGGCAGCCGATGGGATGGCCAATGTGGAAATTCTCCTTCCATTACCGCTAGTTCTGTCTCCACCGGCATCGTGTTGAACGCTGGGACGACGAAAACGGTGGAATGCAATATCTCCGTCACGCATCCGGATGGTTCGCAGTATATGACGGGAGCAAACGCCAGCTTCTACCTCAACACCACCTCTCCATCACAGATTGATGATCCAAACACCCATTACACGAATGCTTCATGCGCAATGGTCGGCTCGTTCGGTACGCAAACGAATTATTCCTGCTCATTCTCCCTGTGGTATTTCGCGCGCAATGGGACGTGGGCTTGTGATATCACCGCGTACGATGTCTTCCGGCACAGGGATATAGAATACCTCACCACTACCGTCGATCCCCTTTATGCCATCAATATCACCAATACCTATCTTGATTTCGGCATTTTACAGACAGGACAGACCAGCGATAACGTGACGGAGAATGTTACGAATGTGGGGAATGTCCCTATCAATATCAGTGTCCTTGGATATGGCGCTCAATTCGGTGATGGTAATTCCTTTTCCTGTGCGAATGGTAACTTGAGCGCTGGTGTGTTGCGTTTCGCTTCTAATAGCACTGCGGGCTATGCCATAAAAGAACTGCTCAATGAGACATATCAATCTTTACGTATCGCGCTTCCACGTCAGACCGCAATTGGTTCTGCTCCAACGAATATTTCATATTGGCAGATATCTATCCCGCCAAATACGTCTGCGACAGGCGGTTGTAATGGAACTATCGTGTTCCAAGCGGACGCTGGCTAATCCTTTTTTCCTGTGATATTCTACTTTTTCTTTCAGAGTACCTCTCCCCATGGTTTCCTATGGAACTTCTTTTTCGGTGTAAAGCGGTGCTCTTGTTGATCTCTTGATCTTTGACTGTTTTCTTTGTGTGTGACTACTTCATTCCTCATTCGTTCCTTTCCCTCGCCTTTGTTTGTGTCTGCCTTTCTTCCTTCCTCGTTTCTTATGTTTCAAACAGTTTCGTTCTGATCTCTCTTCCTTTGTCTCTTTTCTTCTTTGATGGTGTTTTTTGTTTCTCTCTTCGTTTCGTTCTTTCTCTTCATTTTCTCACTATATTACTACTCTACTACAAGATATCTATAATATATACTATATAGAAAGAAAAAAAAGAGGTTTGGAAAGAAAACAAAACAAAAAATCCGGATCCAAAAGGAAAAATTTCAAAGAACTCATCGAGAGATAGGAGGTCAAATACAAGACCGCCACAGGTAAAAAACTCCTTTCCACAGGAAATGAGGGGGAGGTCTATATCCTCTAATATCTAATACGCCAATATAGCATCGTCGACATACGTGTTCTTTCCACTGGAAGACTTAAATACCACCTCGATTTCGAATGGAGGAAGGGAACCATGAATCCGACGGGAAACCGTGGGAGCATGAGTAGGGGGATGGTGGGTGTAATGGGACAAGAGATAACGACATTCTTTCGGGATTACCTGAAGACGGAATCGTTGTTTTGCGATAAGAAGATCCTACAGTCTAATTACGTCCCTGAAGCCATCCAGCACCGCGATGAGCAGATTCAAACCATCGCGAAGATCCTCGCGCCTGCCCTCCGTACGGAGCGGCCAAGCAATCTCTTCATCTATGGTAAGACAGGCACCGGTAAGACGGTTACGGTCCGCCACACCATATCGCAGATGATAGAAGTCGCAAAAGAGCAAGGCGTGCCTATTCGTGCTTGCTACCTCAATTGCAAGCTCAAGCGTGTCGCAGACACCGAATATCGTTTGATAGCGGAACTCGCACGTATGTTTGGCAAGGCGTTACCAGCGACCGGATTGCCTACTGATGAGGTCTATTCCACCTTTTTCCGAGCGCTCGATGAGAAACCACAAGTTGTGATACTCGTACTCGATGAGATAGATCAGCTTGTGAAGAAAGTCGGTGATGAAATAATCTATAATCTTACCCGCGTGAACGCCGATTTGCGCCAAGCGCAGGTATGTATTATCGGGATCTCAAACGATCTCATTTTCTCAAACACCCTTGACCCGCGCGTCAAGAGCTCATTATCGGAAGAAGAACTCATTTTCCCACCATATAACGCATCGCAATTGCAGCAAATCCTCCAGAACCGTTCAACACTCGCATTCCGTGAAGGCACGATCGGTGAAGGAGTTATCGCGAAATGCGCAGCATATGCGGCACGCGAGCATGGAGACGCACGACGGGCGCTGGAGCTCCTGCGTGTGGCGGGCGAGGTCGCGGAGCGGGACACCAGGCTCATCGTACAGATAGAGCACATCGATAGCGCAGAGGAGAAGATCGAACGCGATCGTATCGTGGATGTCATCGAGACGCAACCCAAGCAGTTCCACGCGACATTGCACGCCGTATTGCTGCTGTCGCACAAGCGAACGAATGTGTTCACGGGAGATGTGTACGAAGTGTACAAGAAGGTCTGCTCCGCTTCAGGACAGCGACCCCTGACGCAGCGCCGCATCAGCGATATCATCGCTGAGATGGATATGCTTGGTATCATCAACGCGAAAGTCATCAGTAAGGGGCGATTCGGCCGCATGCGCGAGATCACGCTCGGCTTGCCCGAATCCCTCCAGGAGCGCGTGCGCGAGATAGTGATCGCGGCGCTCGGACTCGAAGACGGTAGCGGATTATCGGATGCGGTCGCGCAGGAGAAGCTCGAAGCGTTCGATGAAGGAAGTGAGAACACAACAGCATTCACAAAAAAAGAATCGCAAGAAGAGTGAGCGCATGGTAAAAGACATACACCATATGGCTGAAACGGTTTTTGTCGAGGGAGAAGGTGTTCGAAGCACCAACCCACCTGAGTTGACCGGCCGTATTTCCTATAAGGAAATCGCTGATGTGATTTTTGAAACAGAAATCAACGGTATAGGGGCGGGACGAGACGTCCCTCAACGGTACACGAAGTATTCAGATATAGGACGCGTACTTAGTTTCAACCTTCAAGATGCTCTCTTGTACATCCACGACACGCCGGTATTGCGTGCGAACGACGAGAAGAACAGCGACATGACGTATAATTGGGGTGTGAGTATTACTATGGTATATTCGCTTTCCACTGATGAATATCAAAAAAGAGAGAATATACACCCGATAGTGATGGAAGTAGTGAGGAGGTATAGGGAAGCCCTACGACCAGAAAACATGCTCTTTCATCCACTCCACTATCCAGATAACCAATAATAGATCCATCCATCATCCCCGAACGCCGTTACGGCAGCCTCAGTAGGGGAAACGCACATGACAACGGTAGACTACCTCACGCTCTCGACAGATGACTTGCTTGCGCTCTGCGTGACGCGTGGCATCACGTTACCATTGAACGATCTCGATGATCGAGAGCACATCATTACCATTCTTCGATCGCTCGAAGTGGCCGAAACTCGCGATCTAACACCGCTTATTGTCGGTCCTCCGACGCAACAGATGGAACAGATACCGATTGCGCAAACGGAAGACATACCAGAAGAATCAGCATCCGCGAAGAACTTGCGTAAGCACGTTGTCACCATCGTCAAGAATTACGAGAAAAAACCGAAGAAGCGGAGCATCGACGATTTCATCAAGATGTTCAACGCCCGCTACAAGGCGCTCTCAAGCATCCTTCGTCAACGGAAAGAACTCCAGGACGTCGTCGGCATCGCGCGGACACTTGGGAAGAAGGATAGAGAAAATGTCGCCATCATCGGTATGGTCGTCGAGAAACGCGAGACGAAGAACAAATACATCATCCTCACGGTCGAGGACCAGACCGGCCAGACGGAAGTATGGATCGGGCCGAACAATCGCGAACTATCCGAAACGGTGAAAGAGGTCGCGTTCGACCAAGTGCTCGGATTCATCGGTACGACGAGCGATCGCGGCATCTTCGCGAACCACATCATCTTCCCTGACGTCCCACCGTCAAATCCGCTCAAGAAAGGCGTCACGGACACGCATGTCGTCTTCGTCGGCGATGTGGAAGTGGGATCGAAACTCTTCATGCGCGAGGAGTTCGAGAAAGTCATCCTCTGGTTATCAGGACAAGTAGGAACGCCAGAGCAGCGAGCGACCGCGCAGAAGGTCGGATACGTCATCTTCATCGGTGACCTCGTCCACGGCGTCGGCATCTATCCGAATCAGCAAAACGATTCCGACATCCACGATATCAAGGATCAATACCGTGAATTTGCGCGCTACATCAAGATGATCCCCGACCACATCCAAATCATCATGATCTCAGGCAATCACGACGCGGGAAGATTACAGGAGCCACAGCTGCCAGTGTACAGGGATTTCGCGGAAGACCTTTATGCGATGCCGAATGTCCATATTCTTTCAAACCCCTGCACGGTGAATATCGAGAAGACCGCGACGCACCCAGGTTTCGATATCCTCCTCTATCACGGATATTCCTTAGTCTACTACGCGACGAATATCCAACCGATCAAAGACGCAGGAGGCATGAAAGCGACGCAGGAAGTGATGAAGCTCTACCTCAAGATGCGCCACCTCTCGCCTACGCACGGTTGCAACACATACGTGCCGGACGCGGAAGAGGATCCGATGGTTATCGATAAAGTCCCCGATTTCCTCGTGACGGGGCACATCCACGACGTCGCGTACGCGAACTACAAGGGTGTCACCGTCCTCAACTGCGGCGCATGGAATGATGTGTCCGACGAGCAGATCAAGCGCGGACTCGAACCTCAACCGGGGAAATTACCGGTCGTGAACCTGCGCACGAGGGAATTGCGCATCATGAATTTCTATTCCGATGAGCGGCGAAAGAGCGTCGAAGCCAAGAAGGAGGCGTTGTTATGAATGAAATAAAATCGACAATGGTGATCTATCCAAAGATCACCGCGGAGCGCAGGAAACGAACGAAAGGAATGGGTATCGCAGGTATACTCCCAGAAGATTTTTGTGAGGTCCTCAAGGAACAGACTGTTGTCGTGAATAGGAAGATTTCCACTCGCGAGGTTGGATGGGATTACCGTGGAGCGAACGTGTACGCGTATAACGCGGTCGTACCCCTCGATACGCAATTCCCAGAAGGTATCGAGCACCGAACGACCAGCATGAAGTTACTTGGACATTACGCGCCAGGTTACAACTATTCCCTCACGCTAACAGACAAGCAAAGCAACGACTCACTCGATATTGAATTGTTTTTCAGTACGCAGATCAGTGACGCACCAGATATCGTCAATCGCTTCACTCACGCGTTCAAATCACTCGAGAATAGCCTTCGAGCGGAATACGCGGCAGAAGAGGAGCGTAACCGTCTCCAGCGAGAGCGCGATATTGAAAGTGTACGCTTGGTTCACCCAGATAGCTTCGGAGGACAGGACTATTACCCATGACCACTGACGACGATATCGGCTTACCGGCCTCGCCGGCGATGACGGAGTACTTCCGACGCTTCCGCGATGACTGCCACGCCGCATACGCAATAGCGGGCGAAGCGAGAAAGCTCGGATACGATCCGGAGCTCGAAGTCAGCGCGCAATTAGCGAGAACATTAGCCGAGCGCGTCATTGGCCTTATCAGTGTTATCGCGCCGCAAGTCAAGGGCGCGGGTATCGAGAAACGCATCGAGGACCTCGAAGCGCAGTACGGCGTCCTTGATTGGCGTGTCTCTTTCGTCATCGCACACGAGATCGCACTGCAGAAATATTGCGCATTTGACAATGAGCTTGCGGCGATGACCATCGGCGTGCGCGTCGGTTTCGCGTACCACACGCTCGGTGTCGTATCAGCACCGCTCGAAGGCTTGCACACGATCGAGCTCAAGAACCGTCTCGACGGTAAAGGACAGTATTTCTGCCTGAATTTCGCAGGCCCTATCCGTAATGCGGGCGGTACGGCGGCGGCCGTGTGCGTCCTCATCGCCGATTATGTGCGTGTCAAGATGGGTTTCGCCACCTATGACCCGACAGAAAAAGAGATCGCTCGTTGCGCTGTCGAAATCTCCGACTATCACGAACGCGTCATGAACCTTCAGTACTTCCCGAGCGAACCAGAGACGGAATTCCTCATGAAACGTTTACCCGTCGAGATCGGTGGTGAAGCGAGCGAGAAGTTCGACATCTCCAATATCAACCTCAAAGATCTCCCTCGAGTCCCGACGAACCAGATCCGTAGTGGTTACTGCCTTATCCACAGCGCATGCATCCCGCTCAAAGCGCCGAAGCTCTGGAAACAACTGGAAAAATGGGGCGCTTCGATGGATATGGGCCACTGGGATTTCATGAAGGAATTCTGTGATCTCCAAAAGAAGATGAAGGCTGCAGGAAAGAAGACGGCGTCTGACGCGAAAATCGTTCCCGATTACACGTATATCAAGGATCTCGTCGCAGGACGTCCGGTCTTCGGTTACCCATTGCGATCCGGCGGATTCCGTCTGCGCTACGGCCGTGGACGGGCGACAGGCTACTCAGGCCAGGGAGTGCATCCGTGCACCATGATCGTGCTTGACGATTTCCTCGCGAGCGCGACGCAGCTGAAAGTGGAGCGTCCCGGAAAAGCAGCATCGTACATGCCCTGTGATACGCTCGAAGGTCCGATCGTCCGCTTAAAGGACGGTCAAGTGCTCCAGCTCCAAGACGAGACCATCGCGCGAGCATTGCGCTCGCAAATCGAGCAGATCATCTATCTCGGCGACGTCCTGATCAATTACGGTGATTTCTACAATCGTAATCATTCACTCATCCCCGCCGGCTACTGCGCAGAGTGGTGGATCCAGGAAGTCGAGCGTGCAGTCGTTACGAAAGGCGCAGAATGGAATGCGGCCTCGTTCGCTGAAGCGACAGGACTACCGGAGGATCGTTGCGCGCTTCTCCTTGCGGATCCGCTCCATATGTTCCCGACGACCATAGAGGCGCTGCGCATCGCGCGCACGACAGGAACCCCTCTGCATCCCAACCTCACACCGTTCTGGAGCCAGATAGAACTGCCCCAGATGCGCCATTTCATCGATGATTTGCTCGTGCGTGGCACACGCGTCGAGTTCCTCGCGAACCCGGAGACCAAGACCGCGCTTGAAGTGCTCGGTATCCCACACCGTGTCGCGCAGATGGACGATACCGCAGGCCTCCGACGCCTCATTCCGGATGAAGGATTCTCGACGATGCTCATCGAAGCGCTCGCGCTCGACATCGAAGGATCGCTTGAAGATGCACGCACGAAACTTGAGGCTGCGATAGCGGCAGATCAGACGGATACGCTCGCGTTCGTCAATGCACTCGGCCCGGTGCAGTTCCGTGAGCCCGCTGCGGTCTACCTGCCGGACGACATGCCGGCTGAATGGGCGACCGGAGAAAGCGAAGATGCGTAAGCTCACCGGCTCCCCGCACGGTCTCTTCCCGATCGGGAATGAAGGCGGCCGTTTGCGTAGCGTGCAGGAAGCGGTGAAGAAAGGAAAGGTCACAGCGGAATTCCCCATTCGCCACTGCCTAACATGCAACACCGATACGGTGCTTGGGCGCTGTGAAGTCTGCGATCAGATGACGGAATCGCGTACGACAGAGATCGCGCGATGGAATGGCGAGAAAGAAACGGTCGCTTCACTGCGCCGTCCCGTCGATATCAAGCGCATCTTTAACGGATCGCTCAAGAAATTAGGTTTCCGTATCTGGCCGGATCTCATCAAGGGAGTTCGTGGTACGAGCAACAAATCGCACATCCCAGAGCACCTCATCAAAGGAATCTTACGCGCGAAGCACACCATTACCGTCAACAAGGATGGGACGACCCGCTATGACTGCAGCGAGACCACTCTGACGCATTTTCGCCCTGATGAAGTGGGTGTCCCTGCCGCACGCTTGCGCGAACTCGGGTACGAAACAGACTGCCGCGGACAACCGCTCACACGCGAGGATCAAGTGCTCGAATTACGACCGCAGGATATCGTCATCCCTTGCTGCCCTGACGCGCCCGATGAGCCGGCGGACGTCGTATTGATGCGTGTCGCAGCGTTTATCGACGAGGAATTGCGTTTGCTGTATGGATTGCCGGCGTACTACAACATCACTGCGCCGCTCGATCTCGTCGGACAATATATCGTCGGCCTCGCTCCGCACACCTCCGCGGGTATGGTGGGCCGCATCATCGGGTTCTCAAAGACGCAAGGGTTCCTCGCGCATCCGCTCTTTCACGCTGCAATGCGTCGCGATTGCGATGGTGACGAGTCCTGCTTCGTATTGCTCATGGATACGCTCTTGAATTTCAGCGCGAAGTTCCTTCCCGAATCGCGTGGGAGCACGATGGATGCGCCACTTGTCATCACGTACATCCTCAACCCGGCAGAAGTCGATGATATGGCGTTCCATGCCGACCGCGCATGGCGATATCCTATCGAGATGTACGAATTGGCGTTAGCGTACAAGAAACCGTACGATATCAAGATCCCGTTGCTCGAGCATACGCTCAACACGCCGGCGCAGTTCGAGGGGATGGGGTTCACGCACGACACCGTGTCGATTAACGCAGGCGTGCTGTGCTCGGCGTATAAGACATTACCGTCGATGCAGGAGAAACTCGAGGGTCAGATGACGCTCGCGGGAAAGATCCGCGCATGCGATATCTCCGACGTGGCTCGCCTCGTCATCGAGAAGCATTTCATCCGCGACACGAAAGGTAATTTACGTAAATTCACGCAGCAGGAATGGCGTTGCGTGGATTGCAACGAGAAATTCCGCAGACCACCGCTCATTGGTCGGTGCACGAAATGCAATGGGAAGATTCTCTTCACGATCAGCGAAGGCTCTGTGATCAAGTATCTCGAACCGTCGATCTCGATCGCGAAAAAATTCAACGTGTCCGCATACTTGCAGCAGGATCTTGAGTTATTGAGTCGTAAGATCGATGACTTGTTCGGAAAGGACAAGGAGACGCAGACAGGGCTTGGGACGTGGTTCTGAAACGGAATGTTTTTGAAGACGATATACTCCGTTTGTGCATGGTTTCCCGCGAGGATTTCACCCAGAAGGACCTTGGCCAATACGTGTTCCTGATGTATGGCGCGTCCGATCCATTATCGGATGAGTGGGGCCCTGTATCGGGGATATTGAAGGAAGTCGCTCCCGATGGCATTCGCATCGGACCAGAGGTCTCGTATGCGGTGACGCCATCGGCGTTCGATACGTTCATGTTGGGCCGTGCAGAAACAAAAGATTCCTGGTTCATCCCCTACGGTCGCATCCGTGAGGTCCGCCGATGAAGATGAACGATCTCAAACGCCTGCGCATCGGCGCCTTTATCTTCGGCGTTGTGCTCGCCGCCTCGATTATCATTGCGCTCCTGATTCCCGACGACACGTCGTGCACGGAGCGCGCGTGCATGTGCTCTCGCGCGGGGTCGCAGGGGCAAGAAATCGCGTGCAACAGCTGCGGGACGACTGATCGTATCCTTGTGAGCGGTGTCTTCGATATCGTGCGCGTGTGCCAATCGCGCGAATTCGTGACGTGCCCTTCGTCCCCGGATGCTTGCGCAGACGACGGTTCGGGATTGTGCGCTCCCGCGTCGACAGAGATCCGGCCGACGGGTGATTGTTCGCTTGAGACGCGCTGGTTCTCCGCGTTCCGTTGAGATCTGAAGCGCTCTTTACTTCCAGCGCCAGCATCCTTTGAGATGATCCTGGATGACGCCCGTCGCTTGCAGGTGCGCGTACACGACGGTCGAGCCGAAGAACTTGAAGCCACGCTTCTTGAGGTCGGCGGCTATCGCGTCGGAGAGTGGTGTCGTCGCTGGAATCGCATCATTCTCCGTCCAATTCCCTCTGACGACTTTTCCTTTCGTCCAACCCCATTGGTAGTTGCTAAAAGAACCGAATTCTTTCTGCATCTCTAAGAAGAGCTTCGCATTATTGACAGTCGCCCGTATCTTCGCTTCATTGCGGATGATAGAAGCGTCGAGTTTTAGGCGTTGCACATCCTTCTCCGTGAAGAGAGCGACTTTTTTCGGGTCGAACCTCGCGAACGCTTTCTCGAAACCCGCACGCTTGTTCAATACGATCTCCCACGATAATCCTGCTTGGAAAGATTCAAGTACGAGGAATTCGAACAGGATACGATCGTCCTTGACGGGGACGCCCCATTCTGTATCATGATACACAATGTATTTGGGATTCTTCGGATTCGCCCACGCGCAACGTCGTTTGCCGTCGGGGTGTGTGATGAGCTTCATCACCGTTCGTCGGATCCGATTGTTTAAAAGCCCTCCGTAAAGTTCTTCAAGGAAACGGCGTTTCTCTCGATTATGGCAAGCTACGATGATGACTGCTACGATATGAAGTTCGAGACGTGGGCACGCCACCATGTCGCCACAAGCAATACGTTGATGCTCGACGGGCCACTTGAGAGAAAGGTCGCGGAATTCATCACAGAGGTCCGATGCGTTCCCATTCGTGTGTTTGTCGATTTATCGGGACCGAACACCCCCGAACCGTATGATGATGACCACATCCCTCATCCAGATGAGGTCGTCACTCCTCGCACAGAAGCGAAAGGGGCGTTCAATGCGATAGCTGCATCGTATGAAGCCGTAACGGATTTCTACGAGCTAAGAATCGGCGAGACCGGATATGTTATGAGTGGCACCGGCGTTAGTGTGCCTGACGGGATGTACGAACATTTCTGATCATTCTTCCTTACACGCGTTATATCCGCTCTTCTCCTTTTGGAGGATATACCTGCGCCTGATATTTCGTGCAGCCGCGGCAGAACTCTTCTTTGGACGGTAGGTTCTGCGGATGACGGGCTTTGATGCCGAGCGCCTCCGCGAGTGGGTCGAACAACTCAGGCAGATACCAGCAGCAGTCATGCCCTTGGCGATCGACGTACGATTGCACCAACTCGCGAGCTGCATCGTTCTCCCTTTGCAAGCGCGCATTTTCCTCACGCAATCGCACCTCAAGCTCCGACTCTGTCATGGTACTCGTTTCTATACTTCCCTTCTTATGCGTTGCGTTGCAGCTTCTTCGCGAGCTTCGCGTACTCGTTTGAGAACTTCACCAATTTCTCCTGCGCATACCGCTCGATACGTGCGAGGTCCACATCCTCGTACCACTCCTTGATGCGTTTTCCGTCGGTGCCCAGCGCCACACCCTTGAAGACGCCGCGGTTCGCGAGCACCATCGCATGCTTCAGATCGATCGTGGGTTTCTGGGTGAACACATCATCACCAAGGTCCACTTTCATGTGCTGCATCGCTTTGTGCTTGAGGAACCACAAGTCGAATGCGAGACTGAATCCCACTGGCACGGCATCGAACTGATTGTTGTCAAACAGCCGATGCACGAGTTGTTTCGTGAGCTCCGCTTCGCCAATCTCCCATGAGCGTAAGAACGTCGGTTCAGCGAGCGGTTTTCCAGAACGCGGATCGATAGGGCAGATCGTCGCGAGGAGGATCTTATCCTTACGCGGATCGGGTCGCTCGCCCTTGCCATACGTCTCCAGATCGAGATAGTAATGGACCATGCAGTCATGGAGAGAAGTGAGTTCTTAACGATTATCCCGACGTTTCCGGAAATCTTCCGGCGTGTGGAGAGAAATAACCACAATCAGTTTCAGATGCGGCTCTGTACGGAATTCTTCGCGCCGCACGCTTGACACACGACGAATGTCACGTTCGCTTCCTTCGTGAGCTTTGTCTCGGGCTTTCCGCAGGTGCGGCAGAAGACGAACTCGTCCGCGTACTGCTTGATCTTCTCGTTGAGCTTGGCCGCGTTCAACTTCGTACCGAACACCACGGAGAGCTTGATGATCTCTCCTGGGGTCGCGAGCTCTTTTTGTACGTACTTGAGCATGTGCTCAGGGCGGCGGTGGAGCGTATCCGCGATCTGGGTCCAGTTGTTGATGATGGTCTTGACGCCTTCGACGTGGCCCTTGACGTTTGGGACCTCGAAACGGCTTGTCTCCTGCGACTCATCAGGCAGGATCTCCTTCGCGCGCTCGAGCATCTCCTCGTAGGTCTTCATAGGGTACGGAAACCCGGATTCGTTTATAAAGTTACGGTGTGGGCACCGACGGGAATATCGTTTCTAGCCGCAAGCCTCAAGAAGGGTTTACACCTCCACGCTCTTATGCCAACCATCGAAGACCTGTTCCAAGAAGCCGGCAACGACCTGACCGCGTTCCTCACACGCATGATTCCCAAGCAGAACCTTGTGCACTGGTTTTACGAGACCACGATCCCCGCGCTCGGCGGCACGCCGGCAGACGCATATGCGCGCGAAGGCAGCGACAAGGTAATGACGTATTTCACGGAGCGGTTTGCAGCAATGAACGGCGCGTACGATACCGAGGATGAGTACGCGTGAGTCAGTTAGGTGCATTTCCCGGTCTTGTCGGACTCCTGAGTATGTTCTCACAAGACGGCGAGCGCGATGATAATCGCACGTATCGAACAGAAGACGAGCTTATCGCAACGATTAAGGGGAAAAATCTTGATTCTCTCACGACCGACCTCGGCCCGGAGCTCGCCACACGTCTCCTTACGGCGAACGAAGCCTTAGGCCTTGACACCTTCAGCACGTTCTATTGGTTCTATCTCCGGCCCAACATCCCTCGATTGAATGGGAAGACCATGTACGAGACGTATCGCGACGG
>CAZIKW010000036.1:0-13547 GCA_964540015.1 uncultured Methanosarcinales archaeon | reverse complement strand
GTTCCTGCAGGGCAAGTACGTGAAGCTCCCGCGCATCGCGCATGGTGACGATTTTCTCTTGGGCTGGAAGATGTTCTGGAAGGCAATCCCCGGTATCTTGGTGGTGGTCGCTGCCGCATTCCTTTTCGGCGCATTTGAAGGTCGTCGTGGGGGTGGACCGCTCCTGTTCGTATTTGTGATCCTCGCGTTGCTCATCGTCCCCATCCTCGCGATGAATTTCATGCGCAAGCGCACGGTCGCGTCCTGTTTCGAGTTCGACCTCGTGCGTGTGGTCGTGAAGAACTTCCTGGACTACTTCGTCGCGTTCCTGAAGGATTTGGCGTTAGCGTTGATCTTCTTCGTGATGATGTTCATCCTTGTGGGCATTCCTGCGAGCGTCTTTACGAAGAACATGTTCCTCGCGGAATTCTACCGCGGCCATGTCAAGAAGTGAACAATAGAGAACGAAAAACAAGGATCCTCCTTTTTTCTTTTACTGGATCTCTACCACTTCAAGCTCGAAGTGCAATCGCTTGCCTGCGAGCGGGTGGTTCAAGTCCAGCGTGACGGACTCCTCTGACACCGCTGCGATGCGGACCGGGATCGGGGTCGGTGCTGCCGGGTGCTGCATCGCGAGCATCATGCCGACTTCCGGGACAATATCTTCCCCAAGCGCATCGCGCGGGACTTCCTGCTGCAGTTCCGGGTTCACGTCGCCGTAGGCGTCCATCGCTTCAATAGTGACATTCTTCTTCTCACCCTTCTTCATGCCGAGAAGACCGAGTTCGAAACCCTTGATGACGCGGTGCTCGCCCATGACGACCTCGATCGGGTCGCGCTCGACGCTGGAGTCGAACTCTTCGCCGTCGTCAAGCGTGCCGGTGTAGTGGACTAGAACCGTGTCGCCGTCGCCGACGATGCCCGTCGTGTTCGGGACGCGCGGCTTGAGCGAGGTCTTGTGGACGTGCTCGTGCGTGTGTTCGTGCGCGCAACCGCACTCGCCCTTACCGCAGCTACCGTCGCCGCAGCAGGCTTTTTCCTTCTTGCCGTGCTCGTGGCCGCAGCCGCAGCCGTCGTGGGTGTGGGAATGGTCATGTCCGTGCATAGGATCAGCTCCAGAAGCTCATAGTGTGAGCGCCCGTTTGTTCAGTCGCGGGGACCGACGGGTGATTTAAGAAGGTTTGCGTCGGTTATGTAGTAGTTTTGAGCCGGTGAGGTTTGACCGGTTGTGCATCCGCGAGGAGCGTATCAAACAATCGTACGAGCTGCGTTGCTGCTGGGTGCGTCTCATTGAGGACGAACATGCGTGCACGTCCTACTTTGCGCGTCTCGCGTACGAAACCGCTGCGTTCGATATTCGGCCAGAGACGATGGAGTGTCGACCAGCCGACGCCTGCTTGCTCAGCGATATCCGTAAGCGAGTGATCAAGTCCCCGTCCTTCGATCAGCGTTTCGAGGATGCGAATGCTTGGGGTGTCGCCCATGGCGGTGCGAAAAAGCGTGCTCATGCATTTCGGAGATGCGGTTCTCATATTTAATATTTGGTATGTTATCGTATCATTGTAGAGTTTTAAGGATTCGTGGTTCCCGGAAGATTTCCGGTGCGGATGCCAAAGCCGTTTTGAAGACCTTGCAGACTGTCCGTGTATGCTCGAACGCGCCGTTCAAGAGAAGATCCTCCGTAAACTCATGAACATGAGCCCGCCGAAATGGGGTGGTTCGCACACGGAAGAAGTGAATCTCGTGAAGGGTTTGCCGAAGCATCTGCGCGGAGAGCGTTCGACCCGTATGGTGATTGAGGGGCTGTTTCATCGCGGATGGTTGGTTCGTATGAAGAAAACAGGCGAATGGCATGTGTCGCTGAATCCTGAACGCGCAGGCGAGATCTACGACTTCCTCGGGTTGCCTCCGCGGTAGTGGACACCCACCACAACCCATTTAAAACCACTCTCCAGTTCTTGTGCTTGAAATGGCCATCCTCATCACCTTCCCTGACGGAAATACGAAGAAGTATCCTGACGGGACGACGGCGGGTGAAGTCGCGACCGATATCAGCGTCGGTTTGGCGAAGAACTGCGTCGCGGCGGAAGTGAATGGGAAACTCGTCGATCTGGACCGTCCTATTACGGAAAATGCCGCGCTCAAGCTGCTGACGCCAAAAGAGCTCAAAGGAATCGAAGTTATTCGCCACAGTTGCGCGCACATTTTGGCGCAAGCGGTCAAGCGCTTGTACCCGGATGCGCTGCCAACGATCGGCCCGACAATCGAGCACGGGTTCTACTACGATTTCGATAACCTTGAGATAGTTGATGGGGATTTAGTTGCGCTTGAAGAGGAAATGAAGAAGATCGTGAAGGAAGAATTCCCGACCAAGCGCCACGATTACCACGACGCGCACGAAGCGATGCATGATTTCGGGAAGAATCCGTACAAAGCGGAACTTATCGAAGAGCATGCCGCGGCGGGATTGTCGAAATATACGCAAGGAGAGTTCTCGGATCTCTGCCGCGGTCCGCACTGCCCGCACACGGGATGGCCGGCGGTGTTCAAGCTCGACAAGGTCACGAAAGCGTACTGGCGCGGGGACAGCACGAAGAAGCAGCTGACGCGCATCTACGGTTTCTGCTTCGCGAAGAAGTCGGAGCTCGATGCGCACCTGACGATGCTCGCGGAAGACGAGAAGCGTGATAATCGCAAGCTCGGGAAGGAACTGGGATTGCTCATGTTCCACGAGTATTCGCCGGGCGCTCCGTTCTTCTTGCCGAAGGGCGCTATTGTCTATAACGCGCTCTTGCAGTACATCCGTGAGGAGTACGCAAAGCGCGGCTATACAGAAGTCGTCACACCATTGCTCTATGAGAAAGGGCTGTGGGAGACGAGTGGCCACTGGGAGCACTACCGCGACGATATGTTCTTGCTCAAAGTAGAAGGTCGTGAGTTCTCGCTCAAGCCGATGAACTGCCCCTCGCATTGCCTGATCTACGGGAATGAAGCGCGCAGTTATCGCGATTTGCCGCTCCGTATCGCGGATTTCGCTCCTTTACATCGTAACGAATTGTCAGGAACGCTCTCTGGCTTGACGCGCGTGCGCAAGTTCTCCCAAGACGACGCGCATATCTTCTGCATGCCCGAGCAGATCGAGGACGAGATCAAGGGTGTGCTCGAGTTCGTACGCGACGTGTATGGCGAGACGTTCAAGATGGAGCACAGCGTCGCTCTCTCGACTCGCCCTGAGAAGTTCATGGGTGAGATCGGGCTCTGGGAGCAGGCGGAAGCGTCGCTCACGCGCGTGCTTGAGGAGTTGCAGATCCCCTTCACGATCAACCCTGGCGACGGCGCGTTCTACGGACCGAAGATCGATATCCGTGTCAAGGATGCGCTCGGCCGCGAGTTCCAGACGGCGACCGTGCAGCTCGATTTCCAGCTTCCTCGTCGTTTCGAATTGACGTACGAAGGCGACGACGGGCACAAGCACACGCCGGTCATGATCCACCGCGCGGTCTTGGGATCGCTTGAGCGCTTCTTCGGCGTCGCTATCGAGCACTACGCAGGGAAGTTCCCGCTGTGGTTATCTCCGGAACAAGTGCGTATCTTACCCATCGCGGATCGCCACGCTGCGTACGGCGCATTAGTGGTCGAGAAGCTCAAAGCGGCCGGATTGCGCGCATCACTCGATGACCGTCAATTGACGACGAACAAGAAAGTGCGCGAAGCGCAGCTCGATCAGGTGAATTACATCCTCGTGGTCGGTGACAAAGAGGTCGAGGCGCAGACCATCAATGTGCGCACACGTGATAATGTAGTCGTTGGCGAGAAAGCCCTCGATGCGTTCATCGTTGACGTCTCAGCAGAAGCGAAGGAACGACGGTAGACTCGGAAAAATTCTGAAGAAAAGTTAGGACAAAGAACGAATCAGAACTCATCGCCTGCGTCGCCGTCGTCCGCGGAGTGCTCTTCTTCCTCCTCGAACTTGGTCTCTTCCGTCTCTTCAGCGCCGAACGCCGCGTCGTACGCTTCGTTCTCGGTCTCTTCTTCGTCTTCAGGAGTCTGGTCGTAGCCTTCCATGAAGGCACCTTCCTCCGGGCTGATCTCGTCGTTTTCGGCGAGGTCTTCGCGTGCGTCGTGTCCGTAGACGCCGGAGTCGTTGTCTTCCTGTCCTCCTTCATCGTCGAATGCCATTTCCTCGTTCGCCGTCGAGAGCCCTATTTAAGGATTTCGTGGTATGTGTGGGTATTTGGAGGCTGGAAGGGGTTGTCTTGGATAATTTGGTAATGTAATTACTTAAGAGTGGTTACAAAGAGAAAGATATTTAAATGGAAATATGCTCTTTACCTCATGCTTGACCCATACGTGATGGCGTTGGATCTGAAGGACCGCTATGCGCGATTCCTTCATCGCAGGGGTCGCCTCTCTTACCTGGGTGACGTGCATGAATTCGTGCACACGCTCCCATCGGGTTCCCGTCTCGTGATGGGGGAAGAGCTTGGTACTGGCGCGTATGCGCGAGTAAACGCGGTCGAACTTGTTATGTCGGACGGAACGCGCCAACAGCTGGTGCGCCGCGTCTATCTCGATACCAATATCGCTCTTCAATCGACTGCTCTCGCGGACGCTCATCGCGCCGTGAAGAGCTTGGCAGAATCGCAATCATTTGCCGACTTATCGCTTCATGAATCGCTCAAGACGCTGCCGAAGGAGATGCACACATCGATCGGTGAGCGTTTTGCGAACGACCAAAAGACGAAACGCGATCGCGCGTATGGTCGTGTCGCCGCGCTCGAAGAGAAATACCGCGTCGCCGTCCATATGTCGGCCGGTCAGTTCGGTCGCATTCTCGGTACTTCTCTTGATGCGACGTTGGAGACTGCAATCGCTCCAATCATCGGCTTCGGGTTTGAGCGTATCTCCGAGGGGTGCGATGCGTTCACACTCTATCAATCGCAAGATGATGTGACGCTCGAGCGCGCATTACGCACTTCCATGCGCTCGCTTGGGCGAGGTTCGCTCAACGCCGCCCTCCATATCGCTGATCTTGTCGATGCAACGTGTGCGATGGTCGGCAAGACCGCGGCAGCGGGCTATATCGATGCCGATTTCAAAAGCCCTAATGTCGGTGTCACGCAGAAGCCTCATGGTGGGTGTGCGGTACGCACGATCGATCTCGGAGAGTTCCGCCCCGTCGGTGCGCTCCGTGCGGCCTTCGAGCAGCACATCGCTTTGAACCCTCAGGACCGCGATCTCTTGGCATCACGGTATATGACGGGGAGCTTGGAATTTGTCCCTACGCGCAAGCTCGATGCGTTCGCTACGCACCATCCGACCGAGCGTCAGATTGCGGTATTGCCTGAAGATGACCGCGCCGCGCTCGCGATTACGCTCGCCCGGGATCTCTTTGACATGTATGCTGCGCTCCACAAAGGAGATGATCATTTCGCACCTCTGCACCGCCAAGTCCTGTATGGTCGATATGCGTTCATCGACCAGAAAACGAAGAAGACAGGGCCTGCTGCGCTCGAACCGTACCGTCCGATCCTCGAACGCGCGATCGAAGCAGACGTCGTCGAGAGCGACTACGCGACAACTACGTTCCTGCAGGACCTATGTGCCGCAAGTGACGAGGTGCGCGCGTACGCTCGTCGAACGCAACATGCTGTACCGGCCCTCACAACGTCTTCTCTTTCTCCTGAAATAATTTCACCAATTCATCCGGCCACACTTTCGGCACGGTTCCGGTGATGAGCGTGCGCATCCACAGCGCGAACTTCTCAGGGTATTTCGTTTCCTCACCGTCGATCAAACGATGCAAGTGATAGACGATATCGGCGTCAAGCGAGATCTTGCGTGATACGTTACGAACTTGCTCATGCAGGAACGCGGTGTAGTCGTCCGCTTTGAGCTTGTCCATCGATGATTGCTCTTCCCACAGTTTCTCATACGTGAATTCGACTTTGGGCATGATGTCGGTGGCCTTCTGCTTCTCACCATTGATCTCCGCGATGACCATGCGATTCAACCGGCGAATGAATTCGATACGGTCCTCGACCTTCAGGAGATCTGCGTATCCTTGGAGCACTAATCCGAACCCGAAGGGGCTGGGCAATTCCGTCGAGCGCTCTTCGAGTGTTATTTCGCCTGGTTGAATGCGCGTCAAGACTTCTTTCGCATGCTTGATATCCATAAGATCCTCAAGGATCTCGCGGTACGCTTCTTTGAGGATGGGGAACTCGCGACCGAGACCCTTGACGGTCGAGAAGATGATCTGGCTCGACACTTGCTGCTTGCCGACGGACTTCGTCTCGCCCTTGTACGAGCGCAGGATCATGAGCGACCTGGTCGCGCAGTGGCGAAAGCGACGCTTGAGGATTTCGCTGCGCTCAAGCGTTTGCTCCATGAGCCGGTCGAGATCCTCTGGTTTGAGGAGCCGTAACGCGCGGATCGCGTGGATGGGCTGCGCGGAACGCAGCGTGAATCCGTTATCCGTCACGGTCAACTCCACATCGCGACCGGTCAGTTTCGCGTTCGCGAACGCGACCGCTCGCGCCAACACATCATTCACGCGACGACCCCAGACGCCGTGCACGATCGTGTGTTTCTTCGTGCCATCCCGGAAATGCTCGATGACGATACGATGCAGATGCGGAATACGGCTGTAGCGGTGCTGGTCAGTCGCGTACGCGGCGATAGACCGCGCGGCGGGCTCGTCGACGGGAAGAGCGCTCTTCACCCATGCGGCGATTTCCGTCGCGCTCTTCCCCTCCTCGCATAATTGCGACAAGGACCGGCGTACCCGCTGCACCGCGAGGGCGAGATCGTGGTTGAGCGGCAACGACTCGCTCACCCAGCTGGGGACGGTCGGGAGACGCCCTGCTGACGGGCGCACTTGGGCGGTCATGCCGCGGCTGTACTGGAACTCGTACGCTTCACCGCCCAAGACGAACACATCACCCGGTTTCATGCGTTCGTTGAAGTCTTCGGTGATGGTCCCGATGGTCACGTCACCGATCTTGACGCGCACGCTCGTCTCGTCGGGGATGGTGCCGACGTTCGTGAGATAGATCAAGCGCGCGAGTTTCCCGCGCTTTTGGAAGGTGCCTGCGACGCGATCGATCGAGATCTTCCCGTACACATGACGCGCTTCAAGCCCTTTCGTCTCTCCTGCGAGATAGGTGAGCACCGCGTCGAAATCGCGTTTGGTGAGCCCATCAAACGAATAGCTGCGCGTCACGACATGCCACGCTTCATCGACGGTCATGACGCCTTCGATGGAGAGCCCATACAGCGTCTGCGCGAGCACATCGAGACAGCGCTTGGGGATATCGATACGGTCGATGATGCGCTCAAGCGCGGTCTTCACGAGCGTGGCGCATTCGATGAGATCATCGCGGTCAAGCACGATGATGCGTCCCTTCGCTGTCGCGTGCAGCTGGTGGCCTGCGCGCCCGATGCGCTGCAGGGCGCGTGCGACGGATTTGGGGCTGCCTAAGAGGAGCACGAGGTCGATGGCTCCGATGTCGATGCCGAGTTCAAGAGAGGTGGAGCAGACGACGACGCGCAGCTCGCCCGCCTTGAGCATATTCTCGATACGCAATCGATGCTCGCGCGAGAGCGAACCGTGGTGCGCGCCGATCAGCGATTTCGGTTGATTGCGCTCAACGATAGGAGGTTGTGCGCTTTGCTCTTCTTCTGGGAGCTCTACTCCTTCTTCGCGCGCGAGCGCCGCTGCTTGCGTTTCCGCATCCTCGTCGGAATCGAGGACGTTGCCGTAGAATCCCGGATAGCGGTCCTTGAGCTGGTGCACGACGCGCTCCGTCGCGGCTCGCGTGTTCGTGAAGATGAGTGTCGTCTTATGCTCCTGCACATGGCGGTGGATGAGGCTGTACATCGCATCTTGCATCTGCGGGTGCGACGCATCGACGAGGTCTGGGACTGGCGAGAGCACTTGGATGTCGAGCGGCTTTCGAAACGGCTCGCCGTCGGGTCCTTCGAGACGGTCCGCGCTCACGATACGACATGGACGGAACAGCTTTTTCGCCTGGTCCTCATAGCCGACAAGAAATTTCGCGACCTCTTCAAGGGGGGCGACCGTTGCCGAGAGCCCGACGCGCGTGAACACCGCATAGCGGGTGAGGCGTTCAAGGGTGATCGAGAGATGCGTGCCTCGCTTGTTCTCCGCGAAGGCGTGGATCTCATCCACGATGACGTAGCGCGTTGTGCGCAATGCTTCGCTGAATTTCGGGCTCGTGAGCGCGATAGCTAGGGATTCGGGGGTCGTGACGAGGATGTGCGGCGGTCGGTCACGCATCTTCTGGCGCTCGTACGCTGTCGTATCTCCTGTGCGGGTTCGCACCGTGATATCGAGCTTCCTTCCATAGCGTTCTGCGATCAGCGTGATGGCTGCGAGGGGTTCGGTCAGGTTGCGGTGGATATCGTTCGCGAGCGCCTTCAATGGGCTCACATACACGCACTGGATGCTGTCGGTGAGTGTTCCCGTATCCGCCTTTACGACGAGCTCGTTGAGTACCGCGAGAAATGCGCTGAGGGTCTTTCCGGAACCGGTCGGGGAACTAATGAGGCAATTCATGCCGAGCTGGATATTACGGATGGCGAAGCGCTGGGGTGGAGAGAAGGTGCCGAACGTTCCGACGAACCATTCGCGCACGAAGGGGTGTAGGTTCTCGAGGATCTCTTCCTCCGGGTAGCCGCTCGTTTGGTATTCGATCATAATTATTTTCTATATGGTGGATATTGGTGGTCGTCGAACTATCTCCTGACGTATTCTGCGGTGTTTTTTAAACTGTTGCGCGGAGTTCTGGAGAAACGGTCTTAAACCCCAGATGGGGTTTCGAGTGCGTGGGTGACGATGTTGTTTTGGGGATGGTGCTCCTCACGGGCACGCCAGGTGGTGTGCTTGATGGGTTGCCTGCGCATGTCTGTGTGGACGCTGACTGGACGACGGAGAGATTCTCCGATGGTACGTTCTTTTCTGTTGAGGATTTCCGACCTCATTCCTTAAGCGTCTTTTCGGGTGGAGCCCTCGATACGCGTAAATACGAGGACACGGCACGGTACGTACGCTCGATGCGGCATGCGCTTGAAACAGGATCCATCCCTGAGATCTTGCTTGCGAAATGCCGACCCGTGCTCACCTCCCTCCATCGTTTACTTGAGCGTCCCGTTGATACGAAACAACTCTGGGCACGCAGAGAGTGGGGTGTGAGTTGCGATGTGCGTTTGAGCGAGAGCCAACACCTCGCGCTCCGTTCTGCGTTACTTGGCAACGCTCGACTCGCGGGTAGTATCGCTGCTCTTGATGATCTCGCCGTTACCCTTGATGAGCGTACCCGTGCACAGACGCGCGTCCGCTCCTGCGATACCGCCGTTGTTCCGCGAGACCGTCCGCTGTATCTCACGGGGACCGTGCGCAGCACACCCTTCAACTATACCGTACACCAACAGGCGCATCGCCTTCGTTTCGATGATGTGGTAGAGAAAGACGCTGCGGTGTATGCTCTCTCTCGCATTCCGGCTTACATTTCTCGCTCGCAGATCGCGCTCCAAGCGCACTTACTGTCGCACTATGCTGGCATCAAGCGACATATGTGGCGTGAGGGGTTAACGCACTACCCGGTATTGCGATAACTAACTGAGCGTCGCTTTCTCGATCTTGACTGGCGTTCGTGGCTGGTCGTTACGGTCGCGCGGGACGTTCACGATCTTTTCTACCACATCCATGCCTTTGGTCACTTTCCCGAAGACCGGGTGCTTGGTGTCAAGGAAGTTATTGTCTGCGACGTTGATGAAGAATTGCGATCCGCCAGTGTTCGGGCCGGCGTTCGCCATGCTTAATGTGCCTTTGAAATTGCGGTTCTGCTTCGTGAACTCATCCTTGATCTCGTAGCCTGGACCGCCCGTGCCATCGCCTCGTGGGCAACCGCCCTGCGCCATGAAGCCGGGGATGACGCGGTGAAATCCCGTGCCGTCGTAGAACTTCTTTTCTACTAACTTCTTGAAATTGCCTGCCGTGATGGGCATGGTCTCGAGGAACAGTTCGATCTGGATGTCGCCGAGCGTTGTCTTGAGGGTGACGTGGGGGTTGGGCATATCCTTACGCGAATCGCGGAGGGTATTTAAACCGTACGCTGGTCCTATCAGGTATGAAAGCGAACGAGATCAAGGGCAAAGGACCGGTCGACACCATCACTCTCAAAGTGACGTACAAGGACATCGTGCGCGATGTGCGCGGCGGTGAACTGAAAGTCTGCGATGTGACGGGCGAAGACGACACGGGCAAGATCACCGTATCGCTCTGGAACGACGATATCGCGAAGGTCGAAGTGGGCAATACTATTACTATTGTCAAGGGCTGGGCGAACGAGTTCCAGGGCCGCATCTCGGTTTCCGCAGGCAAGTTCGGCACGCTTGAAGTGCAGGAGTAGATTCTTTATTTTCCTCTTCTTTGTGTGGTGCGTATGGGTGTGAAGGTTCTCGTCAATGATAAGATGCAGCGCGGCTATGCGTACACGCGGACGGAGCCGATGGGAAAGCATTTCGATCCCGAGTTCAAGCCGGAGTTGACCCCGAAGGAGATGTTGGCTCTCGGTGTTTTTGGCGGGAAGTACATGACGGATTGCACGGCTGAGTTTCCTGCTGATTGGTTCACGAAAGCGAAATCGAGTCCTTTGCGTAAAGACCCTGCCTTGAACTTCTTCGGTGTGGACGCGTCAAAGCCATTATCGTACTGGCGCGAGAAGGACTGGATCCATATGGATGATCCCCGTGGTTGGTTCCAGTGGTATTGTCGATATTACTCCGGGCGACGCCATCCTGATGATGCGCGCCAGATCAAGCGCTGGAAAGCGATGACGCGACATATCGCGCAATTAAAAGCGGGATGCGCGCCGGGGGAGCTTGGTTGTCGACGAAAGCAAAGGCAGGCGCTGATGCACTGGGCGTATGATAGTAGGAAGATGTAGATTATTATTGACGTTTCTCGTAGATGTTGTCGTGGTGGTCGTAATCCTCCAGCGTCACGACCTTCGCAAGTTCATCCACTGAGAACGCGAGCACGAAGCTCGCATCGATATGTACGCGCTTCCAGTGTTGTAAGGGTGCACGGAGATTCTTGTAGTGCTGCGGTTGTTTCAGGATCTCTTCCGCTTTCTTGAAAATGATCTCAAGCTGCTTCGGGTTCTTCTTTGAAAGCTTTCGCAGCGTCTTATCCAGACCATCGCGGACCGCGAGCGTATACATCTATTTGTACCGTTTGCGCAGATCGCTTACAGTGCCGATCGCGATGCGACGTTGACGCATGATACGGGAGGCTTTCTCCACGTATTGTGGCCGCAATTCAGGTTCAAGAAGTTCCTTGGCGTACTCCTGTGCCATAATGTCGATTGCCGCCGATTTGTCCTTCAAGCCGTGCTTTGCCTTGAGGATGTTCAGCACGCGATTCGATTCTTCGGTGATATTAATGATTGCTTGGACCATATATGCCGTATTAATACGGTGTTCATATATAAGATTTTCGCAGTTTTTTTCTCGAAGATGTACTCGGTATCCCCTTCATGGCTACAAAACGCTATGCTCTCAATGAAGCTTTTCGAGCCATTCCCGATACTTTTGTTCACGCAAGACGTTCTCGCCCGCTTGCGTCGCGACAGCGCCGTAGATCTGGCCTTCGCGATGATCAATCTTGATGAGTCCCTTCTCGCCGAGCCGCGTGAAGATTTGCCGCTGCGCTGCGAGACCTTCTGGGGTGCCGTCGGATGCACGCTCAGGATCGGATTGCCAGGAGTTCGTGATGTTGAAGAGAGCTTCGAATTCTTCATAAGTGACAGAAATCTCTTCGTTCATAATCCCAGCGCTCCCACGACCTTCTCCTTATCGAACTCTTCTAAGTCTTCGTAGTTCTGCCCTGTGCCCAGGTACAAGATGGGCTTCCCCGTGACGTAGGAGACGGAGATCGCAGCGCCGCCCTTCTCATCCACATCTGCCTTCGACAATACGATCGCGTCGATACCGACGAGTTCATCGAATGTCTTCGCTTGCTCGACGCAATCGTTACCCGTGGTGGCCTCGCCGATGAAGAGTTTCATATCAGGCTTTGAGACGCGTACGACCTTCTCGAGCTCCGCCATGAGGTTCGTGTTCGAGTGCAGGCGTCCGGCGGTGTCGATCAGCACCACGTCGATGTCTTTCGATTCCGCGTGCTTAATGGCATCGAACGCGACGGCGGCAGGATCCGCGCCGTAGCCTTGCGAGATCATCTTCACGCCCAAGCGTTCGCAGTGCTCGCCTAATTGCTGGATGGCGGCGGCGCGGAACGTATCGGCGGCAGCGACGACCACGGATAGGTCGTTGTCCTGCAGCTTCTTGACGATCTTCGCGAGCGTCGTGGTCTTTCCTGCACCGTTCACGCCGATGATGCAGAGCTTAAACGGCTTCGACGCCTTCTTGATGCGCTCGATCATATCGAACGTCGGTACGTCGAACAATTCTTCGATGGATTGCTTCAAACGCTTCGTGACCTGGCCTTCGAGATCCAAGCGCGAAACTTTCCCTGTAGTGAGTTCTTCGCGAAGATCTCCTTTAATCTTCTCGATGACTTCGACTGCCACATTGTTCTCGAGCATCGCGAGCTCGAGTTCCCAGAAGATCTCATCGAACTTCTCCGTCGACAACGTGCGCTTCGTGACGGCGTCACGCAGCTTGCCGAAGAATCCGCTCTTCTCTTCTGTTTCTTCTTCGACAGGGGATTCTTCTTCGATTTCCTCTTCTTCCACCGGCTCTTCTTCAGGAGCCTCCTCGTCGGCTTTCTCTTCCTCTTCTGTCTCTTCCTGCGTGTAGGTGTCCATCACGCTCGAAAGTGCATCTGCAGTCTGATCCTCGTCTTCTTCTTCAAGAATATCTTCTGCATCAGGAACGTGCGGGGCGACCGCTTCGCTTGCCGCTACGACTGCTTCCTCTTTCTTGCCGAACAATCTGCCAAAGAATCCTGCCTTCTTCTCCTCTGCTTTCGGTTCTTCTTTCTTCTTTGCAGGTTTCGCAACGGGTTCTGTTTTCTTCGGTTCTGGCTTCTTTACAATGGGCGGTGGCGTCGGAGCTTTCGGGGCAGCAACGGGTTTCGCAGGCGCTGGCTTTGCGATTTCTTTCTCGACTGCTTTCGGCTCTGGCTTGCGCTCAACCGGTTTCTCAACGACTTTCTCGACGGGTTTCTTGATCTCCTGTACCTTCGGGGCCGGTGCGGCTTTCGGTTCAGATTTTTTGACAGCGGAAGCTTCTTTCTTTACAACGGGTTTCGCTTCTGGCTGCTTCTTCTCGACGACTTTCGGCTTCGCAACTTCCTTCTTCGGTGCAGCTTTCTTTACTGGCGCTTCGACAACCTCTTCCTTCACGTCCTCTTTCGCGGTGGTAGAGAATGCGCCGATCGCTTTTTTCAGTTTGTCCTTCAGGAATCCGAACACGACACACCACCACTCATTCGATCTTCGGCTCGAATGCTTGCTGCAATTCACCCATGCGCGCCAAGGCGCTCTCAAAACGGCGCTGGCCTTCCTCTTCCTGCGCCA
>CAZIKW010000035.1:268-14115 GCA_964540015.1 uncultured Methanosarcinales archaeon | reverse complement strand
ATATGGCAGTATGTAGCTGCATTGACTAACCCTAAACCCAAACGCGTACCGTTCTCGACGATATATAAATCCCGCCGTTCAGTGCCGCACAGGCCATGCGGCTTCATCGAACAGCGTCGTGAGCACGTGCTCAAGGTCCATACTCGAAAAACACAACCGATAGTATCGTTGTACCGGCTTGCAATCCGGATACGTGTATGCAGTCACGAGGGTAAACGTCGATCCGGGCAGTACATGAATCGTGCCGGGAACGCTGTGGAGATATTCGATTGGCGATTCTGGCGCGGATCGCTCAAGCCA
The DNA here is from genome assembly GCA_964540015.1 of uncultured Methanosarcinales archaeon. Lineage (GTDB taxonomy): Archaea > Nanobdellota > Nanobdellia > Woesearchaeales > UBA525 > UBA525. The sequence goes on along the minus strand of CAZIKW010000035.1, from coordinate 13,815 downwards.
CAGTACGCTGAGCCTATCCGCATCGCGTCGAACAGGAAACCGACGCTTGTGCGCCCAATCGAGCACCGTTGCGGCAGTGTAGACATGCGGATCGTCAGGAGATACTGCGGTACACAATGTCCCGTACTCGGCATCGAGATCCTTCACGAATGTGAAAAAAGAAGAAATGTTCTTGAGGCTTTCGACAGAACGCTCAATCCACGTTGAAACTATGACCACAGCCGCACGAACCGGTCGCGTTGGGATTCGCGAACTTGAAACCCGTGAATACATCGTAGTCGAGGACGGTGCCGTGCACGTAGCGCTCGCTCACGGGATCGATAATGTACGGAATGCCGTTATGCTCATAGCGACCATCAGTTTCTCGCGGCGTATCGAACGCGACATCGTACTCGAAACCCGAGCAACCGCCGCCTTTCACGCCGATGCGAAGGATCGTTCCTTCTTCACTCTCGAAATTCTGTAATGCCACAACCGCTCTATCTGTGAACAGAACAGGAAGCTCGATAACATCCTCTAGAGACATACCACTCACCTCACCCGCCACTCCAGACGTCCGAGGATAAAACACTTCCCTTTCCAGTTCCCTTTTTCGTATACTGAGGGGAAATCATTTTATACTCAGGAACCGCAACCACGCACTAAGGGGAGTTTACAGTCATGTCACTTGAGACGTTCGAAGACGCTATGAGCCTGCAGCGGAAGCTCGCTTCGCGCGTCGTGCAGGAGAACGAGATGGAGATGCAGATGAAGATCCTCCAAATCCTCGGTGCGCTGGTGAAAGACCGCAATGGCCAGGTGCAGAAGGCGAAGATCCTCACCATCGCGGAGATGGAAGGCATCTCCGACGAGCAGACGCTCTCCATCCTCAAATCGCTCGAGATGCTGGGGTACGTCAAGCAGATGTCGCCCGGGTACTACAAGCAGCTGTGACGGATTTCCAACAACGCAACTCTCTTCTTCCGTATCTGCGCGCAAATGCTCATAAGCGACGCGCGACCTCTCGCAGACATATGGGCATCTCATCGAAGCTTGAAAAGCTGCTTTCGGAAGCGAAATCGGATCAACCCCTGCTCGTGCGCATCCGTTGGCGGATGAGCGCGCAGTACATCGATGCGTTGAACAGACTCGACGCGACGGTCGTCCAAAGCCCAGCCCCCATCAACGAAACTCTTAACATGACGCAAGAGGAAGGCATGCGCGACCTCACCGCGTATCTCGACAGCGAGCGCATCGTGTACGCGCCGTCTAAGCACTTCTTTCGCGCGCTCGTCGCATCCGCGATGCCTGAGCAGATCCGTTCGATCGCCGCACGACCGGAGGTCGAATCGATCGCGACCCAGCAGGCGGTCGACAAATCCGCGTACGCCGTGAAACCGAACTGATCGACGAAATGCTCAAAAAGCAGTCGTGAGTTCTCTCCAACCATGAAGATCGAGCGAGAAGCGAAATTCGAGAACGTCGACATCAAGGATGTCATCGATCGTCTCAAGAAGCTCGATGCGCGAAAAAAATACGAAGGCGTGATGCGCATCACCGCATATGATTTCGGCAAGCCAGGCATACCTATCGCACTCTCTGCGGTCGAAGGAGAAGGGACGCTTTCCTTCATCGACAGCAAAGCGCAACAATTCCTTCAGGCGACGGTGAAAGACCCGCTCGAGTTGCGTGAGATCTTCAACGAGATAGGGCTCGTCGAGAAGAAAGGCATCTACCACATCCCAAACGGAATTAAAAGCATCGAAGGACGAGGCATGCGATTGCGTCTGCGCAGCAAAGGCCGCATCCCGCAACCAGATTCGCTCGCGGAAATCACGCTCAAGACCGACATCAAGCGAGGAAACGTGCGCACAAGCAAAGAATACGAGACCGGCGTCTTACCGTACGGCGAGTGCCGCGAGATCCTCAATCGCTTCGGCATGCGCGAGTTACGCACGCACGACAAAAGCCGTACCGAATACCTGTTGCCAGGCCACACGAGCGTCTCGCTTGACACCATCGCAGGCATACCGACCTACATCGAGATCGAAGGCAAGACGAACGGAGACATCGCGCGCGTCGCAAAAGAGCTGGGCTATCGCATGAAAGACGCTTCGCTCCTTTCGACGCGAGAATTGCGCGAGAAGTACAAAAAGAAGTGATCTCAGTACCCAAACAGCGTCTGCTGCTTCGCGCCCTTGATCATGTCGTCGAATGATGCATCGTAAAATGAAAGAATAGCATCCGCTATCGGCCTGATCTGCTTCTCGATGTAGCTGTCGTAATCGAGCTTCTTCGGTGCCTTCTCTTGAAGCTGCACCGGGTACGGGCCGTCGACCGTCATCACGTACTCGACGATGTTCGATTCCATCTCGATCCCCGCTTTTGCAAGCAAGCGTGCGGCCTTGATGTGCGGCGGCGTCGTCTTCGTGTACCCCTCAATCTCTTTTCTCGCGGCCTTGCGATAGATGAGGTCGGCATCTCTCTTTCCACTCTTGAGATCATCGACGAGCTTTTTGATATAGCGCTCGACATCCGGGTCCTTCGCGAACACGAGGCGTAAGAGCTCCTTCTGGAAATCCTTGGCGAGCTCTGTCCAATCACGACGCACGATTTCCATTCCCGTCGCTTCGAGTTTGAGCTCTCCATCACGGCACACCATGCCGGCGTAGCGTTTCTTCGCGCCTTCCTCGGAACCACGCACTTTGGGCATGAGGAAATGCACGAACACCTTCTCCGCCTGCAATTCGAGATAGCTCTCGCGATCGTATCCCTTCTTGATCTTCTCGCGCTGGAACGCCGTGATCTTCGTCGCGATATCGGCAGCGATGCGCAGCGCCTCCTCTTCCGAGGACGCTTTCGTATTGACAAAGACCGAATCCGTATCACCGTAGATTACCTCATGACCCATCGCGGTGATCTCCGCCATACTCGATTTGATCGCCTCGCGCGAGAACGCCGTGATCGCGTTGGCCATATCGAGCGAGAAGAAGCGGCAGGCGGGAGCGGCGAGGACGCCAAAGAAGCTGTTCATGAGGATCTTGATGGCGAACGATGCGCGCGTATCCTTGCGGCGTTTCGCGTCGTCGCGCGCTTCCCACAGCCGCTTGAGCATCCCAGGCAGGATGCCGGTCTCCGACGCGTCGAAGACCGCGCCGTTCGGGGACGTGACGTGTTTCTTCCTCGTATGCGCGCTCAAGCGCTTGCCGCGCGCGAACGCGAGCGGATCGATATTGAATGTGCGCATCAGCGACGGATACAGCGATTTGAAATCGCACACCGCGACGTAATCGTAGACGCCGGGTTTCGAATCCATGACGTACGCGCCCTTGATGCCCTCGTCCTTCTCCGCGAAGTGCGCCGACGGTGCGACGTAGCCGAGCGCGCGCAATTCGCGCAGGTAGAGCGAATCGAACGATGCGATGCTGCCGCGCACGCGGTCAAGGGGCATGCCTGTCAAGAGCGCGCGATTGAGCATGATATCGACCGCGTTCGTGGCCTTGAGGATATCGAGCACGAGCTCGGAATCCTTCAGGTTGTAGTCGACGAGCAGCTGCGGATCGTCGCGGTACGCGTCGGAGATCGCCTTGCCCTTGCCCGTCTCGCCGATCAGCTTCTGCGCACCCACGAGCGCTTTCGCGGCCTCGCCGAGCTTGTAGCTCTCGAGCTGGATGAAATTGAGTTTGAGCATCTGGATGCCGTCAAGCACCTGACGACCAGGCACTTCCGCGACGCTCTCCTTGAAGAAGCTCGATTCGAGCCGTAGAGCGCAATCCCAATCAGTTCTGCCGAAACGGAACGGCACCTTATGCTTGGCGAACATCTCGCGCAAAACGGCGAGGTCGAAATCGATCGTGTTCCAGCCTGTGATAATATCGGGGTCGATCTCGATAACGGCATCACGGAACGCTTCGAGCGCCGCTTTCTCGTCGGGGACGATGCGTGCATGCTTGAGCTCCTTCTTCGGTTCTCCGACGAAAAGCACTTCCGAGCGCTCGTGGCCCGGGTCGCGGCACACGAGGGAGATGCTCAGCAGCCGTTTCGCGTCCATGCTCGTCTCGATATCGAACGACAGCACACGCAGCGTCGGGTACCAATCTGACGGCGCGAGTTCCGGTTCGCGATAAATGCGATCGACAGTGTCGCCTTTCGCATAATCCCCTTTGATGACGAGGGAGCGCAGGATGTTGCGGTCGATGAGGAAACGCTGCGTGAAGCGGATATCGGCCTCGAAGCACGGGATCTTGCGCTCTTCGAACGATTTGCGGAGCACGGCCACGTCTTTTGGGATTTTTGTCGTGACCTTGACGAGCGGCTCCTCGTCCATGGACTTCCAGTCGACCTCTTCGAACGCTATCGGGATGCCGCCGTTGAGCTTCGTCGCATTCTCCTGATCCTCCTTGCGGATGCAGAAGTACGGCGCGAACGCGCTGATCGCGCAAAACGATTCCCCGTTCTCGAGGCGCCCGAAGAGGTAGACATTGACGCCGTTGTCCTCGATCCGATACGTCTCGTCGACGATAAAGCCGCGCATCGACGGAAGGGAGGATGACGGGATTATAAAACTGTCCGCGAAGTAGCGCATTTTACGACTGTTCAACGTCAAGATAACCGACCTGCGCGCACAGCCTTTTAAGCGCCCGTCGGCGCAAGCGCGGCGGGCTATGGGAGTACGACAGCGGATTCGTGGATTGGGAAGCGCCCTTGCGCTCAGCGCGATACTGACAGGCTGCGTGACGAGCGTACCATTTCGCCACGAACACGATCTCCCCTCGCGAACAAGCCTATCGCAAGCGTCGGTTCTCGAGGACACTGTCGGCATTGAACGCACCGCCTTACGCAAGAATCGCGAATACGGCGTCACACGGATCCGTATCCCCGCAACCGAACGGTCCCCCGAAACGTTCGTCGACTACTATCGCTCAAGCATCCAGGGTTCTCGACCGCTCGTCCTCATGAGCCCGGTGATGGGAACGAGCGATCCTGAGCACGCGGGACCCTACGAACGCCCATTCCTCCAATACTTCGCCGAAAACGGTTGGGATGCTGCGCTTGTGTATCGTGCACCGACCACAGATACCGATGATCTCATCAGTTCTTTTGAGGAAGGGATGCGTCGATCGGTCGCAGGCGCGAAACGCGCGATCGATATACTCTCGCAGGAGCCTGACGTGCGAGCCGACAGATTGTGCATGCTCGGCATCAGCATGGGGGGCATTCTCACGACCGTCATCGCAGGCGACGACCCCCGTATCCGATACACGGTCATCGCGCTCGCGGGCACGACCGATAAAGTGCTCGCGCACGCGAGTGAGAAGAGCCCTGAGGAGTTCCTGCAGATCGTCGCGCGCACGATGGAAACTCATGGCCGTGACGCATTTATCCAGTCGTTTGAGAAACGCGCACTGACGCAACCGCAGCATTACGCGCAGAATCTGGATCCCGCCAACACAATGCTCCTCATTTCCAAGCGTGACCGGATTATCCCGCTTGACGCTGCCGAGGATTTGCGCTCACTCGCCGGCTTCCCAGCGACACGATACGTTCACGTCTTTGGCCATTATGGTACGTTCCTTCTCTATCCATTCTTGCGCAAGCAGGCGATGGAGTTCTATCGCTCGCATATCGCGGCGGATGATGCGCAACAAATCGCTATACGAAGCGCATCCGTGGCGCAACGGCAGGAATAAAAAGAAGAGAGGATGCCTCGCGACGCATGGGTCGTGGTACGGCAATAACTGCCCTTCTTGGCATTCTCGCGACCACAACCGCACCACTACACGAAAGCCGGCCCCACGCGCAAGCATGGAGTGCGACGACCCCATTCCTGCAAGAAGAGCGCATAGAATCGCACGCATCCGATATCACAGCGCATCCAGCTTGTGATGTGATGGACCACAATACGCAAGAACGGTTGTTCTCTCAAAATGGGACACTCTATTCCCGTCGAGAGAATGCCGCAGCGCAACCGCTACGATTCCGACACGGGTGGGATACCGCGGTCACCGCATGCGATATCGATGCGACCGGTACTCTCTGGCTGGGTGTGCGCGGCAAAGGTGTAGCTACACGCGCAAGCGATGGCGATTGGGCATTCTATACCGGCGATGATGGCTTGCCCTTCGATGAGTTCACCGCCGTCACCGCTGAGGGTACTGCTGTGTGGTTCGGTACGACGCGAGGCGCGATACGCTATCATGATGGCGCATTTTCGTACCGGAACGCACCGCGATGGTTGCCCGATGAACACGTGCGCGCAATAGCCGCCAATGGCCACGGCGTCGATATCCTCACCGATACGGGAATCACCAGCATCATCGAAAGACCGATGACCTTAGAAGGGAAAGCCGTGCGGTTTGAACAGCAGATAGCGCAGCGGCACAATCGCGATGGATTCGTCTGCCAAGTCTCCCTTCCCACACCCGGGGAGAGAACGGTGTGGAAGCCCAAGTGGACTGATAACGATGGTTTGTGGACGGCATTGTACGCGGCTGCGGAAAGCTTCCGCTACGCAACTACCGGCGATGAGACCGCACAGGAGAACGCTCGTCGATCTATCGACGCACTCATCCGACTGCAAGAGGTGACGGGCATCGCGGGGTTCCCCGCACGCGCGATGTGGCCGACCACACAACCAGACCCGAGCAACGAGCAGGAGCAGTTCAGCATCGGAGGCCAAAAGAACAAACGGCGCACCGATCCATTATGGAAAGTGCTGCCCGATCGATGGCCCATCAGCGCTGATGGGCGGTGGTATTGGAAGAGCGATACGAGCGGCGCGGAGATCGATGGGCACATGTTCGCGTACGCGACATACTACGACCTCAGTATCAAAGATGAGCATGAACGTGAGCGGGTACGCCACTATGTCAGTGCCATGATGGACCACATCGTCAAACACGGGTACGCGCTCGTGGACTATGACGGGACTCCGACGCGATTCGGCTGGTGGGGCCCGACTTATGTGAACGCGGGGATACGCGACGTACTGTTCTCAGACGGTTGGCGAGATGTGTTGCGCAAGATCGAAGGGCGCCTGTCGAGCCCATCGCGATCGCTCTCACTGCTCGCTTACCTGAAGACTGCCGCACACATCACCGGCGATGAAAAGTACGAACGTCGGTATCGAGAGCTCGTCGAACAACACCACTACGCGCAGAACATACAACAGGCCGCGTATGCGTTCGCGCCGCGCGCATACTACGACGGCATGCAACAGGAGTATCTCTTGTACGACCTCTTACTGCGCTACGAGGAGGATCCAAACATCAAATCCATCTACGCCGAAGGCTTACGCAAGATGGTGGAGGTGACTCGACAAGACCGCAACCCGCTGTTCAATTTCATCGGGGCAGTGCGTGTAGGCGACACTCTGCCGGAGTATGTGCTGCGTGTCGGAGAAGGGATAGAGACGCTTAAGGATATTCCGCTTGACACCATCGAGTACACGATGCATAATAGCCATCGCAAGGACTTGCGCGCCATGTGGTCTCGTGGTGGAGCGCACCAGTGGAACAACGGAACGGGAAAGATATTCCCCGACGGGAGCATCGGCGCACTCCCCATCAGCGAACTCTCTGTGCTTCGCTGGTCGCAGAATCCTTTTTTCGTGGATCGTGGTCGCAACGCCCAAGTCGAGGAAGCCCCCACACACTACTTGCTTCCCTACTACTTCGGAAGGCACTACCGACTCATCACCGCGGGTGAAACGCCAAACCCATAGAATTAAAAAACGAACTTCTCGGGCGCCCACACATGGGAAATCGCCGGGTAGGGACCGCAGCGATCGTGCTCGGACTCGTCGGCACCATGATGAGTAGTGTTATCGCGAAATCTCCGGTGGAACGCATTGCGACATTCGCGCAAGCGACACTGGCAATCGGCACACGGGATCCGCAAGCGCTCATCGTCGCACACCGGGGGAATGGATGCGGCGGCGAAGAGAATTCCCTCCGCGCTATGGAGCAATGTCTCATCGCCGGTGTTCGTGCGGTGGAGATCGACGTACGATACACTCGCGATAATATCCCTGTCATCATGCACGATCAGAGCCTCTGGCGCACCACGGGTTGTTTCGGTCCGGTGGGTGAGAGAACGTATGCGCAACTGCAGGAATGCCGACTACCTGATGGCAGCGCCATTCCCACGTTAGAAGAGGTCTTAACGACGTATAGCGGAAAGCTCCTATTCGATCTGGATATGAAAGAGCCGCACTTGCGTCTCACGGTGGAAACCATCGCCCGGGCAGGAGCGTTTCCCAGCACCTACTTGCATGTGTTTGGCGAAGAGCATTTTGCGCAACTCAAGGATCTCCAAACGCAGTATCCTGATGTGCGCTATATGCCCTCGATACGCGATGAGACTGAGCTCGCGATGGCGCGATCTTACGGATTTGCGTACCGTATCGCGGAAGTGTCGCAAAACGCCCCACGGGAGTTCATCAAGAAATTACTGGATACCGGATTGATCGTGCAGTCACGCATTAAAGTCCCCATTTTTAATTGCGAACAGTATGCGAGCATGCGGCTTGCAGGCATCACCATCATTCAGGCCGACGCGCCATTAGTTCTCCTCGATGAGTGCATAGAACCAAGGGCGCAAGAAGGGCTCAACCGCGCCCCGAATCTTTAAATACCGCTTGGCGTCCCGAAAGGCTCTATGACACGTATCGCGGTCGTCGAGCGGGACAAGTGCAATCAGGAGCGCTGCGGAGGGCTCCTATGCGCGAAGGTCTGCCCGATCAACAAGGCAGGACAGGATTGCGTCTATGAGGGCGATGACCACAAGGCGCGCATAGACGAAGTCCTGTGCATCGGCTGCAATATCTGCGTGAAGAAGTGCCCAACAGACGCGATCTCGATCATCAACTTGCCTGAGATGCTCGATGAGGAGCCGGTGCACCGCTACGGCGACAATATGTTCGCACTGTATAATTTGCCCATCCCCTCATTCGGGAAAGTGGTCGGTATTTTGGGTCGCAACGGCATCGGGAAGTCTACCGCCGTGAAGATTCTCGCTGGGCAATTGAAACCGAACTTCGGCAAGATGGGGAATGAAGCGGGCGTGGACGATCTGATCAAACGCTTCAAGGGCTCTGAAGCGCAAGGGTATTTCGAGAAGTTGAAGGCCGGTTTGATCAAGATTGCGTACAAGCCGCAGATGGTCGATCAGATCCCACAGCAATTCCGCGGGACGATCCGTGAATTACTTGACCGCGCGAACCAACGCGATGCGACATGGTTGGCGAAGGTCGTTGATGCTTTAGAGTTGACGCACTTGCTTGAGCGCGATATCGGTGTCGTTTCTGGCGGTGAGTTGCAGCGCGCGGCGATCGCGGCCACCGTGTTAAAAGACGCGAACGTGTATTTCTTCGACGAACCGACGTCGTACTTGGACATCAAGCAGCGCATGAAGGTCGCGCAATTCCTCAAATCGCTCGCGACCCCCGAGACGGCAGTTGTAGTGATTGAGCACGATTTGATTATCTTAGATTACTTGACGGAACTCGTGCACATCACCTACGGTGCGGAGAACGTGTACGGTATTGTGTCACAACCGAAGTCGTCGAAGGCGGGGATTAATACGTACTTGGACGGGTACTTGCGCGATGAGAACGTGCGCTTCCGTGATCACAAGATCGTGTTCAATTCGAAACCGCCGTTTGAAGCGATCCGCGACTTGCAACTGACCACGTGGGAGCCTCTCGATGTGCGACGGGGTTCGTTCCATTTGAAAGCGGGGCCTGGCGATATCTACCGTCATGACATTATTGGGATTCTGGGAGAGAACGGTATCGGAAAGACGACCTTCTTGAAGGAGATTGCTGAGCGCAACGCGGATGGACAGCTGCGCATCGCAGTGAAGCCACAGTACTTGGCGGCTGTCGACAAGCCAGTTTCGGAAGTGTTGGCAATGGCGCTGCAGTACGAGATGCAATTGATGGTACCGCTTGACTTGCACTCGTTATTGGAGCGGAACCTGTCGGAGTTATCCGGCGGACAGTTGCAGCGCGTTATGATCGCGGCGACACTGTCAGAAGAAGCGGACTTGTACCTGTTCGATGAGCCGTCCGCGTACTTGGATGTCGAGCAGCGTTTGATCATGAGCAAAGTGATGCGCGAGATGATGGAAGCGAAAGGGAAAGCGGCTTTAGTCATCGATCACGACTTACTGTTCCTGGATTACTTGTCGCAAAAACTCGTGGTGTTCGACGGCCAGCCCGGCGTGAGCGGCATCGTGCACGGCCCCTTGACGATGGAAGAAGGCATGAACCTGTTCTTGGCTGATTTGAAAGTCACGTTCCGCCGCGATGAGGAGAACGGCCGCCCGCGCGCGAACAAGCTCAGCTCGCAGATGGATAGGGAACAGAAATCGTCAGGGAAGTTGTATTATACGGGATAGATCGATGACCCGCGAGATCGAGATCTCATTCATGGTCGAAGAACCCAAAGAGCACGCTCTACGCAAACTGAAAGGATTCGTGAACAAAGGGACGCAGCGCATCACCGACATCTATCTGCGCCATCCGCAGTTAAAGCAGTTCGAGCCCAAGCACGGCTATGACATCAGCGAATCATTCCGTCTCCGCCAGAAGAACGGCAAAGCACTCGTCACGTGGAAGCGCAACCACATGGACGGTAAGACGTGGCTGTATGCGGACGAAGAAGAAACGGAAGTGACATCGTTTGATGACATGTTCAAATTGCTTACGTCGCTCGGCTTCGAAGAACTCGTGCGTGTGGAGAATGAACGCCACGTCTTCACGAACGACGACTACGAGATCGTGCTCGATGATGTCGCGGATTTAGGCCTGCTGCTTGAGGTCGAAAGCCAAGATCCTGGAGAACGCGCATCAACTGAAGTCATGGATGAGATCCGCGCATTTGTCCTGAGTACCGGGCTTCTTGTCGGCGATGAACTGCATTTCGGGAAGCCGGAGTTGCTGCTCAGGAAGAGAGCGGAGTGAAGAACCACACATAAATACTACACTCACCAGTAGTAAATAAAGAAACCCTTATAAACTCCCCGTCGCCACTCGCGTCGATGAAACCGACCTACCGTGCGAACTTCGCCCTCGGTACGAAACAAGCCGTGACGCTCGACGGCGTGCTCGATACGCTGCACAGCTGGCTACGCCGCAAAGCACCACACCTCACCCGCGCGATGCTTGAAGGTGCGACCAACGAGGATCGCGCCCTACGAGCAGAAAGCGTCATCGCAAATAACGGCAAGCTCTATGGACTGCGCGTCACGCACCCAGATGCGCGCGATTACCAATTCCTGTGGCAAACAGACATCGCACTCGATCTGCAAGGCACAATCGCGGAACTCAGTATCGAGATGGCAAACGGCTGGAGTGACCGACGCGTCGCACCAAAAACGACAGAACCGAGTAGACCGAACATCGTACCCCTCCTCATCGAGAAGTACGGTGCGCAACTCCAGCACAACCCACTCAGCACGAACGCGTTCGTCCTTGACGACAGCAACATCAAGCTCCTGCCCGCGCTCGTATTCGCGCCGGAGCGCATCCTCCCCATCGTCTACGTGAGCAGAACCAACACGAGAAACGAGCTTCCCATCTCACCCGATCAGATCGCGCACCAACTCGCGGGCATCGCCCACGTCATGGCATCAAGCGATAACCACCACGGTGAATGGCTCAAAACTGCAATGGGCAAGCAGATGAGCGCGTACAACGGCACGGTGAGACTCTACTGGCCAATACAACGCATCGCCGCGATGCGCAATCCCAAGCACCACCAATACTGGCCAGACGTCTCAAAACAGGATCCGATCGCATTCACCGCCATGCTCCTCAAGCACATCAGTGAGCACTCCATCGGTCGCGCGCCATCCATCTCCTACGGCGACGTGAAGCGCGCCTCGATTCTTGAAAGCGCGCACGACCCAGTCGCGTATGCACTCGCTGAACAGTACGCGCAAGAAGCCGCCGGATTACGCCAGCAGAGCACCGACCTGCAAAACCGCATCCTCATCTACGAAGCGGAAGCGACCGACCGCAACGAACAAATCGTGCAACTCCGTCAGCAAGTACAGCGACGGCCTGATACTCGCGCACCCATTACCACGCCGCTTGCAGCGGTAGAACGTTTCATCACTGAACGCGGAGATTATCCTGTCCACTTCATGAAGCGCGCAGTGCGTGCGGCACGCAATTGCCACTTCACGCAACCAGAGCTCATCTACCAATCCCTTGAATGGCTCGCTGACGTGTACCAGCCATCCAAGAGCGGGAACATGAATGCGGATCTTCTCCAAAGCGCACGCGAACAGCTCGGTGCGACCTACGCGCCGAATCAGGCGATGACCACGATGCGCGCATACGAAGAGGAGTATCGCATCGAGCACGATGGCAAGAAGTTCTGGCTCGAGAATCACTTACGGTTCGGTCGGACACACGATCCGCGCCACACGCTACGCGTCGCGTTCACGTTCGATGATCGGGACAAGAGCGTCCTCGTCGGATACATCGGCAACCACCAGACGAACACGCGGACGTGAGACGGTAAACAGATCCCTTATCCGAACGGCCGTTCCCCACCAATCTCTTGTAGCAGGGTCCACACGAGACATTCCACGTCGTTCGCTGCCGGTAACAAATACTGCGGATACTCCAATCCTGCACCATAATCCTCGAGCAACGCGGGGACAAAACCGTATTTCTCCCGCTGCACCCCCCGTATGATACTCTTGAGTTTGTTGAACACCCCGTTCGCTTTCAAATTCTCAAACAGGCCATGAGCGTTGAAGACCAGTAACGGTTGTTTCGACCGCCTCGCGGGACTGTGCGCGTACGGGTGGAGGAAGGGAACGAAAAACGCGTGGCCACCGATAGAGTACGAAAATGTTGGATCGTACGGATCAGGGGAGATCCCATCTGCCCAGGAGTAACCGAACATCTTATCATACAAATGCATCTGGTGCAGGAGCTCACACAAGCTCCGCGCCGCATCGTTCTCACTCGAGAGCTGTTGCTCAAAGGTCACAACGAAGGACGCGGGTATCTTCCACGGCGCATACTGGGCGATGAATCCGTACAAGCCTTCGCAGATCCTGCCCGCCGAACCCTGCATCGAAACCTCTTTCTGGAACGTCACCGTTCCGTTCTTGAGCGCGGAGCGTGCACTGACGCACACGAGGTCATCGAGAAGCACAGCACCGTCCGATCGATGGAATGGACAACCCATAGGAAAGAGGTAGCCGAATGCCATTCTTATGCATGACGCGCGAAATAGAAAAAATAAACAATATTTGTTCTAAATAGAACAAATCATATATACTCGTGGATGGAGCCCATCATCATGAGCACGAACGCGCAGACGATCGCATACATCGAGAAGCATCAAGCAATCAAAGACTGTCTCACCACAGGCGTCATCAATTACTCGGCGCTAGCTCGGAAGATTGCGAAAGATCTCAATCTCGGCAAAGGAGCAAGTTGAACTGCTGCGACGTCTCTACCACGACCAGTTACCTTTCTCGGCACGAAATATGGCTATTGTCCGGAAAATAATTATCCAATCGGATGAAAATGGCATAGTTTT
>CAZIKW010000035.1:0-258 GCA_964540015.1 uncultured Methanosarcinales archaeon | reverse complement strand
CGATACGCCATGCGCCTGCAGCCGAGTAAGCAACATGAGAGCGCGATACGCAGCATACTCTCACACACGGAACTCGAAATAAAGAACAAGATTTCCGTTATCGTGCTTGAGAAACGCGCCAACACCGAACGGCTACGCGAGCTCCAACGCGATGCCGAGAAGAGCGGCAGCCCCTTCCATCGCATGGATGGCTCGCGCACGATCACCATCGTCACGACCCAGAAAGCAACGCAGACGTTGCGTCAGGCGTTCGCACCA
>CAZIKW010000034.1:2654-14224 GCA_964540015.1 uncultured Methanosarcinales archaeon | reverse complement strand
TTCTGCTGAAGCGGCGGGTGTCATTGCGGCGGGGAGCTATTTGTTTGGCAGTACAGCGGGTCCAGACGCGGGTGCTCCAGCGGGCGGTGCACCCGGTGGTAAAGGTGGCGCCCCAGGTGCTGGAGCTACGAAATCGAAGACGTCACGCACGTGAAGCGACCCGGCACCCCTGATTCGCGCCTCGGGATGTTCTACGACACATTCGGAACGAAAACCACATTTGCAATCTACGAATCATACCCGCACGCGAACGAGGTATTGAGCATCGACAATAAGATTGGCGTGCTCTTTGGCGGTTCGAGCATCACCATACACGACAACAACCGCGACGGCCTCGCAGACACCATCATCCTCTCTGACGATACACAGCACACAGAAGCGCGCATCAATCGTGATGAGCAAGGAATTTTAAAATACACAGGTATCGACGAGAAGAGCGCACGAGAGCTCTACGACCTATACGCGCAAACGTATCGCACGTTCAAGAAAAAACACGACATCGATGCACGCATCGCCGAGTACACGCCATCACTGCAGATTCTCCAGATTGACCCCCGCACCATTCCCGGCGGTGAATAAATGCGTGCACTCGCAGCAAGTATTTTTACAGCAAGCATTCTTAGCAGCAGTTTTGCATTTGCAACTCCAAGTCAAAAACCTATACTTCTCACACCTAGCACCGACCCCTGCGCCGCAACGTGGGAAGAGCTCTTGTGGTTACGTGAAGACATCTATCCACGCCTTGCGAAAGATATTCCGCGCATCCTTGAGAAAGAATGGGCGTACGACGTGAGCACACAAGACCTCTACCACGTCCACGTCTACGTCGAAGGCACATACGCGCAACCGCCAATCACCAACGTACGCGGGCGCCTGAAGAAACACGTCGGGTTCCTATATCATAGCAAGGAACGACTCAACATCCACGAGAAACGCAACATCTTCATCGGGCCTGGGGAACGATTCGAAGCGCTCGATGATATCGCGCGGGACATCGACAGCACAGGCGGCGAGCGTATCGACTGGGAAACGGGCGAACCACTCTCGACACCGATAGCGCCAAGCCAAGCGCTCGAAACGCCAGGCATCCACCTCATCCAAGTGCAGTTCGCAACGAGCGAAGAGGGTCTTGCACGCACATTCTTCGGGAGCCAGGATCATTCCACCGTACAGCACGTTGGCGCGTACTGGTTCGGGACGTACCTGAAAACCGAGTACCGATGTGCCAAGAATAGCGCGCGTTAAACAATATCGATTACTATTTACCTAGAACCGCAACTTCTTCCTACCCATTTTCTTCTGCATCTGCGCCATCATCTTTTGCATATCCTTCTCGGAACCGCCGTCCAGGCCCTTCATCACTTTCACGAGCTTCTTGGACTGCTTGTACTGCTTGATGAGCGCGCGGACGTCCTCGACAGAACGGCCAGAACCCAAAGCGATGCGGTCGATGCGCGACGGGTTCAATACCTCTTCGGGCGATTCCAATTCTCGCCGCGTCATGCTGTTCATGACGTACTTCCACGAATCGAGCTTCCCTTCCTGCACATCCAAGGCTTCTTTCGGGATGTTCGCGTTGCCCATACCAGGGATCATCTGCATGAGTTTAGAGAGCGATCCCATCTTGCGCATCGCCTGCATCTGCTCGTAGAGATCCACTAACGTAAAATCACCTTTGAGCATGCGTGACGCGACCGCTTCCGTATCCGTCCCCGCGAACGCTTCTTGCGCTTTCTCAAGGAGCATCTCGATATCGCCCATGCCGAGCAAGCGACCGACGAACCCGGTCGGATTGAATTGCTCGAGATCGTCGATCTTCTCGCCGACGCCGATGAATTTGACCGGCGCGCCCGTGACCGCGCACGCGGACAACGCGCCACCGCCCTTGGCAGTACCCTCGAGCTTCGTGATGACGACGCCCGTGACCTTGCACGTGTCATGGAACATCTGCGCCTGCGCGCGAGCGGACTGACCGACATCCGCATTCATGACGAGTAAGGTCTCATCCGCTTTCACAGCCGACGTGATGCGCGTCAATTCCTCAACGAGCTCATCCGACAACGCATCGCGGCCAGCAGTATCGACGATAACGACATCCGCGTCACGGAACTCGTGGCGGAACTTCTCGATGATCTTCACCGGATCCTTCTGCGTCTTATCACCGAACGCAGGAACGCCGACCTGCTCGCCGAGCATGCGCAATTGATCGGATGCGGCAGGTCGCCACGTGTCAGTCGACAACAAAACCACTTTCAGATTACGCTTCTTGTAGTAGCGAGCTAATTTCCCCGCAGTCGTCGTCTTTCCGTTTCCGAACAATCCCACCAGCATGATGACGAACGGTTTCTTCGTTAACTCAATCTGCGTCTTATCGCCACCGAGGAAAGCGACCAATTCATCATGCACGATACGCACGACATGCTCGCGCATCCCGAGCCCTTTGGGCGGCTTCTCGGACAGCGCACGATCCTTCATGCGCTTCGTGACCGCGAACACCAAAGAGACATTCACGTCCGATTGGAGCAATGCGCGCTGGATATCCTTGACCAATTCGTTGATCGCCTTCTCATCGACGAACGAAGAACCGGTGATCTTGCGCAGGGAAGCCTTCAGCGAATCGCCCAATCTCTCAAGGACCATGTCGACGCTAGGACCGCTGAGCGTTATATAAGCGTATCGCGCATCGCATATAAAGAACGGATCAAAAACATACTGCCTATTCGGTCAAAATTCGCTCGCTTGACACCTTTGTAGAGTGGTGGCGTGTCGAAACCGATAAAAGCGACATCGTAGCCCGCACGCACATATGGGTACGATTATCGCAGGCGGTCAGGTAGGACTCGGAAAACAGCAATACGAAGAGCACGGCATTGTGGACTACTCCGAAACGTTCCGCAGCATCCAGCCCGACACCACAGAAGTCTTCGGCGATTTGCTCAATCAAGAAGACAGCCTTGAGCGTTTCGTCGAATCACTGGCACTCGATGTACGCGGCCGTCTCAATTTGGGCGCTGCTGGCGTCGGCAAGACGACGTGCGTACAGGCATTGTTCTCTGCGCTCGAGAAGCTCGATAAGGGTGAGGAGATCACAGGACCGTACGCGGAACAGATCAAGGCGTACCACAAGGAGCGCCACTCGCACGCGCGTGGCGAGATCATCGCGCTGTGGAACCCGAAGGATTACCACAAACCCATTATTTTCCGCGGGCGTGACGCGAACGCGACGACGTCGCTTGAAGATGTCCTCGCAGAGCGACATGATGAATTGATCAAGGAGTTCCATGTGCAAGGTGCGCAACTCGTGCGCGATGCGCTCCTGCGTGAGCAAGCGCTCAGTGGACTCGCTACGGCGTACCGTGCACGCGAGCATAAGAGTGGCGATACCCGACGCCTCGACTGGAGAACTGTCGATAAAGCACGTACCGGACTGCCGGTCGCGTATGCAGCGAAGACACCAACGGCGCTGCGCAACTATTGGAATAAGTCGGTGCGCGGCTCGATCCTGGATCTTGCGCGCTCCAATCCGCGCCAACAAGTGGACGTCGCGATGCGCGCGGTGCTCGAACTCGGCAAGGACGCGATGGAGAACGAGCAACCGTATCGCACTGCGTGGCGCAAAAAGGCAGAACAAGAACTCGACGAAATCACGGTCGCATGGGCAGAATCGCTCGGGAATGAAGCGACGACGTGGAAGACGGTCGAACCGGACATCGCCACATGGTACGGATCCGTCGCGGCGTATCTAAAGAACGAGAAGAATCGAGAAGCGCTCCTCTCGAGCTTCTGGGAAGAAGGCGCAAGTCTCATATCCTCTGAACAGGCAGCGGTGAAGAAAGGGAAAAACAAACGCTCCACGACTGGCGAGTTGCATGATTACATGCTACGCCTGCAGACCGCAGGAAAGGACTTCGCCGTTTCAGACCTGATGCGCCCCCATCGCAAACGCGGGCCTTCCGGAAATTCACTGATTGTACGCTCACCCACCGTAACGAACGCCATCGAACTGTTCATCGATACCGATGCGGAATTTGGCCGAAGAATGGGACCGGACTATGACAGTGACGATGACACGGAACCGCTGCACCGACGCATCGAACTCGGAGAGCTCGCGTATGCGGACATCGTCTTCCTTGACGACGGTCTTGCCGACATGGTCGCGGAAAAGAATATCCGTCAAGCGCTCCTCACCTACCTCAGCGAAGGGCGCATCAGCGTTGCGGAGAACAAGACGCAGATAGAATGCAAATCGCACTGTCACCTGTTCGCGTGCGAGACATCGTACCCGTTCCGTCGCCAAGTATTCGAGGGAACCGATCCGGAATACGACGAAGGCATGGAACGACGATTCTCAATCATCGAGTGGCCGGATTTTGGAAAGCACAATGAGAAAACCATCGCATCCTTCCCGCGTCTCCTCAAGAAGACGACCTCGGAAGTACGATCGGTCGCAGGACAAGGCGTCTATATCGAACCGGAAGCGATGAACCTCCTCTACCACAACCTGTTGAGCGCAAGCGAGCCGATGCTGCTCTTCCCGCTCGCGGTCGGACAACTCAGCAAGTACCTCTTCCAGCCGCTCGCGGCGCGCGTGAGCGGAAAAGGCCGCGACACTGTCACCGCGAAAGACGTGCGCGAATTCCTCGACAACCAGCGCAACCAAGTCAAAATCATGGAGGAGATGTACATTAAGCATGGCGTCGCGCAACACCCGGACCCGACGGCAGACAGGCTCGTCGGACATGCGAACGGCATGTACGCGGGTCACGGTTTTGGCGGCGCGTTCCATCTCACCGCAGGCCTTACCCACAAATTGGGGGAGATCACGAGCGCCGATAAGGACGCTGGCCTCATGGATGAGACCTTCGACAAGGGTGTGCGCATGACCGACTTGTGGCTCAACAGCAATTTCGGCCCTATGCGCTTGGGGTTGACCTTGACCGACAGCGAGTTCAGCCAGTCGGGCGGACCTTCAAGCAGCGCCGTCAATACGTACGCGACGCTCTCGGCGATTGGCGGCATCCCGATCGATCAGAACACGTACGCGACCGGCACGGTCCTCGACGTCCATGGTACGGTCGGCGTCATCGGCGGCGCATTCCGTAAGACGCGCGGTTCGATGATCTACCACAACGAGCGCTATGGCGGCAAGGACGTGCCCCGCATGCGTGTGCTCGTGCCCCGCAATAACGTGCGCGGGTTCCTCCGCGAGACATTGCTTGATGAGACTGTCGCAAACGCGCTCAAAGACGGATCGCTCGAAGCAGTCGCGCACCACGACATCTGGGACGGTTTCGAGCTGCTCTCGGGCATGCCACGCTCCCAATGGGAGCCGATCGTGCGCGAGCGCATCAAGGAATTGACGCATGGCATCGCAAAGTACGATCACCGCCTCAAGGAGCAAGATGGCCGACACCGTAACCCCAGTCGCATCTACCGCTAGGATAGGCCGAAAGAGAGCGACGTAGAGGGGCCTCAGAAGGCTTTCCCCACGCAAGCTTTAAAACGGCAAGAACGCCTTCCGTCAATCAGCGCACCAATGATGTAGTGGTAGCATGCCAGCCTTCCAAGCTGATCGCCAGGGTTCAAATCCCTGTTGGTGCATTCTTTTCTGTCGGAAAGCTTAAGAGAGGGTCAAAGACGACTGAACATATGGTCGATAGGCGGCTCACGACAGCGCTCGCGCACGCGAAACGCAAAGGAGCGCACGCTGCGGATGCGCGCTCGAATCACGAAGAGAGCATCAGCTTCCACCTCCAAAACGGCGAGGTCTACGCGTATGATTATGACCCTGTGAGCAGCGGAGGTCTGGGTGTACGCGTCCGTATCGGGAACGGATGGGGATTCGCGGGTTACGATTCCGAGAGCCCACAATGGACTGCCGAACGAGCAGTCGCGAACGCCAAAGTCAGCGCGAGGATGAACCGCCGGATACCGCCGCTGCGTTTCGATACGAACCCGGTAGCACCCGATGAGAAACTCGTGTATCGTACGCGCGTGCGTCAGGATCCGTTCGGAATGGAACGCCAGGAAATCATCGATTACATGTCCGCACTCGATAGGATTCTTGCCGCGCAAGGAGTAGAGCGACGTGAAGTCTCGCTTTCCTTTCGTCGCGTACGCACAGAATACGCGGATACGAACGACCTTGAATTCGCGCAAGAATTCCAAACGGTCGAAGCGAGTATGGCCATCTATTCGCAAGATGGAGGTCAAACGATACAGCGCTCCTATGAAGCGGATGCGCTCGTCGCGCAAGGCGGTTGGGAACGGCTTGACCAATGGGATATGGTAGGGAACGCGCATCGCATCGTTGACGAGTTTCATCAGTTACGGAGTGCTCCCGCCTGTCCACAGATGCGCGGTTCGCTCATTCTCCATCCGTCGGTTGTCTACCTGCAGACGCACGAGAGTGCAGGTCACGGTTTTGAAGGAGATCGCCCGTTAGGGTATGAGATCAGTTACGCAGGGGGCAGTTTCCTCAAATACAAAGATATCGGAAAGCTCGTGTTCGGCTCGCCGAAAGTGAATATCAAAGCAAATCCCTCATACCCGGGTGGCGCGGGTTCTTTTGGCCGTGATGACGAAGGCGTTCCTGCGCAGGAATTCTATCTCGTCGAGAAGGGCATCATGTCGAATTTCCTCACATCGCGTCAAGTGGTGCGTGAAGCGCCGGATCTCCCCAAAGCGTTACGGCACAGTACAGGAGCGATGCGTGCCGAGAACGATAATTACACACCGCTGATTCGCATGACGAACGTGTATGTGGTCCCTGGGAGCGACGGGACGCTTGAGGATATGGTGGCAGCAACGGAAAACGGCGTTCTCATGCGCACTATCAGGTCGTGGAGTATCGACAATTGGCGACGGAATTTCCATTTCGGAGCAGAGATCGGCTGGATTATCGAAAACGGGAAACTCGGCCAAGCGGTGCGCATGCCGGGATATCAGGATGAGACGCTCCGATTCTGGAACGCGGTGGATATGGTGGGGAGTTACCCTATGCTCCTAGGCGCCAGCAACTGCGCGAAAGGGCAACCAATCCAATCCATTGGTGTCGGTCATCCGTCGCCGCCAATACGCGTACGCGACGTCAATATGGGATTCTCCGGCGGGCCGACGACGACAGGGCACGGTTGCGTATCGATGCGCCGCGCACGAGGTCAACGATGAATCTCAATATGCGCATCTCTCCCGATGTGCGAAAGATGCGTGAGCAAGGTCTGGAATTTATAGCCTGGATGAGCAGTGAAGCGTATGCGTCCACGCGCATCGGCGCCAATAATCGCATCACCGACACGGGAGAAGTACACCAGCAAGGAACAATAGCGAGCGTTTCCGATAACGGCCGACCGGCCAGCGTCTCGGAAGTGATGAGCCGCGACCCGAGCAAAGCGTTACGGACCGCGGCGCGCATCGCGGCAACGATTCCGGAACTGCCATGGTACCGCGGGTTCCCAGCTGTTGAGCGCAAGGAGCTCGGACGCGGCGGGAAACCGATGACTCCTGAACAGCGCGGACGCGTCTTACGCATCTGTAGGGACCTGTGCGCACAAGAGGATATGACGGCAAACGGTTTTGTTGCCAGCATCGGCTATCGCGGAGCGATCATTTCATCGACGGGTGAGCAGTATTGGAACCGCACCTTGTCGTATCAAGGCGTGCAATCCGTATTATCTCTTGTCGTGAGCGATGCGGAGAACGTGCGCGAGACGGTCGTTGGACGCGTAGCGAATGGCGTGCGCGGCTTGCGCACGAGAGAGCTCGTGACGTCAGCCATCAAAGATATCCAGCTCCAACGATCCTTGCCGCTTGAAGACATATCTCCGGGTGCGTACCCTGCTGTTATCGGCGGGCGAGCGTTCGCAGAGACGTTGGAACTGCTCAAGTATGCGCTGTCAGGTCAGATGGCACACCAAGGTCTCTCGTTCCTCACGAAAACGCAGCCTGGCGAGAAGGTATTTAGCGACCTATTCACGCTCCAGGATCGCCTTGACGAACCCGGTAACCCCGGCGCAGCGCCTTGCATCGGCGCGAGCGTGAAAGCCTCGTTGCGTACAAGTTACATCGATAAAGGAAAATTCGTCCGCCACTGGTATGCGGGGACGGATGCCTTACAATACAAAAAAGAAGAGACGGGGATACCCGCGAACATGAGCGTTCGCGCAGGCACGGGACCGTCGACCATCGAAGATGCGGCTGAAGCGCTCGGTAATGGAGTGATCATCAACGCCTTCGATTATACACGGCCGGAAGATTGGAGCACGGGCTCGTTCGTGTGCGTAGGACGGTTCGGCGCCTATCGGGTACGTGATGGAAAGCTCGTCGCCCGCCTACCGAATCTGCGCATTCTCGATACGGTGCCGCAGATCTTCGGGGGCATACAATGGCTCTCTCGCCGTCGCTTACCGATGCAGGACAATGAGCATTGCTACTTCACCCCCTTCTCCACCTTTATGGTGCCCGCGTTCACGCGCATCGGCTCGATTCGTATCACGGGCTCGACACCGATGGACCAGCAGCGCTAAAGCCGTTTCTCCGACAAACCTTTTTAAACGCCCCCGTCGGTCTCAATGCATATGGAGCGTCCGGTGAAAGCGAAGCGTGTCCTCGTCATCTGCGCGCATTCCGATGACCAGGCCATCGGCGCAGGCGGGTATATCGCGAAACTTGCGCGCGAAGGCGCAGAAGTGCGCACCATCATCGCATCCTTCGGGGAGAATAGCCATCCGCACCTCAAGGAGAAGGAGGTGCGCACGATGCGCGTCTTGGAAAGCAAGCGCGCTGACCGTATCCTCGGCGGTTCGGGCGTCATGTTCTTAGGACTGCGCGAAGGAAAATTCGAGAAGGAATGCGCGTCGCGCGGTCTGCTCCCAAAACTCGTCGAGCATCTCAAGAGATTCCATCCCGACATCATCCTGACCCATTCGAGCGACGACCCGCACCCCGATCACCGCGCAGTGCACCGCCTCGCGCTCGATATGCGCAGCGGAGCGTCATCATCGTGTGAGGTGTGGACGTTCGATATCTGGAACCTCTGGAATCTCAAACGTCGCGCACCCCGCGCAGCGATCGACATCACCAGCACATTCCGCCGTAAGCTCGATGCTATCGTCGCATTCAAATCGCAGAAAGTGGCGATCATCACACTCATCGTCCCCGTCTACGCGCGTGCGTTCTTTTGGGGATTGCGCAGCCATGTGCGCTACGCGGAAGGATACTACCGGGTGCGATAAGAATGGGCAAACGCGTCACGATCGATTGGGATGAGCGCGAGAACGTCGAGTGGCAAGAGTACGCGCCAAAAAAGAGCGTTGAAGGCGAAGCGAAACGCCGACTCCTCATAGCGACCGATAATTTCTTGCCCCGTTGGGACGGCATCTCACGGTTCCTCTCTGAGATCCTTCCGCGATTGCGCGATACGTATGATATCACCGTCGTCGCACCGGACTACGGGCCAGCAGTCATCGAAGGCGTGCGCATCGTGCGCGTGCCGCTGGCGCGTAACAAGTACGGCGATTACCGACCGGCGAAATTCGCATACCGGTACGTGCGTTCGCTCGTGCGATCATCTGATATTGTCTTCACACAAGCGCTCGGTCCCATCGGCGTCGCTGCGATATTGGCCGCGCGCAGCTGCAAGCGACCCGTGGTCGCGTACATCCATAGCGTCGAGTGGGAACTCGTGCCCAAAGCGCTCGCCGCACCGATTTTCCGCGGTCCCTTAGTCGCACTCTCCCGTATGCTTGCGCGGTTCTTGTATAATCGCTGCACATTGCTTGTGTTACCGTCAGAAAGCACCGCTGAGCAATTCTCGTGGGGTGGTATCCGCACTCCAAAACGCGTCGCACACCTGGGCGTGGATACGCACAAATTCCATCACGGCGATCGCAAGGCGGCGCGTGAGATCCTGCACTTACCCGCTGATGCGTTCATCGTCGGGTATCACGGTCGTGTCGCGCACGAGAAGAATCTCATCACGCTCTTGCGCGGCTTCCGTCGATTGCGCATCCCCAACAAGCGCCTACTCATCATCGGCGATGGGGTCGCATCTATCGTGGAGCGCTTACGCAAGCACTCGGATGTGACGGTGACGGGTTTCGCCGATAACGTCGCGCTGTGGCTGCAAGCGGTCGATGTGTACGTGCAGCCGAGCCTGACCGAGACGACGTCGCTCTCCGTATTGGAAGCGATGGCGTGCGGATTACCCGTCGTGAGCGCGAAAGTCGGGTTCATCAACTACTATCTCATCGACGGCCATAACGGATTATTCTTTGACAACACAAACGCGCAAGAGCTCAGCGTCAAGCTTGCGCAGCTGCAGCGTGATCCGGTGTTCCGTACGAAACTGGGTCTCAATGCACGC
Source organism: uncultured Methanosarcinales archaeon (assembly GCA_964540015.1). Classification (GTDB taxonomy): domain Archaea; phylum Nanobdellota; class Nanobdellia; order Woesearchaeales; family UBA525; genus UBA525. The sequence continues at coordinate 3,861 of CAZIKW010000034.1, read as the reverse complement.
AAGACGATCGAGAAGAGTTTCCAATGGGACGCGACGGCGAAAGGCATCAAGGACGCGCTGGATTCAGTATAAGGCTATTCGCCGAAGAGTTCTTGTCGAAGCTTCTCTTTCTCCCCGTCAGCCAAGCGTTTGAGAATGGCGAAAGCAATCTCTCGTCCACGGAATCCGGGGGTCCTCACGACATTAAGGAATTCATCGAAGGTGACTTCGTACGGCTCGATGCGTTCTCCCGCGTCAAGTGATGGCTCCTCACTCTTGACGCAATTGCGGGCGATAAAGGTGTGGACGTGCCACTCCATCTTCGAGAAAGGTTTCTCAGTCATCCAAAGCGACCAGGAGTCGCTCGTCATCCCTGATTCTTCTAAGAGCTCGCGTTTTGCTGCAGTAAGTGGGTCTTCACCGCGCTCGATACGGCCACCGAAGGAGGAGATGAACGCTCCGATATCCGGCTGCTCCTGGCGAGAGAGGATAATCCTATCTCCACGGATCGCCAGTACTTGCGCGCTATCGGGTCGCACGAGGCGTTCGAAGGTGTCGGTGGTGCCATCGAACAGCTTTTGCTCCCATTGATAGACGTCGAAAATCGTCCCTGAGAAGACCTTTTTCGCGTGGTGCGGCATCGGCATACGAATGTCACCCTAGGAATCTCTTCTTGATATCATTGAGATTACCGGCCTTCCACGCCTTGAGGATGTGCAGCGTGAGCGGCGTCGCGTGGAAATCCGGCTCACACATCACATCGAGGAATTCCTCGAAATTCATAGGGACGATGTCGATGCGTTCTCCCGCTTCCTGGTGCGGTTCACACTCTTGTCGACAATCGTGCGCGATGTAGTATGGGATGTTCCAAAAGAGACGATCTGTGAAGTTCATCGTGAACAGGAGTTCCCATCGGTCGCTCACGAGACCCGTCTCTTCGAGCAGCTCTCTCTTCGCCGCTTCGAGCGGATCTTCGCCCGCCTCCATCCCGCCGCCGAACAGACCCCAAAAGAGGTTGCTGTCAGGTTGTTTCTCTCGTGCGACGAGGATCTTCCCATCTTTGATAGGGATGACCTGGACGCTATCAGGTCTTGATGCTCGCTCGAAGACAGCGGTAGTCCCATCGAACAGCTGTTGGTCCCATTGATAGATCGTGAACACCACTCCTTTGTACGCGATACGCGCGTGGGTGGGGATGGGCTTTCTCGTCATGAATGGTGCTCCGTGA
>CAZIKW010000034.1:0-2644 GCA_964540015.1 uncultured Methanosarcinales archaeon | reverse complement strand
GACGTCACTCACGTTGAGGCCTTGCGCGGCATAGACGATGTGGGAGAGAATCTTTTCTTTGCTGTGCGGTTGAAAGTTGAGATCGGTGAGATCGAGCGCGATGAGATCCGCGATCTTTCCTTCTTCGATTGACCCGATGTCAGATATGTTGAGCGCCATCGAGCCGTTGATGGTCACTAAGTCGAGAATCCGCTGCGCATCCGTTGCCGTCGGGTCCCAGTAGTGGTGCTTGTGGAGAAGGGCGCAGACGTGCATCTCGCGGAACATGTCGAGGGAGTTATTGCTCGCGACGCCGTCGGTGCCCAGCGCCGGATGGATATTGCGTTCACGCATCTCACGCAGTGGCATGACGCCGCCACCGGCGAGCTTCATATTGCTTTGTGGGCAATGCACGACCTTGACATGATGCTTCGCGAGGATGTCAAGTTCATGCTTCGTGATCCATGCGCAGTGCGCCGCGAGGACATCGGGACCGAGGAACCCGATTTTCTCAAGCCATTCGACCGGGAGCATGCCGTGCTTGGCTTTCCAATCAGCGCGTTCTTTTCTCGTTTCGCACACGTGGATGAGGATACGGCGTTTCGTCTTGGTCGCTTCTGCGCGGATGTCCTTGAGGAGCTGTTCATCGGTCGTGTAGATCGCGTGCGGCGCGAATGCGAACATGATGCGGTTCTCATCGTGCGGGAGATGGAGGTCTTTCGCTGCGAACGGGTGGCCGTTGAGGAACGTGGAGCCGACGATCGCGCGGATGCCAGTGCGTTCGGCCGCTTTCGCTACAGAGGTTGGCGCGAAGAACATATCAGCGACCGTCGTGGTGCCGCATCGGATCGATTCGCGCATCCCGTGTTCGCTCGCACGTTCGATAACAGCAGGGGTGAGTTTCGCTTCTACGGCGAAGATCTTCTCGAGCCATGTGTGGAGTTCCTGATCGTCAGAAATGCCGCGCATGTCGGCCATGCCGAGGTGCGTGTGCGCGTTGATAAGGCCGGGGAGGACTGCTTTGTGCGTGCAATCGATGACCTGTTCTCCTTCTTTCTCGTGCAGTGCGCCGATCTCCACGATCCGGTTCCCTTCAAGGCGCAGACTGATGTGCTCATGGATGGAACGGGTCGCGTCCTGCGTGATCAGATATCGGATGTTCGAAAGGAGCATGTGTGCTGCTTCGAGGCCTGGATTCGTTTAAAAGCTCTCTGTCAGGACCATTGATCAAGAGCACCGTTGCGCTCTTTGGGTTTTGTGTCGAGCAACGCGCCGAGTTTTCTGATATCCGCTTCGAGCTCCGTTCGCAGTTTCGGATTGTAGAGGATGGCGGCCGGGTGATAGAGCGGATAGAGCGTGAAGCGCAGAGTGTCGATGCCGACTTCTCGGGGTTCACCGTGGACGGCCGTGATGCCAGGCATCTTCTTCATGCCGTCAACGGAGAACGATGCCATGACGAATTTCGTTGAATAGTTCCCGAGCGTGCAAACGTAGCGCGGGTCGATGATACGGATCTGCTCAATGAGGTATGGCGTGTGGTTGCGGATCTCTTCTGGCGTCGGATCGCGGTTTTCCGGCGGGCGGTACTTGAGGATGTTCGCGATGTAGACGTCGTCGAGCGTTAATCCTATCATGCGCAGGAATTTATCGAGTTCTTTTCCCGCAGCGCCGACGAAGGGGATGCCGAGTCTGTCCTCCGTAGCCCCCGGACTTTCCCCGAGAAACATTATCTTCGCCTCAGGATTGCCCTTGCCAAAGACCAAGTTTCGCCCACCCTCTGGAATAAGGAGCGATGTGTCCGCGGAACATCTTCGTTTTACACCTTCCAGTTGGGAAAGTCTATCCATGAGAAAAAAAACATCACCTCTCAAATTTAAGAGTTCCTATACCGTTTTCGACCTTCCACAACGCGCTTTTTCCACTCAATAGAACCGCGTAAAGCCATTTTTCGAACGGCAGTTTTGTTCATCCATCGATACACCGTTGCCAGGCTTACCCCCAAGTCTTTTGCTATTTGTCGAGGAGGTCGAATCGAATCAGAACCTTCCAATGCCGCAATCAATTGAACCTTCGTACCTCTCCAAGAGCGGATGCTGCCAAGAGATCGCCGCTTACGGAATTGCTCAAGAACCATGATGGCACGTTCTTGCTTTCGGCCGAGCCACAAATCATCCTTACTCAAATCACGGTAGAGATAGACGACTACCTTTTCGGCATCAGAACCGAAAAAGTCCATCTGATAACAGGTAGACACAAAACCGGAAGGTGTTGTTTTTATTTTTGTACGAATTGTTCCTCGCGAGCAGCCAGCGACTGCTTGCAATTGATGAACGAATGCCGATAAGAACAGGTGACTTCCGCTCGAGAAACCAACGTTGAATTCCGTGCGATTTCTTCTATGACGTGCACTAATCCAACCGTCGCCATCCAAGACACCGCGAGCAAAATGTCGGAACAATTCCGCAGGTACATCGGGCAATAACACTGTTTTACTTTTCTTAGGGAACACGCCCAGTCCAGCAATATCTTGCAGGATGACCGGCTGAGATATACGGAGTCGAAAAGACGATTTCCTATGGGCAATAGGATAATTTGAATTCATTACTGCATTCATTCGTTCTAGGAGTTTCAGATGTGAAAGGTCTTTATTTGACAGGTCCCAAGC
>CAZIKW010000033.1:0-14521 GCA_964540015.1 uncultured Methanosarcinales archaeon | reverse complement strand
TTCCTTGATCTCAGCGACACGGAGCGGTAAGAATGCGTTCTTGATGAACTGGAACTTCTCCGGCGTCTTCTCGATGACCTTCAAGCGCTTGCCGAGCTTGCTCTCAAGCTGCTTGAGCATCTTGCCCTCAGGACCGACGATCTTGCGCGCGCCACCCTGCTCCACGACGAAGACGAGCTTGTCTTCCTTCGGGATGCACTTATCGATGCGTGCCTGGGTGACCTCTTCGACGATCGTGATCGTCTGGAGAAGATTCGTATCGAGAACAACAGGCTCAGTCATGCCTTGATCCCCAAAACCTGGATATTGAAAGGCTTCTTGCAAAAGACGCCGAGCTCTTCGTTCGTGACGTCAAGAGCGACGACTTCCGCATCGCCCGCGAGGTGTTCGACATCCTCGCGGACTTCCGTCTTGCAATTGCTTGCGACGAGGACCTGCTTGAGGTCGCCTGCGCGCAGGAGCTTCACAACGCGGTCAGTACCGATGACGAGTTTGTCCGTGCCCAGGAGCTTGCGAATCTCTGCTTTCATAGAGAGGGGAGATTCACCAGGGGTTTTTAAAGGTTGCGTCGGGCACTGGACGGGCGAGCGCAAAAAGATTAAATAGTTGGAGAGAGTAGTGCGCCCCGTACGGGAGTTGAACCCGTAAGAGCTTGCCACTCATTCTCGTTTTTCAGTCGAGATGGGACACCGGTCCCCTACGGGGCCTGTCCACCTCTCTCCAACCACAATTTTTCGAAGAACAGTCGTTTTTATCTGCCACGGGCGCGTGGCCAGTGGGGAGTGGACCCGCGTATCGAAGAGATTATATAACGTGTTTTTCACATTCTCACCGTGCGTCCGTACGTCATACTCATTCTCGCCCTCCTCCTTCTCTCCTGTACGCCTGAACCAGTCAAGCGCGTCCAAAAGGAATGCTTACCGCCGCTGATGATCGTCAACGGCGACTGCTGCCTCGATGAGGATGTGGATGGTGAGTGCGATAATCAACGCGTCGTGGCTCCGCCCAAGACCACACCACCCGTCTCCGCCGCTGTGATCGCCGCGCCCAAAGAGATCCTGCCCGCAGAGGAGATCACGTGCGATATCGAGGCGAGCACACTCTCCTTCCTTCTGCGCAATACCGGCAACAAGAGTTGGGAGCTCGACAGCGGCCTCTCGTGGCAGCACCGCGGACACATCCAAGTCATCGGCGTCTACTTCAACCAGTACCAGATGAACAGCAAAAGTCTCCCCTTCCGTAACGGCAAACCCATGTTCGGCCCGGGGCCGAAGTTCTCAAGCGCCTGTACGACCCCCATCCTTTCCGTCGGACAAGAGACGCGCTGCTCTTTCACGAACGTCCCGCTCGCAGCGCCCAATTACCACAACGGCACGAACGAGATACGCATCAATATCCCGAACGAAGCACGGGATACGATTGTCGAGTTCACGTGTTCGTAAGCGAAAAACCACATAAAGGGTCGTGAATTCTCAACCGTATGATACACGAGATGCGCTTGCAAACCGAACATTTCGAGCGTATCCGTTCGGGAGAGAAGACGATCGAGTACCGACTGTTCGACGAGAAACGGCAAACGATCCGTATCGGGGATGAGATCGAATTTACTAACAGAGCCGACAATCAGAGCATGCACGCCGAAATCATCACTCTTGAACGCTTCGTCACCTTCGCAGAAGCTGCGCAAAAGCACGGTTACGAACCCGCGCAATTCAGCACCGCTATGCGAACGTATTATTCCATCGAAGAAGAGCAGCGTTACGGTGTGCTTGCGATACACCTCAAGATAACGAACTAAAAGCACATTCAATGAGAAGAGAATAAAAAAAGAAAAAGAAAACTACTCTTCGACCTTCACAGCCTTCTTCGCAGGTGCTTTCTTCGCACTCATACCCGTACGTACGATCAGCTTCGGGACGCCAGTCCCCAACGGCACTGGCTGGTTGATCATCACGTTCTCGATCACCGAGTTGAGGTAATCAATCTCGCCCGACGTTGCAGCGTTGAAGATATGCTTCAAGGGCGTCTCGAACGATGCGCGCGCCAAGACCGACGGCTTCTCCTTCACGATACCGTAACGGGAGATACCGAGGACCTTCCCCGACATCGTCATCGTATCAGAGGCCAGCATCACGTGGCGCAGATCCAACTCGATACCCTGGTTATCCAGGACCTTCGCGATCTCGTTGATGACCGCTTGGCGAGCCGCTTCGATACCGAGAACGGACTCGATCTCGTAGAGGTTGTTCGTCACCGTACGCGACGTATCCACGCCTTCGACTTTGAGGATGCTCTTGTAGTTCGAACCCGCCGTCACGATAAGGAATTCCTCATCGCGCTTGACCGGAAGGACCATCTTGATACCCTTCACGCCGTTGATGTAGACATCCTTGATCTTCTCTTTGAGCTGGTAGATCTCTTTGAGCTGATCGCCGCCCTTGGACGAGGAGCGCACGGTGATCGTCGAGGGGCCTTCCGCCTTGATCACGACGCTTTTGAGCGACTTCGCCAAGACCTTGATGAGCTTCTCAGGATTCGCATCCACAAGGTCCATCTTCGGCTTGTCGAGCTCGATCGTCATGATCGCCTCGAGCACATCGATATCCATCTGCGTGATGTACTCCTTGAAGGAGGTCTCCTTGATCTTCTCCGCCATCTTCTTGATATCCTGGCCCTTGTTGTACGGAGGCATCAGGAAGACTTCCATCATCTCCGTCGAGATCGTCTTACGAGCGTCGAGCACTTCGATAAGACGCGGCAGTCCCATCGTGACGTTCATTTCCGACACGCCTGCGAAGTGGAACGTATCCAAGGTCATCTGCGTACCGGGTTCTCCAATCGATTCTGCAGCGACCGTACCCACGGCCTCACCAGCGTCGACCATCGCGGTCTGGTACTCGTCATGGACGTACGCGAGGATCTTCTTCAGCTTCGCTTCCGACACACCGACTGCGCACTCCTTGATATCAGCGAGAACGCTTGGAGGGAGCTTGTTTTCGTATTCCTTGTATTGGTCGGTTGCCATTGCTCTATTCCTCCATCGTCTCGATGATCTTCTTGACGTTGAACTTCCCGCCTTCCGTGCGGCTCACGTCGAGGTTGTCCTCGCCGTAGTTGAACTGCACGATGCGGCCGGACGCGTCGCGGACCGTGTTGTCGTACTCGACCTTCAGGTCCTGCAAGGCGTTCGCGAGGCGACGGTAGAGGTACCCGCTCTTTGGTGTACGCAGTGCCGTATCCATCAGCGAATCGCGTCCCGTCATCGCCATGAAGAACATCTCATGGGGCTTGAGTCCGCTCTTGAAGCTGTTGCGGATGAAACCGCGCGCTTCCGCACCGATGTCGCCGCGCTTGAAGCACGACAAGGTGCGGCCCTTGTAGCCGTCACCGATGCGTCCACCACGGAATGCCTGCTGACCGACGCACGCCGCCATCTGCGCGATGTTGATCAAGTTACCACGCGCACCTGAGCGGACCATGAGCATCGTGCCCGTGGTCTTGCCTGCCGCTTCCGCGACCACACGCCCAGTTTCGTTACGCGCCTTGTTCAAGCGCTCGAGGATACGCAACTCGATCGTCTCATCGAGCGTGCGGCCCGGCAAGAGGTCAAGCGTGCCCTGCGTGTGCTCCATGATCATACGGTGCACATCGGCTTCTGCTTCGTTCAGGAGCGTTCGTACCTTATCGTCCGCTTCGGGCGAGAGGTCGATGTCGCTGATCGCTGCCGTGACGCCGTACTTCAAGAGCACGTTGATGCCGAGCTTGAAGATGTGACCCATGCTGATGCACATGCGGTCTGCGCCGTACTTCTTGTGCAGCGTACGAAGCAGCAGTCCTGCGCCCGCACCGAGCTGGCTCTTATCGAGGACACCGCGCTCGAGGTTACCGCTCTTGATGAGGACAGCGTTCTCGAGATCCTGCGGCTTTTGGCTCTTCGGTTCTGCCGTGAAGTTGAAGTCTTCCGGCAAGACACAGCTGAACACTTCCTTCCCAGACACGACCTTCTTGTTTGGCAAGCGGCTGAAGTCCGTCACGCCGACCGCCATAAGCAAGTCGATCGCCTCGTGCTTGGAGAACGACAGGTACTTCGACAAGATGTAGTTGCCCGTGACCGCGTCCTGGTGGCAACCGATAATCGAGAGGCCGAAACGCGGTGACACGATCTGCGTCTGTACTTCCATCAGAATCTCGGCTTCCGCGCGCGCCTCTTCCGTCTGCGGGATGTGGAGGTTCATCTCGTCTCCATCGAAATCCGCGTTGTACGGAATCGTTACTGCAGGGTTCAAGCGGAGCGTGCTACCAGGCAGTACACGTACCTTGTGGCACATCATGCTCATACGGTGCAGCGATGGCTGGCGGTTGAACAGTGCGACATCGCCGTCAAGCAAGTGGCGCTCAACGACGTACCCCGGCTGGAGCTCTTCGAGAAGCGCTTCCTTCGTCTCGTCCGTGATACGCTTGCGCTTGCCGTCGGGGCGAACGATGTAGTTCGAACCCGGGTACGTCTTCGCGCCGCGCATGACGAACGCCTTGAGGTACTCCATGTTCCATGACGTCATGCGCTCAGGGACAGTGAGCTTCATCGCCATGGACTTGGGGACGCCGACTTCGTTGATTTCGATCGCCGTATCGGGCGAGATGACCGTACGCGCGCTGAAGTTGACACGCTTTCCTGCCAAGTTGTGGCGGATACGACCTTCCTTGCTTTTGATACGCGCCGTGATCGTCTTGAGCGGCTGGCCAGAACGGTGGCGTGCGGGCGGGAGCTGCGAGACTTCGTTGTCGAAGAACGTCGTGACGTGATACTGCAAGAGATCCCACAGGTCTTCGATGATAATCTCAGGTGCGCCTGCGTTGATGTTCTCGAACAAGCGCTGGTTGATACGGACGATATCACCAAGCTTGTGCGTCAGGTCATCTTCCGATCGCTCACCCGTCTCAAGCGTAATGCTCGGACGCATGGTGACGGGCGGGATGGGCAAGATCGTCAGGATGGACCACTCCGGTCGCATCGCCGTCGATTCGAGACCGAAGACCGTGAGGTCCTCATCCGACACGCGCTCGAGGCGCGCACGCACTTCGATCGGGCTGAGGCGACGCTCTTCTTCAACGAACGTGCTCGGCTTTTCGAGCGCGATCTTCTTCTGCTTGCCTTGGCAGTGCGGGCACTTGTTGATCGTGCGCAATTCCGCGACGATCGTCGCGATGCGGTTGCGGCGCTCGTTGACTCCCTGTGCCTTCTCGATGCGGTCGAGTTCGTCGACGTGCTCCTTGAGGCGGTTCTTCGGAATCAGCAATCCACCACAGTCGCGGCACGTGCAGCGCAGGAGGTCGAGGACCAACTTCACGAAGCGGATGTGCACGACGGGTCGTGCGAGCTCCACATAGCCGAAGTGGCCGGGGCACTCTTTGAGGCGCTGACCGCAGGTCTTGCAGCGCAGGCCCGGGTCAATGACGCCCAAGCGGACATCCATAAGACCACCGTCGACCGGGTATCCTTCTTTGTCGTAAAGTTCAGGCGTGACGATCTTTGCGCTCGCCATCTCGCGGATGAACTTCGGGCCCATAATCGCGAACTGGATCTGCGCGACCATCTTGTGTACGGGAACATCAGTCTGCATGTTAGGCACCTCTAGTACTTACCCTTCAGCTTGAGCTTCGGGTATACGGTCAGTGACTTCAGCTCGTCCAAGAGCAGCTTGAACGCGTAGCTCATCTCGACGTGGTTGATCTCCACGCCCTCGCCACAGACGGGGCACATCGAGATGTTCTTGCGGCTGTCGTACACAGCTACAAGACCGCAGTTCTCGCAGATGGGGATAACCGTCTTGTCGCTGTCGAAGCGCTCCTTGAGGAGCAGCGACGCACCGTGCGCGACGAACGTATCCTTCTCCATCTCTCCGAGTCGCAGACCACCTTCCTTCGCCTTACCCTCGGTAGGCTGGCGGGTCAAGAGCTGGATCGGACCGCGTGCGCGGCTCTGGCTCTTGTTTGCGACCATGTGCTTCAAGCGCAGGTAGTACATGTTGCCGATGAAGACCTGCACGTGGAACTGCTCGCCAGTCTCGCCGTTGTACATCGTCTCGACGCCGCTCTCGCGGAAGCCGTAGCCTGCGAGTTCGCTGCGTAGATCGCTCTCATCTTCGCTGTTGAACATCGTACCGTCGATGTAGCGGCCGGATAATGCACCGACCTTACCACCGACAAGCTCGATCAAGTGGCTCACCGTCATACGTGACGGGATACCGTGGGGCGAGAACAGGATGTCGGGGACGATTCCTGCTGCACTAAACGGCATGTCCGCCTGAGGTACCACAATTGCTATAACTCCCTTCTGACCGTGGCGGCTCGTGAACTTATCCCCAATCTCGGGGATGCGGTTGTCGCGCAAGCGCACTTGCACGAGCTTGTTGCCTTCCTCGTTTTCCGTGATCATCACGAAATCGACCGTACCCGTCTCACCGTGCTTGAGGGCAAGCGATGATTCGCGGCGGTAGTTCGTGACGAGGTTGTACTCATCCATGCCGCTCAAGAAGCGCGGCGGGCTCGTCTTGCCGATGATGACGTCGCCTTCAGCGACCTTCGCTTCTGCGCCGACGATTCCGTCCGGCTCGAGGTAGCGGTAGTCACGCTCGCTGCGGTATCCGCGCGCGTCCTTGTCCGGGATGCTGACTTCATCCATGAGGCCGCCCGAATAGCGGAGCTCTTCTGCCTGGACTGGGCGGTAGTAGGTGCTGCGTGCGAGACCGCGGTCAATACTGCCCGCGTTCACAACGATCGCATCCTCCATGTTGTAACCCTTGTAGCTCATGACTGCGACCGTCATGTTCAATCCACTGGGGTGCTTATCGTACTCGAGGACGTCGTAGAGAAGCGTCGTCACGAGCGGGCGCTGCGGGTAGTGGAGCAGGTTCGTATCCATGTCCATGCGTACACCGAAGTTCGCGGCGTAGAAACCCACCGCCTGCTTCTGGTTCTTGGAACCCTGCGTGAGACGTACTCCGTGGTTGTAGTTGCCAAACGGAACGAGCGCCGTCGTGATACCGAGGATATCGATGCTCGAGATCTCGATGTGCGTGTGCTCAGGCGTCAGGTCCGCTTCTTCGATAGCAACGAGCGCCATTTCTTCTTCTGCCGCATCGAGGAACTCGATAAGGCCGCCCTTGATGAGCTCTTGCCATGCGAGCTCGCCTGCTTGGAGCTTGCGGACGTGGTCTTCCGTGAGGAGCGACTTACCGTTGCGTGCGATGATCAGGGGGCGCACGCTACGTCCGCGGCTGATCTCGATGAAGATGCTGTCAGTGGATTCATCGTGGAGGATGTTCGCGTCGTGGGATATCTGTCCCTGGCGGCGCTCGCGGATGAAGTTCGCAAGGAACTCGCGCGGGCTCTCCACCGTCCCGATGTATTTGTAGTCGAGGAATACGTCAGCCATGATCATCACCTCAAAGGTTCTTACCGACCTGGACGCCGAGGCGCTTGAGGTCCTTGAGCATGTGCTGCTCATCTACGCTGCCGGATGCTCGTGCGAGCATGGCCATGTTCTTGCGCAGACCGATGTTGCTACCTTCAGGCGTCTCCGACGGGCAAAGGCGCCCCAGGTGCGTCGCGTGCAGCGAACGCGCCTCGAAGTTCTCCTGGCTGCTCGAGAGCGGGCTCACGATGCGCTGGAGGTGCGAGAGGGTCTGCAGGTAGTTCAAGCGCTCGAGTCGCTGGCACACTCCTGTGCGGCCGCCGACCCAGTTGCCCGTCGCCATCGCGCTGTAGATCTTTTGCGTAAGCAGCTTCTCGCGGATGATGACCTTGATGCTCGGGAACTTCCCGCGCTTCACGATGCGCTGGAAGTTGTAGAGCATATCGCCGATGAGAACCTTCAAGTTCACGCGGAACAGGTCACCAAGCAAGTCGCCCGAAAGCTTCAGGCGCTTGTTCATGTAGTGGTCCTTGTCGTCTTCAGGGAGCATACCGCCAGAGACCTGGATGTAGCGCTTGAGATATTTGCATGCGCTGTACGCTTTCGCGAGGCGTGCATCTTCCGTGTCGCCGATGTGCGGCAGGAAGTACTTGTCCATGATCTCCGAGAGGCGCTCGAGACGGATCTCACGCGTCTGGCTGATGCCGATGCGCTTAGAGAGATAGTCCATCGCGTCTTCCGTCGTCTTGATGTCGACGAACTCGTAGAGGTTGATGATGACTTCCGAAGAGTCCGTCATGCCGACTGCGCGCATGATCTCTTCATCCTTGACCATGCCGAGTGCCTTGATAATCGGCACGAGCGGCACACGCTTGACGCGCGTGAACGTCAAATAGAAGATGCCGTCCTTGAGTTTTTCGTAGACATGCGGGATGCGGTACGATCCGCGCTCGGAGAAGAGCTTCCCAACCCACGGGCTGATACCGGTGGACGCTTTCTCGACCATGAAGCGGTTGGGCGCGAGGTCCTCGACATCGATGATCGCCTTCTCCGTGCCGTTGATGATGAAGTACCCTCCCGGATCATCCGGGTCCTCGCCCTTGCCGATGAGCTCATCGCGCACAAGCGTGGAGAGGTGGCAGTTCTTGCTCTTGAGCATGATCGGGATAGAACCGATTTGCGTCTTGAACGATTCGCGCTGCACGCCGTTGATGTGCGCGCTGACTTCGAGATAGATGGGTGCTGCGTAGCTGAGCTTACGCAATCGCGCTTCCATTGGATAGATCGCACGCGTAGAACCGTCCGCTTCCGTGATCTCAGGCTTCGTGACCCAGATGCGGTCGAGCTGAATCTTGAACTCCTCGACATTCGCCGGGATGATTGTAGGCTCGATGATCTTGTTCTCATCGATAATCGCTTGGAGCTCCTTGTCGACGAACTTGTTGAAGGATTCGATATCAGCAAGCACGATCGAGTTGTGCTCGAAATACTTGCGGATGAGGATTTGTGAGTTGCGGTTCTTTTGGTTCATAACGATCACTCCCTCGTAACGATGCGGTAAAAGACCGTCGAGCCAGCCGTTGGGCTAACGCGAACAATCTTGATGAGGTCACCGGCCTGAACGCCGAGGTGACGGATAGCGGGATCAGTATCGAGAATGCGAGGGAGTTGCACCGGCGTGACGTTGTACGTCGAGAGGACGCGTTTCTTTTCCGCTTCGCTGCACTTCTCGTGCGGTGCGACGAGCACATGGTCGCCCACGGTGAAGCTCGGCGCTTCAGTGTCTGCAGAACGTGATTTTGTCGTCTTTTTTGCCATTGCGTCTCCCCCTTCTTTTGCCTGTGATTGCCGGTTTGAAATGGGTCCGGCGGGATTTGAACCCACGACCAACCGGTTAAAAGCCGGTTGCTCTGACCGAGCTGAGCTACGGACCCCTTTGGTTTTTGGGTGGCCGTGCGCTCGCGCCCGTCGAGCGGTTGTGGGCTCGGCGCGCCGTGCGCGCGTCCTTCATTTCGACGCCTTGGCCGGGATTTGAACCCGGGTCGAAAGCGCGACAGGCTTTCATGCTAGGCCACTACACTGCCAAGGCTTGGTTGACTCGAGCCTTCCCGACGCGTGTAGCATGCCATCAAGCGCATTTCGTTATGCACAGAGACGGGACGTGAACAGCATCAGGCGGGCACCAGTATGACGCGCGAATCCCAAGGCCTTTTTAAAGCTTGTGGCGGGAGGGTTCCGAGGGGCCGTTTATGAGCGCACCGCGGGGCGACAAGAGGACAAGCTGAAATGCCGCAAGAACACACCCCGTCACACGGCAGAGAAGAACGATAAGAACACAGCCTTTTTACCCAACATCACTGCTCCTCTCCGACATGAACGGTGATACAGCATGATGAAAAGTTGGATAGGCGGAACCGCACTGTGCCTTGCGATTGGCGGGGGACTCATCTACAATGCAAACCACGTCGAGAGCTCCTACAACGAGTTCATTGCACAGCGCGGCGTAGAAAACGCGGCAGTAATCCAATTAGATGGTGTCGATCACGCACGCGGATCGCTCGGCAGGGCGGAAAAAGAACTGAAGCGATATACGTACAAGTCAGGCAAAACGACTCATACGCACTACCCGGAGCCCCGAGACGCGCTCGTGGAGATCGTCGACAGCCGCATCCAAACGCATCGTGCGAAAGCCGCCGGTGTAGATCTCGGTGGTCGCGGCAAGCAACTGAGTTCTGTCGAATACGATGTCCTTGAAAAGAATGGCTCACGAGAGCACGATGACTACACTGCGGCCCGACAGGACATTGCAGGCGTTCGACAAGAGCTCGACGCGATAAGCAGCCAGTTGCAAACACATGTTGCGCCAGAGATCGTTGAGAAATATCACGACATGAGTTTCGAAAAGAATGCGAGCGAGGTGGGCGGCATCATCACGCTTGCGGCCGGCGGCACTTCAGCGGCAGTCCTCATATTCCTCGGCATACTCATCGGTGTAGACAACTACACGCATCGACGTTACTGAGGAACGAGCAACCGCACCGGCACCCGTCGCCCTTCCTTATCATAGAACGCGATGTCGTCGAAGCCGTTGTAGGGATGGCGGATGATGCCGTGCACGAGGCCGAAATGAGAGAAGAGGGAGAGGTCGGCGTCAGACGGTCGATACGCTCTCGTCGGATGGCTGTGCAAGGTCCCGACGATGTTCGTCACAGGCGGGAGTAGGTGCAGATGCGTCGTCGCGCTGTGCGTGCTCGCATCGTACGCTTGAAGCTGGATCTCGTCGATGTGCAAGCGGCCATCCTGCACGGGCGCTGTCGCCGAGAGGTAGGAGATCATTTCTTTTGGCCACGATGATCTCGCCATGAGACACAGATCGCGCACGACGGTCGGGGAGATCGTGACCTCGCGCACCTCGCCGCCGAATGGCGAGAGAAGGATGCGGCGCGGGAGCCGACGGAGCCAATGACGCAGACGATGGAGCATACAGTCATAGACGCGTCACAAGGATTTAAGCTCTGGGGTCGACCAGTAATGATATAAGTTCTGAGAGAACTCCTTTTCGCAACATGACACACACCGATGTAGCTCCTACAACAACGTTCAGAATCCAAAGAGGAGATTATTCTACTATTGGCAACAGCATACCGCGCATTCACCAACATGCGGACGCAGAAGGAATCTTCTACAAACACTGCGTGGAACACGGAGTGTTATGGTCCCGGCCAATCGAAGCAACGCCGATTCCCAAAGGTCTGGAAATCTTGGTTCTTCCCGATCACTCAAGAGAGTATCTTCCATCAGCAGACGAGGCGTTCGATTACGCGCTCGGCCAACTCGTGACGGACACGCAACCTGAAACGTTCTTGCGAGAGATAGAGTTGGGCAACGTCGGCGTAGAGACGACCCCCTACGGATCCAACAGCCATCTCGTGTCAGTACGCCTCTACAAGATCACGCCACGCGCATAATCACGCTTGCCGACACGTCTTTATAGCGCGCGTTCTTGCGAGACAACATGACCCGCATCACGGTGTTAAGCTGGAACCTGTTTTGGGCGCTCGGGTACCCGACAGGAGAGCTATCCCGTGCGCAAAAGGCAATAAGATATTTCCGGCAACGCAATGATCGCAAAGAGCTCTCAGCAATACGTGACGTCATCAAAAAAAGTAAAGCGGACATCATCGGTCTACAAGAGATCGACGGCGGATCCCGACGAAACGGTAATTTCAGCCATCAGGCATTCATCCAGCAACACACCTCAGCACGGTATGCGGCGTATGCGGTCGAACGCGCCTGGCTCTCGTATTGCAACGATGGCAATGCGGTGTTCAGCACCAAGAAGCTGCACCGCATCCGAAAAATAACTCTCCCGCACCGTATAGAGAAACGTAATGTCATCATCAGCACCGTACGCATCGGGAAAAAAGCAATCGACATCTACGTCACGCACTTCGGTGCGCACAAAACAAACAAGAAAGAACGTTGTGCGCAAGCACAAGCAATACGTGATCACATCAGAAAATCGAAACGACCCGCCATCGTCATGGGCGATTTAAATTGTGAACCTGACGACGAGGAATTCAAACTACTGTGCGATAACACACTACACCATCTCCCGCACGCACCATCATATCCAGCATTCCAACCCGCAAAAAAATATGATCACATCCTCTGCACACCAGGCCTCCGAATTCTCACTTGCAAAACCCTCAACATACGACATTCTGATCATTTGCCCGTGATTGCTACCATCGAGGTCACACCGTAATGATCACCAACCACACCATCTCGACCGTCATCGGAAAAGTACGTGAAGAGATGTCGCACGAGTCACCACCCGTCGTGACGATGGTTGCACGGATGGCGAAAGACCCGTTTCGCGTGCTTGTCGCGACTATGCTCTCGCTGCGCACGCAAGACAAGGTGACTGCCGCAGCGTGCGACCGCCTCTTCGCGCGCGCCGTGACGCCGAAGCAGTTAGCGACGTTGAGCGCAATCGAGATCGAGAAGCTCATCTACCCAGTCGGTTTCTATCGAACGAAAGCGAAGAACCTCAAGATCATCGCGAAGAAATTGCTCGATGAATACAACGGAAAAGTCCCATCCGATATCGACACGCTGGTGACGTTTCCTGGCGTCGGACGAAAAACCGCGAATCTCGTGTTGAGCGAAGGATACGGCATTCCTGCGATGTGCGTTGACACCCATGTGCACCGCATCTCGAACCGCTGGGGCTATGTGAAAACGAAGACACCAGAGCAGACCGAGACCGCGTTGCGCGCAACACTCCACAAAAAACACTGGCTTGAATACAATTACCTTCTTGTCGCGTTCGGCCAGCACCGCTGCACACCACTCAGGCCGCGCTGCTCGGATTGCCCCGTGCGTACATGGTGTCCGCGCATCGACGTCACGACGAGCCGATAGAGAACCGCAACCTAGAAAAACATCGTTGCGTACCCCTTCTTCATGACGAAGACACCGCTGGTGATTGGTATCGGAGACCTTCACGGCCATCTACCCGCGCTTGAACAACTCATAGATGCGCTCCAAGAAGAATATGAGATATTTTCCGACGGTGAACGACTCCACGACGAGGTCGAGATCGTCTTCACCGGCGATTATATCGATCGCGGCGCGTACAGCCGTGAGACCGTCGATCGCGTCATGCGCTTGCAAGCGAAAAACCCCAATCGTGTTCGCACGCTCTTTGGGAACCACGAACTCCTCGCGCTCGCAGGCCGCTCGTCAGCGGAGGACGCAGCGCATCACCCGACACCAGAAATTGCATACCGCCTCCTCACCATGCACGGACGAAACGGCGGGTGGTCCTTCGTACAGCAATACGGATCGACACCACAAGATGCGTGCCTCAACTACGCTGCTGCGATTGCGCCAGACGCCCCCGTCGGTGCGTGGCTGCGACGTCTCTTGCCGTTTCATCGCACACGGATCGGCGAACGAGAGATCCTCTTCGCACACGGTGGTATCCCGACATCCCTTGAACGCCCGACCGAGTGGGATGCGTACGCTCGCGCGTTCCAAAACCACCTCGCCGCAATCACGACCGCAAACCCGGTGGAGAAATACCTCACGCATCCGCTCGTGAACACCCATAGCATCTTCTGGGACCGACGCATCCCCAACGGCGATGTGGATCCCGACACGCTCGCGAGGAACCTCGGCGTTGACGCCATCGTCATCGGGCACACTCCACAAGATCGCATCACACGCTACGGCAAAGCAATCTACAACATCGATGTCGGCATGTGCCCGAAATACGGCGCGCACGGTCCAGCGGCAATCATCTTCACACCTGAGGATACCATCCTATTCGACCTGCAGAAAGGGACGACGACAACGTATGAACCATGAAAACAATGCACCCCCGCTGACCACAACTTAGAAAAACCTCTCGGTACACCGTGCCGTAATGCCGACCAAATACATCCGATTCTCAGGAGATATCGAAACTGCGGGACCTGTTTCACCGCTGTACACGATAACCGCGATAGGATTCTGTACGCTCGAGAGGAAAAACCCCGCACAGTTCTACGTGGAGCTCAAGCCCATCACGTTGAACCATGAGATCGACGCCATGCGGGTTGGTTGCCGCGGATTGACTTGCGTCATCGAGCGAAAAGGAGACCCGCTCTTTGATCCTGACTGGGAACATTTCGATCCATACGCTATTTTCGCCGATCTGACTAGGACCGGGATTGAACCGGAGATAGCAATACCACAACTCGTCACATTCATAGATGAGAACGCACTCAGGCTCGGTGGCGAACCACAAGCAGTATACGATCCGGCATCGTTCGAATCATCGCACCTCCCCTACTACTTCCACAAATATGCAGGACGCAATCCATTCGGGCATAGGGCCCTTGATCTGGGATCGTATTTACGAGGTGCGTTGGGTGATGATAACGCAAAACTCTCAGACCTTAACCTGCGTCCAAACGGCAAATTACCCCATCACGCCCTCAAAGATGCCGGCATCCAAGGTGAAGAGACAGAGGCCGTAGAGAAAATCGCTCGTGAAAACTATCTCCGTCGAGAAATGCGTCACCCGACGCGTTAAAGCGATTCCCGCGCGAGCCTATC
>CAZIKW010000032.1:9912-15528 GCA_964540015.1 uncultured Methanosarcinales archaeon | reverse complement strand
GCATGTTCCCCATCCAGATCCGCCCGCGCTTCACCTGGCACGGTGGCGAATCGCCGACAGCCATCAAGAAGGAGAGAAAACTGTTCGAGTTCTAGAAAGACAGAAATAGACATCGAGAAACAAAGAGAACATGGACAGTATTTTTCTGAAGATCCTTGCCATCGCCTACGCGGGCGTCGGTATCGTCTCCACAATTGCGTACTGGCCGACGATAAAGGACTTGCTCAAGCACACGCGCAGCGCGAACACTTCTTCATACGTCCTTTGGACCATCACCGGCGGCATCACGTTCCTCTACAGCATCTTCATCCTGCCCGACACACTGTTCCGATTCGTCTCGGGAATGGCGTTCCTCGCGTGTGCAGTTATCCTCGTACTGTGCCTCCGACCAAACGCTCGGCACAAGAAGAAAGAGCGCCGGATACGCTGAGATAGCGCTCAACACTCACTCTTTGACCGGCGTCACTACACCAGTCTGACGTGGGATCTCGATGTGACGATAGCGGTAATCACCTTCGAGCTGCTCAAGCACCTGCACAGCGACCTTGATCGGATCGAGGAATCCTTCCATCGATGTTCCCGTGCCATCCCAGAACTTCGTCTTCATCCCACCCGGGCCCGCAACCAGCGTCTTGCCGATACGCGCATCGAGCGATAACGATTTCGCGAGCATCCCAAGACCGGCTTTCGACGCAGCATACATCGGTTCCATCTCGCGCGCGATACGTTGCGTCGTCGAGGTAACGACAAGAAGCGTATCGATCTTCTCTTGCTTGAGCAGGAGCTCTTTTGCAAACAGTGCAGGAGCGACGATACCGACGCTCACCTGATCCTCGATCTGCATCGACGATAAAGAATCGATCTTCCCGAGCTGCACAGCACCGGCGCAATACGCGAGCAGTGAGATCTCAGGGAGTTTCGAAATCAAACCATGGATGCTGCCCTGCAATTGACCAGCACTACCCGTGAGATTGAGCGAATGGAATCGCATGCGCTCATCCGTCGGATCGGTTCGGCCCGTGATGTGCACATCGTAACGAGACACCAGGTTCTTCGCAATCTCATAGCCGAGACCGGAGCTGCCGCCGACGACCAAAGCAATAGGGAGGGTACTCATAAGCACCCGTAGCGGAAACGCGATTATAACAGTATCGGCAACTCACGCCAACCCATACACTTTCAGATGGTCGCCGTGGAACTCACCGCGGAATTCCGCATGTCTTCCGAAGCGACGGAACTCCGTCTCGGGTTTTTCAAGGAGCGACGAAATCTTCTCAAGACTCAAGAACACGAAGCGCACCAGATCCGTCTCCGTCGCAATGCCACGCACAACAGTTCCTTCCGCCACCGGCAATCGCCTGATGCTCTTATCGAGCGCGAAGCGCGTCGCCTCAAACGCGCTCGTGCCCAAAGGCAATGCGCGCACGTACTTGCGCATGAACGACTCCAATTCCTTCAGTTGCAGTTTTCCCTGCTGCTCGTAGAACTGCATGACGATATCGTATTCGGTGAAGATGCCCTGTACAATCTGTGGCGGTTTCGGCTTATCCACGATCAGAATGCAGCCGACATTGCGCTTATGCATCCGATCGCGCGCTTTGGAGAACGTCTCTTTCGCGGTCGCAAGCAAGAGATCCTTGCTCATGAACGCGTCGAGCATCAGATCCTTGTGCACCGGATAGGCGTGGAAATGCTTCGAGATGACACGTAACAGGTCATTCTGCGTGACGACACCAAGGAGTTTCCCCTTTTCCTCGACCACAAGGCGGCGGAAATGCCTCTCTTTCATTAAGTGCACCGCATCCACAAGCGACATCGACGGAGAAACCGTGACCACGCCCGCGGTCATGATATCGCGCACACGCATCTTGAACGCGTCTCCGGAAAGCGGCACTTTATGCAAATAATCGCGCTCGGTGACGATACCGGCGAGTTTCTCTCCATCCATGACGACGAGGCAGGAGATCGCTTCAGCGACCATTTTCGTCGCGGCCCCGACCACCGTTTCATCCGGTCGAACAGTGATGAGATAGCGCGACATGATGTCGCCCACCCTCAAACCCTTGAGCCGTGCGATGGAGCCGCGCACCTTGCGCCGGCGCCACGAACGGATGATGCTGTGAAACACCATTCGTTCACGACGACGTGACGTCGCTTTCGGTCACGGTGTTAAACACGAGGTCGCGGTACTCGTAGCCGCCGATGACTGCAGGCGGATCCTTTGAGAGGTCGAGTACAGCCACGCGGTGTGCGATGCCATAGAAAGGATCAAGGTATGCTTCAAGCGTCCTGCCATCCTCTTCCCAGCGTACAACAGTCACTTGGCGGCTATTGAACGTCACACCGCCCGTACGTTCGCCGTACACCACACGATCTCCCCAATCGGTCGGGAGCTCGATATCGTAGCGCGCGAAATCCACATTCGCGGATCGGCCTTCTTTCTTGCAGCCCGTGAGCTCGACACAACGCGCGACCGCGGTCTTCGCGGCGAAATCCACATACACGACATCCGCGCTCCAGCCGTCCAATTTCAAGAGGCTTGCCGGTTCGACACGTGCTTTGGTACCGCGGACATAATACGTTGCCCATGCACCCATGTCAGGGAGCGTCGCGACATCGAACGTCATGCTCTTCACGGCACTCTGTTTGTCAACGATCTCGCGAACGTCCTCGTTCTCTCGACGCAGGATCGGAGTGTCCTCGGGTTGTGCGGCAGCGGCCGACGGCCCGGTCTCGCCGATCTTTTGTGGCTCCGGCGCCTGAGCGGTCTGTGCAGGTGCGCACGCGACGATGACGATCGCGGCGATCATGATGAGTGCGAGAAGATACGGACGCATAAGTTTCCCTCCTATGTACTGCATTAGTGTCGGCGCTTGTGCGAACCGAGGATGCGCAAGTGCTCTTTATCCGTTCCCGAATTGGTGATGCTCACCATGCTTGCGAGGAACAGGATGACGGCGAGCGCCATGAACGCCGCTCCCCACTTCTGGCTCACATCAGGGTAGACGAACAGCCAACTCACGAAGAACCCGATCACGCTCGCGATCATCCATTCGTGCGGCAGTGGAGCCGGTTCGAATACCATGTTTCGACACCTCTTTCTCGACGGACATTGGAGGCGGTTGTTTATAAGGGTTGTGGGGGTTGCTGCAAACCCGCAGAAGGATTATATACGAAGGTCTGACAAGAACGCCGTATGAAGCATCCCTTCTCCACGACCGCGCTCCTGATCTTCCTCTTCGTCGCGGCGCAGATTATCGGATTGAGCCTCGTCGCGATGTCGCAAGATGTAAGCATCACGGAGCAAGGACAAGAAGTGTCGTACGGCCCGACCGCGCTCGGCGCGCGTCCGGAGACAGAGGGCGGCACGAGCCTTCTCATGATCGCTATCGGTGTGGGCATAGGGACGATGCTCGCGTTGCTTTTGATCAAGCTCGGCGCCAAGCTCGCATGGAGGATCTGGTTCTTCGTGGCCACATGGATCGGGCTTTCGATCGCGTTAGGCGTTCTTATCCCAGGCAGTATCGCCGTCGCACTTGCAGTCGCGCTCGCCGTATGGAAAGTGTTCCGACCGAACCCCGTCATCCATAACCTGACGGAAATCCTCGTGTATGGGGGGATCGCAGTCCTTCTTGTGCCGCTGTTCGATATCGTATGGGTTGTCGCGCTCCTGGCCCTCATCAGCATCTACGACTGGATTGCGGTGCACAGAACGGGCCACATGGTGACGCTCGCGAAAGGGCAAGCGGACAACAAGGTATTCGCAGGCATTGCAGTGCCGACGGGAAGCACGTCTGCGAAGCCCCTGAAGACCACAGAGCAGTTCACGAAGACGACGACGGTATCGAAGAAATCCACGACGAGAACCGCAACGAAGGAAACGGGCACCATCGGCGGCACAGCAATCCTTGGCGGCGGAGATATCGCATTCCCACTCGTGTTCGCAGGCGTCGTGCTCCAGTGGCTCATCGAATCGCGCAACATGGCACCGACGCACGCGCTCTTCGCCACACTCATCATCCCGCTCGGAGCGACAATCGCGCTCGCGTGGCTGTTCGCGATCGCGAAGAAGGGGAAATTCTATCCGGCGATGCCACCTATCACCCTAGGCTGCCTTATCGGATTTGGCATCGTCGCCCTAATCTTCTAAGGAGACCTTGGATCTGCGCGGAAGCGATGCGGCGCATCTCGCGAAAGCAATTCCAACGCCGCATCAGCAAGGTCGTGATCAGCACGTGCGTGCTCAAGATTCGTTTTCCCATCGAGCCACGGAGCGCGACGCACCTGCACCGTACCGAACACGCGACGTAGCGGGTCGTGCGGGTCATCCGGATGTAAGGACGCACGCTGCAAGATGACCGTCGGCGTTTGTATGCGCACCGGCGGCAGCGTGAATCGATGCAAGACACCGCGCTCGCGTCGCGAGAGCGATCTGCAGCAACCCACACGTGTCGTCAGTACTGCGCGTAAGCCGCGCGGCACCGCATGGCCGCCGTTCATGACCGGTTCTATCAGCACCATCGCGTCCGGCACCGCAGGGCGCGCGCCGCTGTGCGCGCGATGCGCGATTTCTTCGTGAAGCAGCAGCAATGTG
Source organism: uncultured Methanosarcinales archaeon (assembly GCA_964540015.1). GTDB lineage: Archaea > Nanobdellota > Nanobdellia > Woesearchaeales > UBA525 > UBA525. The sequence goes on along the minus strand of CAZIKW010000032.1, from coordinate 10,934 downwards.
GCGCTCAGACCCCGGCCGATAACGGCAACCGGTTTCCCTTCCGCTCGCAACGTGCGCAACCATGCTCGCAGATCACGCAAATGACCTGCGAGCGTCCATTCGCCGCCGCTTCCCGCGTGACCGCGCGGCGTGAACGTGTATGCGCAAACGCCTTGCATAGCGAGCGCTGACGCGACACCATCGAATGAGGCGAGATCCTCGCCGAGGTCAGGCACGAGCAACGCGACCGCGCGCGTTCCTTTCCCCGGATCATGGCGTCGCACCGCGAGCGTGACGTTATCCGCCATCCGTGCGTGGATCGCGTTTACGGAGACGCGAATGTCCGCAGCCTTCCGAGGCAAATTACGACGTGATGCGTTTACCATGTTTCCTCAACCATTTGTCAAGCCACAGTATCATCTTCTCTTTCGAGCGCGTGCGCAGGCCGCGCGCGAGGCGAGAGTCGCGTAATTCATCTTGCGCCCAGCGAGCGATTGCATTCTCGTCGGCCGTCACGAGTCGCTCGAATTCCGCGCGCGTCATATGATCGAGCGCGTCCATAAGTTCGGCCGGATTGTGGACGGTGATCTCTCCAATACGCAATGGCGCAGGCACGTGCTGCGCCGCAAGCAATCCAGCATCTTGACGGAAGTAGCGACGTTTCAGCGAGCGCTGGATCCATGCTGCAGCAAGTAACAACAACGCGAGCGCCGCGATAACGCCAAGCAATTCCTTGACGACCGCGCTTGCGCTCACACCATAGAGCATGCTGCGCTTGAGGAGTTCGGAGAGTACGATATACGGGTTCGCAGCCGAGAGCGTACGCGAGATCGAAGCAAGTCCTTCGACAGGCAACACCAAGTTGCTCACGAACAGGAGGACGCTACCGACGGAAAGGCACGCAATCATCGCCGCTTCTTGCGAGCGTGAGAGGTAACCGATGACCATGCCGATAGCGGTGAAGAGCAAAATGGCCATCGCGAGGATGAGGAGCGTCGATGACGGATCCATGAGCAGCGGTTGCGCGATGAAGAGCGCGCTGA
>CAZIKW010000032.1:7391-9902 GCA_964540015.1 uncultured Methanosarcinales archaeon | reverse complement strand
CTCGATAGCGAGAAGTAACGCCCCAGTCACGAACGCAAGGAACGTGCCTTCGGCATCGCTGACCGGCGTCGTGAACGTACGGAATGCGGCACGGCTCGTCTTGTCCGTGACGATTAACGTGCTTGAGAGCAGCATCCCGATGAACATGATGACGAGAACGAGCAAGTACGGGTATGCGAAGCTGAGGCGATCCTCACGTGCGGTAACGCTCAGTACCGTCGTCGATACCGGCTTCGCAAGCGTCTCGGCATCGATCTGGTCACCGCGCAGCACATCGCGCGCATACGCGAGGCGTGCGGATGCGAGACGCAATGTGCGAGCGCTGCTCTCGAGTTTCTTCGAGGCGTCGTCAACGCTCGCGCCGATAGTCGCGCCGGCAATCGAGCCATTGCCGATGGCTGCGCTGATGCGCTCGACGTCCTCGATAGCGTATTCGAGCATCAGGTTCGCTTCGAATAGTTGTTGGTCAGTCGTATCTTGGCTCAGGAGCCGTAACGTGCGCTGCGTCTCACGTAAGCTATCCTCAAGCTCTTCTGCATCAGTGATGAGGCCTTCGGGGCATTCCGCACCGCACTCCTGCGCGAGCTCGCGGATCAGCGCGATTGACTCATCGAGCGCTTCGACCGAATCCCGTGTCGCAATATTGACGTTCGCGGCGAGCCCTTGCTGGTATCCCCTGAGCTGGCGCAGATCGGTGACGTTACCGGTTTCATTGGGCAAGTCGCTCACAGCACCTGTGGCCGTCGAGAGCGAAAGAATGGCCGCGTCAATCTCGCCTGCCGCTTCTTCCGTCGCGTTCGAAGCCGCGTCGAGGAGACCTGCTGCTGATTCTATACGGAGCGCTGCCGAGACCGCGAGATCACGGCGTATCGCGTCCGCTTGATCTTCAAGCACATCGGAGAGGTCGGTGACGATCTGCGCAACAAGGTTCATGCGGCTTTCATCCACATGGAATCGCACGGGCGCGACTTCACTCCCTACTTTGGCGTTCGCGAAAGCGAGACACGTATGCACTTGCCCGGTGCGCACGCCATCGATACATGATTCTTCGTCGCCATATACGGAAACGCTATATCCGCGCTCGTTGAGCGCCGCGACCGTGCTCTCACCGAGCGGTGCATTTGACGGTGCGTAGACACCGACCCGGATGGCGAGCTCATCGCTGCTGCCCAGGAATGCGAAGCTGACGAGGAGGATGATGAGCAGCGGTCCTGCGATGATAGTGTACGCCGTCTCACGGCTGCGCATGAGAAGCTTAAGGTTTTTCGCTATCGTGACGAGCGCTCTCATCGGCGCACCTTCTTGCTCTGCTCGACGCGCACGAGCGCCTTGTCTTTTGGAAGCGGTGGGGTGACGCGTTTCTCTTTGAGTGGTGGCGCGACTGCTTGCTCGACTGTCGTTTCACGATGAATAGTGACGAAGACACTGTCCAGATTCGGCTTGCCGAGTTTCAAGTCGAGCAGCGATTCGTTGTGACGTTTGAGCGCTCCGAGCACGCGGGTGAGGACCGCTTCCGCGTTCTCCGTGCGGATGGCGAGACCAGTGCCTGAGCGCACGGCTTCCGTGATCTTATCCTCACGCAATTTGCGGATGAGGACATCGTAATTCCCGGGGAACGTCTCGATATGGAGCTCTTGCGTCTTGCTATAGCGGCTTTTGAGCGCTTCGGGGGTGTCGATCGCAGCGAGCTTGCCGTCTTTGAGGATGGCGATGCGCGAACACAGGGCATCGAGATCGTTGAGATGGTGCGAGCTGAGGACGACCGTGGTGCCGCGAGCGTTGATATGCTTGATGACATCCCACACGTGCGCGCGCAGGACAGGATCGAGATCTGCCGTCGGTTCGTCGAGGATCAGGAGCGGCGGATCGTGGATGAGCGCGCATGCGATATCGAGACGTCGCTTCATGCCGCCGCTCAGGTGCTGCGCGAGGAGATGGGCGCTTGATTTGAGGCCCATGAGGCCAAGGAGCGTGTCGGCGTTCTTCGCTATCGCGTCTGCGCTGAGCGCATACATGTGGCCGAAGTAATGAAGATTCTCAAGTACGGTGAGGCGTTCGTAGAAACTGGGGACTTGAGATGCGAATCCATACAGGCGACTGATGCGGCGCTGGTCGCGAAGCACGTTGCGCTCGACCGTTCCTGCCGGCGTTTTTTCCCGTAGGAGAATCTCTCCTGCGCTGCTTGGGACGAAACCGACAAGCATGTGCAGAAGCGTCGTTTTCCCGGCACCGCTCGCGCCGATGAGGCCGAGAATCTCGCCTTGCCGGATGTCGAACGTGACGCTATCAAGGACTGTGCGGCTACCATACCGCTTCGTCACGCCTTTGACGAGAAAAGCTGCCTCCCCACCCATGTCGCTGACGGCGCGTCGGTGATTTATAAAGATATGGACGGGAAGACCGCTATCGTTGACGGAAGCCAAGCTTCTTGAATCGCCTCCGATTCCTCTGAGGGATGAGTATCCGAGTGGAACCCAAGGGCTCTGTTGCGAACTGGCACCCCGAACCGGA
>CAZIKW010000032.1:5415-7381 GCA_964540015.1 uncultured Methanosarcinales archaeon | reverse complement strand
GAAGACCTCGAGATTGCCAAGGACATCCTGTCGCGCAGGTGCGAAGAACTGGTACGAGCGAGCGATCGCGTCACGTTAGCATCGTACCGCTATTTCACGGGAACCCGCGCAGAGCTCGAAGGGATTTTCCGTACCGCTCGCACGCTTGCAGATGCGGTCTTGGGCTCCATACGCATACCACCCCCAGAGATCGAATACTTGCGTTCGAGATCTCCAGAGCACAGGAAGCTATCCATCGTCCCGAAAAAGATCGGCATCAGCCATTATCTGGCAAGCGGGGCTGACGGAATCGGCATCATATCAGTCATCAACGAACGAAAAAAGGATCTCATCCCGGTGATAGGGCACGAGTACACGCATCACGTGCAGAATCGATGGAGACGCGATGCGTTAGCTATCCAGCGGCACATCAATTTTCGGGTGCAAGAAGCATGCGATAACCTGTTTGCGCAACTCCGCCTTAATCGGCTCGTCGACGATATCGAAATCCTACCGGCGGAATCTGCACGACTGCAGGAATGCAAGCCATTATACGAAATGAAATATCTCGATTTTATCGAGGAAGGGCACGCGCGAACCGTGCAGCTGTATGTTGCGCAAGGACTGGAGCGCGATGGTCGCGATACTGGCGCTACGGATGGCGTGCTTGGTCAGATATTCTACGATGTCCGCGACACCTATCGAGCGCTGGCAACCGTATTCGGAGAAAAGAGTGATATGATGTTCCTTCCTGAACCGTATCGGCCAAAACAGAGAATCGACATCAAGGAACTCGACCAATACGAATACAGCACCTATCTCTTCGAGAAATGGCGTGCGAGCATGGGTGATCGCGTTTACCGCGAGCCGTACCGTGCGCTCCTCGGATACGATGGGAAAGACGCGATGGACCGCATGCTCGCTGAATTGCGGCTCACGGATGTGAAGGAGAAAGAGGAATCAGGATAATTGAAGGCAATGCCCGTGGTTCTTGCGTAAGATGGCATAGAGGACGCGGCGGTACTGGCGGCACATAGTCGCGGTTTCGGGCGCGAGCGTCGTCTGTCGAGCGGCTGCGGCATCCTCCATCTGCTCGTAGCGGATGTAATCGGCCATGATGTTGGTGAATCCGGCGCTCACGTCGTGGCGGCAGGTGGTGCAGGAGGTTCCGTCCGTGAGGCGCCAGAGCAGATCTCTCAAAGTCTCGTCGGAAGGAATCGCAAATTGCAATGCATCTTTCTGCCTGACCGACGTCGGGGTCGATTGGAGAGTGGTCTCTAAGACAACCATGTACGGTTGGAAATCTGTCGTCCCTTATTAAGAGTAATGACAGAAATCAGGCAACTACCGCTTTCTCGACCGCTGTTCGCGCCAGTAGGAGAAGAGCTCGTTGAGGATGATGATGACGAGCACGAACACAGCCCCTACAAGGAACCATTCGACAGCAGCCGATTGCCACCAATGCGGATGAGAGACGGCAGGAGCGGGATCGAACGGCGCGAGCTGCTCGACGGGAGGAAGTGGGTTCGGTACAGGTGCGGTCACATTCGAAGCGTTCAGCGCATCGTTTGACGCCATCATCATGCGCACGCCCTCGTCAGCAGGAGCAGAACCTGCAGCGGCAGCGGCATCCATCGTCTTCATCGCAGCAACATCGGCGGCGGAATCGGCAGCGATCTGCGTCATCTCGCTTGCGGCTTCAGGGACTGCGTACGCTGCAGGTGACGGAGCGATAGCGCCGAGATCACGCAGCATCGGCGTTTCCGACGGACCCATGCCGCCCGGCGTCACGAGCTGCATCGTCTTGAGGATAACGGCGGCGCCGATCGTCAGCACCGTCACGGGGATGAAACGCTTGAGGCGATCGAGGAAATGCTGGTCGTCGTCTTTGGGCGCGATGATGATGTACTTGTTCGCGAGCTTGTAGTGGTTGACCTCGCGGCCTTTCGCGCTGTAATGGAACTCATCCACGATGACGAGTTTCGCG
>CAZIKW010000032.1:0-5405 GCA_964540015.1 uncultured Methanosarcinales archaeon | reverse complement strand
GCTGGATATTGTAGTGAACGGTCGAAAGCGGGATCTTGAGCTCTTTCGCGATATCGGATTCCGCCGATTCCTTCGCCTGCGCGAGATAGTCGAGGATGCGCGTACAGGTCGGGTTGGACATGACTTGCGCGAGCTTTTTCGCCTTGTCTCCTTTGAGGGAAACGAGCATGAACGGTTCGTCGGGCATAGGTCCGGATATCGTCTTGGGATATTTAAATGAACGGATAGGTTCGGATAGGATAGAAGTCAGTTCGGCGTCTCAGAGACCTTCTCGCACGCCGCGTAGAGCACTGGAATGAATGGCGAGCAATATTGCTCTCGAGAACGCAGGTAATCAGTGACGACAGGGAGGAGTTTCGGCAAATACCATGTTGGCGCATTATCCACTTCCTCGTGCACATTCGCAATCTCTCCCGTATGAAAATCGTACAATGCGTTTATCAGATGCGCCCCGGCGTTTTTCTTATCAGTTCCTGGCGAGCACAGGAGCAGCACATCCAAGCGACGCCACCCGAGTTCGATATCCCGACGGAGAACCACAGAAACGGTAAGCTGTATGTGACGGTCATACGTCGTGAAATTCTGGCTATGTTCGCAAACAGACGTTCCGTTCTTCTGCGTCAGATCCTCTAAGCCCATAGAGCATCGGCAGTATGGAGGCGTTTATCCGTGTTGCGCATCAGTTCCCGCGCTCCGTGATGCATTTCTTCGCGTACACCATCAGAGACGGGCAGAAACCCAGCATATCACGCATCTGCTCATCTTCTGAACCAGTACATGCGCGTTGGATAGTTTTCACCGCCTGATCGACGTCATACATGATGAGCATCTGGGGGCTCTTCGATTGCCGATCGCAGCGCCAATCCCCGCTCCAGATTCTCTGCGGCGTACGTGTGACGATGATGGTCTCCAGGCCGGCGAGTGTCCGTTTTTCGACGAGCAATTGCGGAACTAGTTGTCCATCGTACGGGACGTACGTGAGCTTGACGCGAATCTCAGGTTTAGGCTCTTCCATTTCAGTCATCTGCAAACCGCGACCCAGACCACATAAGAAGCTGCTGACCGAAGAATGGGGCAAACGAGCAAAGATTCAAAAGGAATCGTCGCCACCAGTGGGCCGTCGGGCGCCGAGTCGGCTCACGCTACCCATAATGGGCAGTGAGGAACGTCCTGGCACCACAAACAAGGCCGCTCGCGAAAGTGAGACCGGGGAAATCCTGGTGTCATCGCACGGACAGCAACGTAACCGACCGCGTCATACGGAATGAAGCGCCACAGCTCCTAGTGATGGGGGCCGATGCACGGACATCGATGCGGGGAGGATGAGACGAGCGACCCGGCCGGTGCAAGGCCTTCGAGGCCGCGCAGTTGAATGCCGACGCCGCCGATCGCGATTTCAAGGCGCGAGGCGGCTCACAGAACCAGGCGTACCGGTGCCCGACACACTTTCTTCTCATTCGCTCAAGCAAGCTTTCCCGATAGCTATTTAAGTTATACGTGAGTATTACGTTTGTAAAACATCAGGAGGTCACCTATGAGCATAGAAGTCCAAATACGACGCGTCGGTAATTCCGGAGGCGTCATCCTCCCAAAAGAGTTTCTGGAAGGACAGAATCTCAAGATCGGCGATCACGTAGTTCTGCACGTCCAGAAGCCATTCGACGTGAGTTCCGTGTTCGGGATGCTCAAAGGGAAACGAAAGCTCACCGGCCAGCAGTTCAAGGACCTCGCGAGATCAGGATGGAACTGAAAGAATATTTCCTCGACACGTACGCGCTGTGCGAACTGCTTTTTGGGAACATGGAGTATCAACAGCTCCTCCAAGGCGCTCAAGTATCGACCACACGCCTGAACCTGATGGAGTTCCACTACGCTGCGCTCCTTCGTCATGGCAAAGAGGCCGCGGATAAGGCATATGATGCGTTCTTGCCGATGGCACGGGAAGTGCCCGACGATGTGGTGAAAGAAGCTAACCTGCTCAAAGCCCAACTCAAGCGACGGAACGTCTCGTATATCGACTGCGTCGGTTACACGCTTGCGCAAAAGCTCGGCATCGCATTTCTAACAGGCGACAAGGAATTTAAGGATTTACCCAACGTGAAGTTCGTGAAATGAACTAGCTAAACTCGTCGAGAAAACGACTCCGGAAACAGAAAGATTTATAAGTAACTACTCATAGATGGTAACATGAGTCTGGAATCGGTCGTGAGCACTGTCTGGAAGAGCAGTAAAGAGAATTTCAAGACCAAACGATATTTCACGCCTGGCAATTATCTCTGCGACGTCATCGCAGGCAATATTTCGCGGACGCCGCTATATGCCGCGGTCGATGTCATGCTTGGCGTCCCCGACGAGAACGTCCTCGGATCATTCACGAGAAGTCTCGGCATCAGCCTGTGCGGCTGGAGCCTTGTGTACAGCATGGGCCACTCGATGATCGCCGAAGGGTTAGGCGAGACCTACACGAAACACAAGAAAAAAATCGACATGGCATATTCAGCGGTCCTGACGTTCGGTTTCGGCATGTGCGTGAATCTCGCGTCGGGGTATACCTTAAAGCAGGCATCCATCGCTTCGGCAATCCGCGCAGGTTGGGCGATACCGCTTGGACCGGTCACTCGCCACTACACGAATGCGCTGCGCGAGGTCAGGGACGAACCATCGATCACGCCGGAGGGCGCATCGTTTCGCGGTAAGCCAGTATCATACACCATTCCACGGCTCACAGCTATGATCGGCATTCCCATCGCCCTTCTGCTCGGTGCGCTTGAATACGGCAAGGGGAATCCGGACGTCACGCACGAGCAACCACCTACAGTGATGATGACGCACAGTCTAGGATAGTATAGTTCACTCACCGCTCCTGCGCGCGCACATATTCCTTCAACTTCATAAGCGCGATGCCGCGATGGCTACAAGCGTTCTTCTCATCCACCGTCATCTCCGAATAGACGCGCGTCTCGCCGTCAGGCAGGAAGATTCTATCAAACCCGAAGCCCGGTCCCCTCGGAGAGACTATTGATCCTTCGACGGTACCGGAGAAATACTCCACCGTATCTCCTACTGCACATCCCAGTGTGCAAATCGCTCGAGCGCGCGTATCGCCAAGCGATGATGCGATCTTCCAAATGCCTTCAACACCATTGCTCGAAAGCAACCATTTGATGAGCGGCCCTGGAAATCCGTTGAGCGCAATGAGCTCTAAAGAAACATCGTCAACGAGCAGGGCTCCCTCGTATTGTGCGCGAGCGGCTTCGACTTTCGCTGCGATAATCTTTCGACTGTCAAGTTCTTGGATTTCAGGAAGATCGAGAGAAAGTTGCGTGAGACCGGGAATTGCGTGGTGCGCTTCTTTGAATTTCTTTTCGTTACCCGTAATAAAGGCGATATTCATCGTCATACCCTCTCATGCTTTCTTCTGCAATAATGCGATATAGAACCCTTCGCAGCCCGTCTTGTGCGGCCAGAAGCGACGTGTTCCCGCGACGCGCGGATCGAGATCCTTCGCTTCCCACCGCGTCACGCCAGCATCGCCAAGGGGCAATTCATCGAGCGGCACGACTTCGAGATCCGGATACCGCTCAAGCGCCCACGCGACGACGCATTCGTCCTCTTCAGGTTCAAGCGAACAGGTGCTGTACACCAATCGACCACCAGGCGCGAGGCAGGTGACGGCCCCTTTGAGCAGTTCCTTCTGCGTGCGCGCATTGCGCTGCACATCCGCGATCGTGCGCTTCGCCGACCATTCCTCTTCGCTGCAGAAATTGCCGCTGCAAGGCGCGTCCAATAAAACAAAAGCGAATTTCTCTTTCAAATCAGATGCGAAGCGCGCATCTTTCTTGATGCACAGGATATTTGTCAATCCCAACCGCTCAGCGTTGTTGCGCACCGCGGCCAACCGCATCGCATCGCTGTCGAGCGCCACAATCGTCCCTGTATGCCCGACGAGCTGCGCGAGATAGGTCGTCTTGCTACCAGGAGCGGCCGCCATATCGAGCACACGGGCACCAGCGGTCGGATCGAGCACTTCGCACACGAGCTGCGACAACGGTCCCTGCAGATAGTATTGCCCCATGAGATATTCTGATGTCGAACCGGGTGAGAAGTTCGCCGTGAAGAAATAGCCATTCCGTAAATACGGGATGAACGTCAGGATCGCATCACGGCGCTCGAGAACATCCAATAATTTCTTCGCGTTCGTCTTCGTCGTGTTCACGCGCAACGCAGGCAATGGTTTCACGATATCGAACGTCGCATCTGGCTCGATCTGGCGATAGCGAGAGAGGAAGAATTCCCCATCGTCTCGCGCACTCGGCTCATCGATAAATTCGTAACCATCCTCTTTCTCAAGAGGTTCTTCTCCAGGGATGGGTCGCAGTTTCATCGGTCCGTCAACTCCAATTCCACCGTCGCGGTCGCGGTATCGTAGCGCTTCACTGCGGGAATATGCTTGAGCGCGTGCGCGACATCGCCTTTCTCCTTACGCGTCGCTTGCGCAGTGCTGATGACGTCAGCCACGAGCGCGTATTCTTCGTAGATGCGGTCCGCCAACACCGATTGGTCCTGCGCGACCTTCTCGAGCGCGATCAGGTTCGCCTCTTGCGCATCAAGCATCACCTGCAGTTTGCTCTTCTTCGGTTTGCCCGTGGCCGTGGCTGGCGCATGGAGCTCTTTCTCCTCGTGCACGGTAATCGCCGCACCCAACGCGGCCAGGAATGTCGTCTGCTCACAGCGCATCGCAGGGCGCGTCGTCAAAGCGAACGGCCACACGCGCTTCTCATCGGCATGCGGTTCGATAGGATGATCGAGGAGTTCGCGCACCGCACGGACGAGTTTCGCGATATCGTGTTCACCGAGCGTCGCTTCGTTCTCGATCCCCGCACGCGCGCATGCTTCCTGCGCGTACGCGCCGCCGAGTCCGAGCGCGGTCGCGAGCGCTGCTTGCGCATTGTCGCGTAACGCTCCCGAGATGCGCTCCGCTATTTCGCTATCGCTCGCGGTCACGACATCGAACGCGACAGGCGGCGCGAGATACTCGAGACCACCGCGCAGTGAGCGATCCTTGTAGTGCTGGTTCTCAAGCAGGTTCTTGATCTTGCCATCGTCACCGACGAGGATCATGTTGCCGGGAGCCAGCATTTCGATCATGAGCGTCCACGCACCCGCTTTGCCACTGAATCGCAGCTCGAGGATACGGTCGAACCCGCGCTGCTTGACGCTCTCAAGGCGAATGCCGCCGATATATTTTCGCAGGAACATCGCGAACCCGGGTGGGAGCTGCGGATAGTGGCCCGGTTTCCCTTCGTGCGTGCACAGCAAGTGCGGCAGGAGGAAGCGCAATTGGATCTTCCCTTCGCGATTGAGCGGCGAGAGCGTGAAGAGGATATCGCGCTTATCGATATCTG
>CAZIKW010000031.1:6381-16000 GCA_964540015.1 uncultured Methanosarcinales archaeon | reverse complement strand
TGCGAACCAACCATCGACCATTGGCGAGTACACTCTCGCTACGCTCACGTACGCAAACTACAAGGTGTGGCATAATGCCACATTTAACAATTCGCGACTCACCACCCTTGGAACGCTTGCGACGTTCCAGACGAACATCAGCGGCATGATGCAAATCAGCGTCCTCGCCCCCAACAATACATTACCGTTTGGCATAAACGTGACGCTCAACGGTTCACAACAAGGATCACAACTCTTTCCAAACGAAGATCTCTTGTGCTACGTGAACGCGTCCGACCGAGATGATTTCCAAGTGGAAGCAACCTGGAGCATCTACAACGGTTCAACTCTCTACAATAACAGTAAGACAAACATCACCGCGAACGCACCACTCACGCTGCTCACCAACATCTCGCCAACAGTCACGAACCCCGCCGAGACTTGGACGTGTCGTGTTGTGATTGATGATAGTTACGGTGCGGCCACGCAAGTCAACATGTCGCGCACGTTTGAACTCACCCAATCCCCAACTATCATCGCCGCAAGCATCACGCCAGCCACCGCCTACACCACCGATACACTGCAAGGGTGGTGCAACGGGACAGACGCGGACAACGACATCCTCGTCTACTATTACGCATGGTACGTCAATGGAACGCTCAATTCGACCGGTCTCGCGAACAACAGCGGCGCGAACTACACGCAAGGTGTGCTCGTGAACGTCGCCAGTCTCGATCCCACGCTCACGACGAAGACCGCCACGTGGATGTTCGAGTGCATGGCGTCACAGGTGATCGCGAGCTCGACGAGGCTGAACGCCAGCGGCGGCACGATACGGAACACAGCGGCGACGGGAACAACAGGCACCCTCAACAGCTCACGCGGCGGGAACTCGACGATCCAGAACCTCACCGCCTTTGGGAACGCGAGCGACAGCGATGGCGATACGCTCAATTATGCGTACGATTGGCGCGTGAACGGTACGAGCGCAGCCAAACTCATCCTCACGTTCAACTTCAATGATAGCAACCTCAGCGGCGGCGTACGCAATTACGCGCTCAACGGATATAACGGTACGCAAAGAAACAGCACCACATGGTCAAGAACCGGCGGCGTGGGCAGCACTGGGGGATACGTGTTCGACGGAAGGCCTCGCTATATCGATTTCGGGAACGCGACCGAAGTCAAGATAGGAAACGACAACGTCAGCATCACCGCGTGGATCAAGACGCCAAATATCGCCACGGATCGTGTCATCATTTCTGATAAGAACGCGACCACTCTATCGGGAGGGTTCACGTTTGGCGTATGCGGTTCGACTGCCGCGTTCTGCGACGGGGCGGCTGATGACGGTGCGATACGATTCCACGTCGCCCGCAGCGACGGCAGCACGTCCGTCGTCGATTGGACGGGCACGGATGTCGACGACAACACCTGGCATTTCGTCGCAGTCACTTGGACGCGCGGCGCGGAACCGACGCTCTACATCGACGGGACATCGACCCAATCGGTCGCGAACACCTTCACCACAGCGACCGGCTTTATCGGTCCTCTCACGAATCTCAGCGTCGGAAGGAAAGCGAGCAACCAGTATTTCTTCAACGGCACCATCGATTCGCTTACCATGTGGAACCGTAGCCTTACGAGCGCGCAGATTATCGCACTCTACAGAGATAGAGCCGACCAAATGGTCTTCCAAGAGCTTATGGCAGGCGATAACTGGACCGTGTGCACCACATCCAACGACCTCGACGCGGACGGCCCCACAGCGTGCACCGTTAGCATGCTGATCAACCAGAACACCGCACCAGCCATCGCAACCTTTGTCGTCAATAGCACGAATGGCCTGAATTCCTCAGAAGAGAATCTCACCGCCTATGCGAGCGTGGTCGATACGGAGAATGATCCCTACGCCACGACTTACGACTGGCGCGTGAACGGCACCAGCATCGCGGTGCTCAACATGGATTTCAACATAAACAATTCCGCAGGAACGGGAATCACGAAAGATTACAGCACGTTCTCCAATAACGGGACCGTGACCTCCGCGACCTGGAACGCGACCTTCGGCAGGAATGGGACGGGGGTCTACGATTTCGATTCGACGAGCGATTTCATCACCGTTGGGAACGATACGGAGACCAATATCGTCGGCAACATGAGCGCAGGCGTCTGGGCGAGGTTCTCAACACTCAGCTCCACGGCATTCGACAACGTGTTCTTCGGGAAAGGCGCGAATGCGGAGACAGCGGTCGCCAACTACCCGTACTATTTCTACATCAACTCGACAGGCGGGATGAAACTCTACTGGGAATCCGGTGCAGGAGTCGATGTGCACGTGAACTCCACCGCTCAAGCGACCGTCGCTGTTGGTGAATGGCACCATTACGCGTTCACGAGAGATAACGTGTCCAATGTCGTGAAGTTCTATTTCGATGGGGTTCAATTGGGTGCGAGCGTGAGCTACACCACGAATCCCACAGGGGGCGCCAACGGGATGCTCTACCTAGGCCGTGACCCGACCACCACGACGCAGAACCTGCTCGGCCAGATCGATGATATCGCTATCTACAACGTGACACTCAACGCGAACCAGATCCGTGCGCTCTACAATAACCGCACCGATCTCATAGTCAACGATACGATCTACAGGACACAGAACTGGACCGCGTGCGCCACAGCAAACGACGGATACCTGGAGGGAGCAACCAGCTGCAGCGTTAGCCTCCTCATCGGAATCCCAAATACCTGCTCCCCTCCATCGATTAACAACAACTGGCTCGTGTACGCCGCCGACAACTGCACGAAAACGCTCAGCAGCATCAATCTCGGCACGGGCAACCTCACCGTCTCAGGCGAGCGAGGACCGGGGTACCTACGCGTCAACGGAACGAACATCACCGCAAACAACGTGAACGTGATCGGCAACGGCAACCTCACGCGCATCATCATCGAGAACAGCGGCCGCGTCGCCATCAGCTGAGCAAAGGTTAAAGAGGCCGGCCACCGTCCCGCATGCGTCCCCGATGACGACGTTATTCCCGACTGAGCCGAAGGCGCAGGAGAGAACCGAGAGCGAAAGCGATCGGATTCCCGACTGAGCGCAAGCTATGAGGAGGGAAATCAACCGAGGGGATACTTCCTTCTCACACAATATCCGTTCTCAAAAAATCCCGTAGCCCCGTCTATCTCCAGAAGTACACGAGGATAAGAAAAGTTCGTCAAAGAGTCGTGAAGAAATAAGAGAGGAAAAGAAAAAACATTCTTAGCAATCAGCCGCGCGTCGTAATTGCTCAAACGTCAAGCGGCCCACATAGCGCTGGCCATTGATCACCCACGTCGGATACGCACCGATGCCTTCATCGCTACACGTGTCGTCATCGCACGCGACATACGTGAGCGACACACCGGCGTCAGAGAACATATCGCGCGCTGCGCGTGTATCGCTACTCCATTGCGTACCGTACAGCGTCGCTTCGCGCGCGATGCATGCGAACACCGGAGATGCATCCGCAGCCGGTTGCGGCTCGGTAGGCGTTTGCTCTTCACGAGCGACGATGCGCGCGGTAGAACCCGACGCAGAACCCGACGATTCAGGCGTGACAGGTTCTGTCGGAGCTACTGGCTCCGCGGGAACGACGACCGGCTCCTCAGGCGTCACCACGATCGGTTCAGGAGCGGCTTCCATCACCGGCAGCTGCATAGCGTTCGGGTACTCGATCGTCGCCTTCGCGCGCAAGTCCGTCACGAGCTGGCGGTATGCAAGCGACGTCTTCTCACCGCCAAGCTGCGTCACAATGCCCTCGCGTGCCTCATCGACCGTCAGCGTACGTGCAGGGGAAAGCAAGATGCGCTTGATTACATGGTAGCCATACTGCGATTGGATCAAGCGGATGTCGCCATCGGCCATATCGAAGGCGGCATCCTCGAACTCGGGCACCATCGCGCCACGCGCGAACGAGTATTCGCCGCACGTCGCCTTGCTGCCGAGGTCATCGCTCGAATTCTCGACGTACGCGCAGATATCAGCACCCGCACGGACGTCATCATAGATAGCTTTTGACACGAGTGCCGCGTTCTCGCGCTCAGAGAGCACAAGCACATGACGCACCGTAACGCTCTCAGGCAACGCGTACTCGGCGATATTCTCCGCATAGCGTGCAGCGATCTCCGCTTCCGTCGGCTCAGGGATCTGCGAGAGGTGCGAGGCACGGTAGCGCTCAAGAACGATTTGACGCCCGATTAATTCCTCAAACTGCTCAGGCGTCACGTTAAACGCTGCGAGGTTCTCCTCAAGCTCCGTCGGCGAGAGATCGCTTTGCGCGAGAATACCTTGCACGCGCGCATGGACATCCTCTGGCGAAGCCTCAACACCCTCTTGCGTCGCGGCCTGGATGATGAGCTCTTCGGCGATCAGTTCCTCAAGCACCTGCTCACGCGAGAGGGATTCGCGATAGCGCTCAGGAAGCAATTGATAATGGAAGTCGAGACGCGATTGTGTGATTGGTTTCCCGTTCACATTCACGAGCACCGCATCACCCGGGAGCGTCGCATCCTTGGGGACGCGGTCGCGCGTGAGCTCATAGCCGATACCTGCGATAAGCGCGGCGAACAGCACGACCGCCACCACGATTGCCCACCAGGGCGTGCGCTGTGCTGCAACCGCTGTCGGCGCTCGACGCGAGGCAGCCTTTTGGGATTTCGAACGAGCTTTCTTTTTCGCCATGGTCTTTGCACCCTCAGGGTCCTTCCCCAACTTCGGCGCCAGGCGGCCCTGGAACGTATAAAAGACTTGTGGTGCGATACCACACAAGAGTGGAGAAGAGCATCTTCATGATATACGCCGCCACCACATCATCTATCTAGAGAGCCCTCTCCACAACCAATATAAACGGACCCGGTCGTCTGTACGTGAACAGAGGGGGAGTGGTACGTACTATGGCCAAACGACGCAAAGGGGCCGCTGCCATCGAGCAGGTCCAAGAAGAGACGCAGGCGCAAGAAGCCTCCGAACGCAACGATGACGACATCGCTCTCGATTTCGGGGCTGCTGCCGCATCAGTGAAAAAGACGTTCTCACGTATGCGTATCGACGGCGAACGCGCAGGTATGATCGGCCTTCTCCTCCTGGCCATCCTCATCGTCTTTTGGATTCGCATGCTACCCCTGAGCTTGCCCGTCACGGACGCGTGGGCAGAGAATAGTATCCGCACCAATCTCAACAACCAGTTCGCGACGCAGATAGCGCAACAATACCCCGCGTTGCCCCAAGCGAACCGCGATGAGCTCGTCAATCAGAAAGTCGAAGAGTTCATAGCGCAAAATAGTGTGGAATACGACGCCGCGAAAGAACAACTCTCTGAAGGGCTCAAGCAACAACTTCAGTATCTCGATGGTGACGGCGACGCGCACGTCTATCTCGGCGATCTCGACAGTTACTTCTGGCTCCGCTACGCGCGCAACTGGCTCAACACCGGCATGACCTGCGATATTAAGACGGCAGAAGGCGAGTGCCGCGATACGTTCATTCTCGCACCAGTGGGCGTACCCTCAAGCACCAATCCCGCGCTCCACGTGTTTGGTATTGCTGGACTACACATGCTCTTCACCGCTTTCGATCCACACTTCCCGCTCCCAGCGACGGCACTGTGGATGCAAGTCATCTTCGGCGTGATAGCGGTCATCCCCGCATTCTTCCTCGGACGCAGGCTCGCAGGCAACGTCGGCGGCTTCACCGCAGCGATCATCACCGCGCTGCACCCGATGCACCTCTCACGCACCCTCGGAAACGATAACGATACGTGGAACATTTTCATGCCACTCCTCGTCGCATGGATGATCGTCGAAGCGCTCGAATCAAAGACGTGGAAACGCACGGCGATTTTCTCCGCCGCGGCAGCGATCTTCGTCGGCGTGCATGCCGCCGCATGGGCGGGCTGGTGGTTTGGCTACCTCGTCATACTCCTTGGCCTCATCTGTCTCGTCTTATATCGCATCGTACGCGATCTTGTGCGCGGCGAGCGCTCGCCATGGAATGACAAGAGCGTCCAGCTCTCACTCATCGCGCTCGGCGTCTTCTACGTGGTCACATTGTTCGCGGCGCTGCCCACGATGAGCGTCGGCAACTACCTGCAGACACCGCTCAACGCCGTGCACGCGAGCTCGAACCTCGCGGAAGCGGTCGCGAACGAGTACTGGCCCAATGTGCTCACGACCGTCGCGGAATTGAATAGCGCGGACTTCACAGCGGCAGTCAACAACTTCGGCGGGAAGCTGTTCTTTTTGGGCGGCCTCATTGGTATGCTCTTGATGCTCCTGCCGCGTAAGGGCTGGCGACTCAGCCACTGGCTCACGCTCGCAGGAGGAATCGCCCTCTACGGATACCTCGTAAGTGCGACAGGCATGACGAAGATAACGATCCTCGCGCTCTTGGGCGTGCCGATTGCGGCTGCGCTCCTGAACGATCTTATCTACGGCTTGAGCAAGGATGATGAAGCGCACCTCGGCGCGTCCATCCTCATACTGATTTGGTTCGCTGCGAGCGTCTACGCTACGTACAACGGTGTACGTTTCATCCTGCTCTTGATCCCTGCATTCGGTGTCGCGTTTGGTGTCCTCACCGGTCGCATCTACACGTGGGGCACAAGCGTGTTACGCAAAGAGTTCCCGAAGCACGAATTCCTCGTCGGCCTGTGCGTGTTCGCCGTCATCTGCTTGACGCTTCTCGCGCCGATCAAGACAGGCTACGCGACCGCGCAAGGCTACGTACCATCGATCGATGACGCGTGGTGGGATGCGCTCACGAAGATCCGCATGGAAACCGCGCCCGACGCCATCATCAATTCCTGGTGGGATTTCGGCCACTGGTTCAAGTACGTCGCTGAACGCCGTGTGAGCGCAGACGGCACCACGCAGCACACGCACGTACCGCACTGGCTTGGAAAAGCGCTCGTCACCTCAAGCGATGATGAAGCAGCGGGTATCTTACGCATGCTCGATTGCGGTTCCGACGCGTACCCTGCAGCAGAAGGCGCGCAGGGAGCGTACGGCATCACGTTCGCGGCAGTCAAGGATCCTATCATCGCGCAAGATCTCGTCGCGCAAGCGGTCAAGGTCGACAAGGTGCGCGCTCGCGCGATCTTCGCGAAAGCAGGCATCGACGAAGCGACAGTGGAGCGCATCCTCGAGAAGACGCACTGCCAACCTCCCGAGGACTACCTGATCACGTCGGGCGATATGGTCGGCAAAGCAGGCGTATGGGCGCACTTCGGCTTGTGGGATTTCAAGCGCGCATATGCGGTTGATCAGACCAGGACGCAAACGCAAGATGTCGCAGTGCCGAACATCGCGAAGACGCTTAACATCTCCACGGACGCCGCGCGCCAAATGTACGCGGAGATCCAGGGCCTACGCAATATCGACGGCTCATGGAGTGAAGGCGGCATCAACCAGTACGTCGCGCCATGGCCTGGCTACCTCACCGGAAGCTGGGTCGCGTGCCAAGATACCGCGAACGGAACCGCACTCGTATGTCCTGGTCCCGTCGGCATCAACCAGAACGCAGGTCAGACGATCGCCATCGACGGTCTGCTGTACAATAAGACCGACCCGACGCGCAGCCAAGTCGCGCTCGGTGCATACGTGAACGGCCAACGCACTGGCGGACAGGACAACGCGACTGTCGAGGCGATCATCGTCGCTGACGACCGCTTGCGCAAGCTCTCTTACACGGAACCGGCGATCTCGGGTATCGCGATCGTGATCGATGTGCCCAATAAACGCATGCTCGTCGCGAGCACGCCCTTGGCGGAATCGCTGTTCACGCAGCTCTTCTACCTCGACGGCCGCTACACGACCATCTTCAAGAAGTTCGACGACCGCACGAGCTTCACTGGATCGCGCATCACCGTATGGAAGGTCGATTGGGAAGAGCTTGATCGACAGCAAGCGATGCGCGCAGACGCAGCCCGATAAGGAGGGAAAGAGTGGTACCGCGCGAGCGAGGCACATGGGTCGTCATCGCCGCGTACCATGAGCAAGCGCACATCGCGGATGTCGTGACGCGTACGAAGGCGGTCGGCTATGCGAATATCATCGTCGTCGATGACGGGAGTAAGGATCGCACCAGCGCGGAAGCGAAGCGCGCCGGCGCTGTGGTCGTGCGCCACACGATCAATCTGGGAAAAGGCGCCGCGCTCAAGACGGGCGCGGACGTTGCGCTTGAGAAAGGAGCGGAGTTCCTTGTTTTTATCGACGGAGATGGACAGCATCGGCCCGAAGAGATCCCTGCGGTGCTGCGCGCGCTGAAGAAAGATATCGATATCGTGTTTACGTATCGTAAGAATGCGGCGAAAGCGCCCTTTATCCGCCGAGCTGGTGGTTTGGCGACAAGCGGTTTGATCCGCGCCTTCTACGGCCTTCGCGTGCGCGATGCGCTGTGCGGCATGCGCGCCATGACCGCCGATACGTATCGCAAGATCCGATGGAACTCCACTGATTATACCGTTGAGAGCGAAATGATCGCGAACGCCGGGATGAAACTCTTGAAAGCGGACGAGGTCCCCATTAGTACGATCTATCACGACAAGTACAAGGGCATGACGATCTTCGACGGTATACGCATCCTCTCTCGCCTCGTGTGGTGGCGGATGACGCGATAAAAAAAGTATTACCAATCCTCCAACAAGTCGTCAAGCCCGCCGCCCAAGCCCACGATGCCGCCGATAACGGTACCAACAGCAAGTCCCGTCACGCCGCCAGCGATTGCGCCTAACACTCCTACCGGCTCATCGCCAATCGATTCACCGACCGCGTATCCGCACGCGACGCCGATAGCGCCACCCGCCACTCCGCCGAGCGCTGCGCCACCGATCGGATCTGGATAGTCCGATTCGTAGACGGGTTCGTCGTTGTCGCAACTGAATATTCTATAGGGATCGAACATGTGCATTCACCTCGGGAGCGTCGCGCTTATCGCGTACGCAATGCCTTCGACGGCAGCGGCGAGTGGCAATCCAAACAAAAGCCCTGCCACACCGGCGAACGCCGAATCGGAATTATAACGGGATGTCGCAGCGGCGCTGGCGGAGAACGCGGTTGCCGGAATAGCGAGCACGGGATAAGCGGCAAGGGCGACATCGAGTGGCAATGGAGATTCTCCTGACGGGTATGCGCCACGCAGTGCACCGAGGGTTGCCGCTACGCCGAGTGTGGCGGCGAGACCTACCCAGCCAGCGATGCGCATACCTTGTTGACGACGTTCTTCCATTTTCTCCCACTGTCGATAAGTTATTTCTGACTGACGTCGACGCTCTCGCGAGGCTGCGAGGATCGCTTGCTTCTGTGGGGTATCCGGGCCAGTGAGGATTTCACGCTCTCGCGCGTACGCACGCTCGTTCTCGCGCATACCCTCGAGATGGGCAGTGCTGCGATCGATGATGGCTTGCAGATCTTGATCCGCACTGCGCTGTTGAGGAAAGGAAAGAACGGGAGCCAATTCGCGACCACCGCTTACGGCCCCCGGTCGTCCTGGAGGGACTGTCATGAGGTCAACCGTCCGGCAACGTAGCCACATCCATAACCGATAACACCGAGCGTCGTTCCTCCAATAGCACCGCATGATGTCAACGTAGGAACTGGT
>CAZIKW010000031.1:0-6371 GCA_964540015.1 uncultured Methanosarcinales archaeon | reverse complement strand
TACCGACCGCCCCGACACAAAACAGCCATCGCTTGCACATGTCCACTTCGTTCCCCTCCTCCCAAAAGAGTGGCGTTCCGTACAAGACCGTTGATGCTGCAGGAATAGCTGCGCACGAGAGAAGTTCATGCGCGACCGGCATACCAGCACCCGCGTGAAAACCTACGTACGCACCGACACTAAGCGAACCCGCAAGCGCAGCGTACACCGACGAAAAATACGCGTACGATAGCACGTCTGAGAGATCATTGGTCATGAGGTCAACCGCCCAATCACGTAGCCAAGGGCTTCCATCGCGATCGGAATGCAGACGCCACGCCTAATGCCTTTGTCGACCATTGTACCGATCTCCGTATCATCGAACGCTCCTCCGTTAAGTGCACTGAAGGGGCCGTAGATGCCGCCGACAATAGGCACAGCAACCATGCCCACTCCGACGAGCGTCGAGCCGTGACCGGAACCGGTAGCATAGCCGAGACCGAACGCGGCTGCTGCCACAGGTAGTACGTATCCATACTCCTCGAGGTGAACCATCGCATGCACCTCACAACCATCCGGCGAGGTAGCCTGCGCCGTAGCCCAGTACCTCGCCGAATGCCGCTTTACCCGCGGCCTTGGGAAACGCCGAGCCCGGCGATTCGTAGCCGCCCATCGACGCACCCATCGTTGCGGCCACACCCATCACGAGCGGCGTGCCGACGAGCAACGGCCCATCGTACGACAATGGCGTGCCTTTCGCCATCGCATAGCCCGATGCCGCGCCCGCGCCGAAGGCGATGATCGACGTCAACGGAAGGCCGCTTTTTCGCCGAGCTTTGGAAACCGCGTGCACTGGCGCTGCGCCAAGCAACAGTCCCGCGACTAACGCCAAACCCAATCCATCTTCTATGCGTGTGGTCATGGTAACATCACTTCCAGACCGTCTTGTTGGGCACGACGTGATAGCGCGTGATCGCCTGCTGCTCGCCGTCGTACAGCGCGGTCATCTTGCCGAACAGCTCGACCGTCGCGCTGCCGCCCTTCTCCTGCACGGCAGCTAAGATGACCTTTGCGAGGTCCCCTTTGATCTCGTCGTCACGCGAGTAGTGCTCGTTGCGTTGTTTGCGTCCCACAGGTCCCGTCTCGAGCTTGGCAGTCATCTCATACTTGCTACCGAGTTGGCCATCGGCGACGAGCCCGTCGAACACGCGATACGCGTTCGCGAGGATGTGCTTTTTCGCCGCATCCGTGCCGCCGAGGCGGCGGTAGAGATCGGCGATCGACACATCATAGCCATCGCTTGGCTTGTCCATCGCGCGCTGGATACGCGCCATGACCACGTTGCTGTTCTCGACCTTCTTCGCCTTGCGGAACGCTTCGTAGCCCCACGCGACGGTGTTCGTCGCGATGAGGGTCGCGCCAGCGGCGATGTAGCCGATGTTCGGGATGCCGGTCGATGCGAGTTGCTGCTCAGCGAGCTGGACGCCGCCGTAGTAAACAGCCGCTTCCGTGCCGCCGACGACAAGCGCGGAGAGACCGGTGATGAACCGGTTGCTTGAGCGCATCTTGCCGTCCGTGAACTCGCGATGCCACGTCGGGATCGCGTGCATGTAGACGGCCATCTTCGCGCCTGTCAGCGCAGGGTCGATATCGTCCTTGAGATTCTCGCCCCAGCGGCGCATCACGCTGCGCCAAGAGAACTTGATCTCCTTCTCGAGATCCTTCTGCGGCGCGGCAGTGGGGATTATCGGTGTATTGATGGTGGTCGCGTTCATGTGTAGTTCACCTGTGTGTTTTTCCTACCCCTAGGAGCGCATGCCACCGATGTATATTCTGTTATTATTTAGTATAAAGAAATATAAACTGCATATACAAATCGCCATATTTAAATATCGACGAGAGAATACCGAAAGCCATGCGCCGAAAGATCGTCCAGCAAGGCACCGCCACCCTCATGGTCAGCCTGCCTGCGGGCTGGGTACGAAAGAACGGCATCGAGAAAGGAGCAGAAGTCGAAGTGCAGGAGCAAAAGGATCGCATCATCATCCTCCCGACGGCAGAAGCGCTGGCGGCACGCATCGAGATCGACGTGACAGGCATGGACGACGACCTCCTGCGCGAGATCGAAGCAGTAGAAGGAACGAAGGAAAAGAAGACATATGACGACCCAGAGGCGTTCAAGACCGTGCGACAAGCGATGTTGCGCATGCTCGCGTCGCTCTACAAGGCGGGATACGACGAGATCCGCATCACGTTCGAGCACCCCGGGACGATCAATCTTATCCAGCAAGCCCTCGGCGATGAGCTGAGCGAGTACGAGATCGTCGAGCAAGGCCGGAACCATTGCGTCTTGCAGGATATCAGCGGCGTCCTAAAAGAGCGCTTCGACCCGGCAGTACGCCGCATCTTCTATCTCTTGCAGCAGATGGCGGATGATTCGCTGCCGCTGATCGCCGCGGGGAAGCAACGCGAGCTCGGCCCTGTGCGATTCCTCGAGACCAGCAACAACCGTTTCACCACGTTTTGTCGACGACTATTATCGAAAAAAGGCCATCCTGATCCGGCGAAAGTCCCCTTTCTCTACCTCATCATCGATCGCTTGGAGATGATCGCGGACCAGTACAAATACCTCTTTGACTATCTCCTCTCACGACCTACTGCGCGTATCGGGAAAGCGGTCGTGACCGAATACGCACGGCTCGGCTCCTTCTTGCGTGAGTATCATGAGTTCTATGCCGCGACGCATGAGAAAGAACGCCTCGTACGCCTGCAAGCGATGCGTAACCTCCTCGTGCGGCAGTGCCATGCGCTGTTCGATAAGGCCACGACTGAAGAGAAGATGCTGCTCCATTACATCCTCACGACGACACAGCTCATCTTCGAATTGATGGAACCGACGTTCGTCTTAGGCGTGAACGAGTAAGCGAAGCCGCTCCCGACAGCGCATTTCCCGCCAACACTTATATACCAAGCTCGGGAACGCTCCCCTATGAAGCTCTCCGTCATCATCCCCGTCTACAACGAGGCCGCGACGGTGGAGAAGGTGCTAAAGCTCGTCCAAGAGGTAAAATTACCCAAGGGCCTCGAGCGCGAGATCATCGTGGTCGAGAACGGTTCCACCGACGGCACGCGCGATATCCTCGAGAAGCATGCGCACGACAAGGATACGGCAGTGCTCTTCCCTGACGGCCCTATCGGCAAAGGGTTCAAAGTGCGCAGCGGTATCGAGAAATCGACGGGCGACATCATCCTCATCCAGGATGCGGATCTGGAGTACGACGTGAACGATTATCCGGAACTCCTCGCGCCGTTGCTTGCGAAGAAGACATCGCTCGTCTTGGGCTCCCGCCATATGCGCACCAAAAGCTGGAAGGTGCGAAAACTCGCGAAGAGCAGCCATGCGCACGTCCTCAATTTCGGCGACGCCGTCTTAAAACGCTTCTTCGCGATCGTCACGGGGACGTACCTCACCGACCCGAACACGATGTTCAAGGTGTTCGACAAACGCTGTTTACTCGACATCGAGCTCCATTCCGACGGGTTCGACTTAGATATGGAGCTCTTGGTGAAGCTCTTACGCCGCGGTTACAAACCGATAGAAGTCCCCATCTCCTACCGCGGTCGCGGATACGATGAAGGGAAGAAGATCCACCCGGTGAAGGATGGGTTACGCGCGGTGAAGGCTATCGTGAAGTACCGGTTCGCGAACTGAGCCGCCCCTACGCCCTTAAAAACCCCGAAGATTCGTATCGGACACCCGAGGAAATCCTTAAGAATCGTAGGAAGGTCCGCCCCGATAGAAAAAACAGTGAGGGGGTAACCACCATGAAAAAAGCACTCTGTCTTTTGTTGGTGCTTGCTGTGCTGTGCGCCCCGGTAGCGTTCGCGACCGGCAACAACCAGTACAATAACCACCAGCAAAACAACTGGAACAAGAACAACGATTGGAACAACAAGTACGACCGCCACACGTGCGGCGGCGGCAATACTCCGGTCTGTGGCGACGGCAAGGTCAACCAGCGCACGGAGCAGTGCGACGGACGCGCAGGCGTCCCTCGCGGCTACCAGTGCACGGACAGCTGCACGCTCGAGAAACGCGACAAGAAGGATTCGTGCGTTGAAGCACTGCTTGACGGCAAGCTCGTCGGTACGGTCGGTAACGACGGCACCGCGACGGTGACGAACAACGGCGACAAGGCGTACGACATCTCGTTGGTATCGTACCAGATGTACGCCGCGCTGATCGACGACCAGACGGTCTTCGACTACCAGACGAAGGAAGTCAAGGCGGGCAAGACGGTCACGTTCGATATCGACGTGCCGGCATGCGGCTACCAGATCGACCTCGTGTGCGGCAAGCCGATCAAGAACAAGGCCCCGTACTACGGTCCGCGCGTGATCGACTTCTCGTTTGAGAACCAGGACGACTACTGCACGCTTGAACCTGATGCGTCAAGCAAGAAGATTAGCGCGCAGCTCGACGTTGCGCCCTACTTCCCGAAGAACACGACGGAGTACGTCTTCACGTGCACCGCGCTGAACTTCACCGCGACGCACTACGACTGGTACTACGGCGACGGTCAGATCCTGTACAACTCGACGTTGAGTAGCGTGTACCACACGTACACACTCATGGAAGAGTTCACGGTCGCGTGCCGCGCGCGCAACGCGAACAGCTGGGCTGTCGATACGCTCGACATCTCGACGGTGATCGACACGTAGATCTGAAAGTGTCCTTTTTTTATCTCTCTAACTATTCACGCGCAGGACCCTTCGCGACCGGTAGGACATACCCGGAGGTCATACCGCCCGGAACCGGCAGCTCTTTCGATCGGCGCCTGATACGCGCTTCCAGGCTCTCGTTCGGAATTTCAGATGCATCGCGTCCGAGGAGATCGCTCGGATCGCGCACAGCGCTGCCCCACGCTTCGGCGTAGATGTGGATGTTCTCCTGGTACGCGTTCTCCGCCCTTTCCAGGCGCTGATCCTCATCGTAGTCATAGCCGTAGTCGCCCCGATGGCTGACACGCGATTGACGCGCTTGAATGAGGCTCGAACCATCGTCAAAACGCGCGATACGGCCATTCTCCGCCTGCAATTTGAGAAGAGGGACTTCGCGCGTCTCAGGGTTGGCCGTGCGTGCCACATACGAGAGAACACGCTTCGGTTTCGCGTTCATCTGCGCGCCACCCCTGTTGTAGATGACGAAATCCATGCCCGTATCCTTAGCCACGGACATGACCGCCTGATGCATGAGCGGGATCCAGACGCTGTCGCGGATGCGATCGACGCCTACCCCCGCTTCCACGCTATCGACGAGCAAATATTTCTCGCCCGTGCGGGGATTGCGCGATTGGATCATGATTGCGACGCCGATGGGATCGAGCGTCTCGCCGCCCGAATGCGGGAGGAGATGCAGCAGACCCACATGCTCATCGAGGAGGTAATTGATGGACGATGACGCATTGGCCCCTGAAGGATAGAACGCGCAGCACAGGGTATCGCGGTTATCGAAGAGGTCCCTGAAGACACCTCGTTGCATCCTTGCCTCGAGGGCATCGAACGTGATGTCCTGCGTGAACTGCCCGTCGACGCTCGTCACGAGATCAGTAATTTCTTCGCTACGCGGGAATTTTATTTCGAGCGCCTTGAGCGCTTGCCGTGCTGCTGCATAATCCCCTTCCTTGATCTTCGGGAGATACTCTTTCACCGCAGCGAAAATGACCCGCTCGCTCGCGTACGCTTTCGCACCGCGGAGCTTCCCTTCATCGAAGTGCGCCGATGCGGCCTCTCGGCGTTCGGCGTTCGAGCTCGTGAGCGCGGTGAGCAGATTGAGCGTCAACTCGACGGGATTCTGCCGGACATTCACGCCGCCGACAGGCACGAACCCGTAGCTCTTACCCATCGGAAAGGCTTTCTCCATGGGGGCGTTCGCGATCTCCTGATTGAGGATATAATCGAGTTTCCGATCATCGCCATCTCCTCTGCCCCGGCTACGGATGCTGCCGATCAATAAGAGCGTCATGAGATCGAACTGCGTGAGATCGATGTTCGGTCTCCTCTGACTGATCTGGTGGATCAGTTTCTCGCGTAAGCCGTCGCGCCATGCGCCCGCGAGGTCGAGGTTAGGTTTCTTGTTCCAGCCGAAGTGGGGTGCCGCGAGCACATACTCTTTGATAATTGTCTGTTTGCGAGATATCGCCATCGACGCATTCACGATCTCGTCGAGACAGTTGATATCGCCAGCAAGTCGCCCCGCGAGGATGGTCGGGAACAGATCGATGAGCGCGTCGTAATTGAGGCCTTCCTTGACGCGACCCGAGAGGAAATCCATGTGCAAGTGCATATCTCCTTTGTACAATCCGAGGAATTCATTCGCGAATCTGCCGATG
>CAZIKW010000030.1:13657-16387 GCA_964540015.1 uncultured Methanosarcinales archaeon | reverse complement strand
CTTCACCCGCATGCTCTTTCGCGCAATACGCACCATCTCTTGTACCACCTTGCGCACACAGTGCACTGATGTTTCGTAACCCGAGGGAGTTCGTCATGGTGGTTCCTTAATCATGATGTTGAAGAGAAAAAGAAAAAAAGAGATTTACGCGCGCTTGCCGAAGTTCTCGCTGAGGAACTGGAGCATCGGCTCGTTGCCCGCGGTCTTGTAGCAGCGGATCGCGAGCTCGAACTTGTTGTCGACAAGCGCGATATCACCGAGCTTCGAGAGGCCCGCTTTGTCGTCAGCGGCCGTGAAGGCCGAGAACGCGAGGTCGTGCTCGCGCGCGTCGATGCAGCGGTCGCCGACGATGCTGAGCTTCGCCGCAGCGCCGATCGTCTTGAAGATCTCGATCGCGATCTCCCATCGCTCCTTGCCGATGCAGTCTTCACCGACTTTCGACAACGCTTCGATGTCGTTGACCAACACGAACGCGCTCATCGCGTCCTTGATGTGTCCTTCATCGAGGCACTTGTGGCCTAAGCGCAGCAAGCTCGACTCGTCAGATGCGAGGCGGTAGCAATTGATCGCGTGCGTGACTTGGCTCACATTCTCGTAGTGCTTGCCCAGACCCTGGAGCTTCGTTCGGGAGCCAGCGAGGACATACACCTTGATCGCGAGCGGGAGATTCGCCTTGCGCTCGTACTCCTCACCGAGAATCTCAAGGAGTCGCGTTTTCGTCGCAGGCTCGAACATGGAGAGGTTCAGGTTATCCACGCCCTTCTCGAGCATGATAGGAACGATACGTCGTAAGTTGTCGAGCTGTCGGCGGTTCGTTTCGTTCGAGAGGAACGCTTCGTTGCTCTCATTGATGTTGCTGACAATCTTGCGGACGATGACGTCATCTCGATTCATGTTGTTCACCTTGTGTTGTCGCTGTGCTTTGGAGTATTGTGAGTGTGAGGAAAATAAGGAAGGAAAAAGATTTACACCAGCTCGATGCCGAGCTCGCCTTCAAAGAAGCCCTGTCGCTTCTTCGTGCGCTCCTGGTGCGAGCCGCTGGAGCGGCCCATGATGCTCGAGCCCTTCACACCAGTCATGATGGTCATGACCGTGATCTTGCCCTTCATGTCTTCAACGACACGCGCACCCCAGATGACGTTCGCGTCCTGGTCCATCGACTCCGTCACGAGGTCACCGACCTTCGAGACCTCATCGAGGGTCAAATCCGGACCGCCCGTCACGTGGATGAGCGCACCCGTGGCGCCCGTGTAGTCCACATCGAGCAACGGATTCGCGAGAGCGCCCTTGACGGCCTCTTCCACACGGTTCGTCGTGTCGCTGACACCGACGCCGATAACCGCGACGCCGCCGTCGCGCATGATCGCCTTGACATCAGCGAAGTCCAAGTTGACCAGGGACGGAACGCTAATGATCTCGACGATACCCTTGATCATCGTGCTGATGAGCTCGTTTGCGACCGCAAACGCCTGATTGACCGGGAGGTTCCCTGCAATCTGGACCAGACGGTTGTTGTCGATAACGATAACCGTGTCGCAGTACTGGCGCAACTGGGCGAGGCCTTCCTCTGCTTTGTCGATGCGCGCGCGCTCGACACGGAACGGCATCGTGACCGTACCAATAACGATTGCGCCCGCTTCTTTCACCATCTGTGCGACGACAGGAGCAGAACCCGTACCGGTTCCACCGCCCATACCTGCGCACACGAACACCATGTCGCCCGCGCGGAGCACATCCTTGAGCTCCGTCTGAGATTCCTTCGCCGCTTCCGCGCCCTTTTGGGGGAAGCCACCTGCACCGAGACCACGCGTAACGTGTGTTCCGATGAGGATCTTGCGATCGGCCTCAATCATGTCGAGGTGCTGCTTGTCAGTGTTGATGGCAATGATCTCCGCACCGCGGACGCCCTTTTTGTAGAGCCAATTGACCATGTTGCTGCCGCCACCGCCGCAGCCGATGACTTTGATATTTGCCTGTCCTACCAGGATTCCTTCGTCGTGTGCCATTGTGCGTTCACCTGTGTTCGTGGTCGTGAGTGGTCTGTTAACCGTCGACAAAAACGTGGCTTTACGTCACGCCTCTGTCGCCTCATACTGTTTTCTCATTCCCAGGTATATAAATGTTGCTGTTAGTCTACACTTTACCATACTGGGAGAGGGCGCAGCATCTCGGGCGGTTCTCAGGTCGAGACCCACACGTCACCATTCCAAAGGGGGTACCGAGAGTTACTCTTTTTGAATGTTGGTATTTGCGCATGCTTAAAATATGGTTTCTAGTTCCGTTCCCTGAATCGCCATGGAACCCATAGCAATCGTGCGCGAAGGTGTACGCCATTTCTGGAACCTCCGATTCGGAGGACTCCTCGCAGCACTCAAAGGAAGCGCTACACTCACACAAGTCGGGTTGCACGCTCCGTTCTGTGATGTCGCGCGTTTTCAGGAGGACTGGATGCGCACGCACGTCCACGAGTACCTCACCCCCGGTGCGCAAAAGCACAAAGCGAGCTACACTCTCACCGCGACCCAAGGACCAAAAAACCGCTATACACTGGGCGGGCACTGGGCAGATACGCGCTACCGCTTCTTTCTCACTATTGACGATAGAGCGACGGCGATCTGCGGGTTTGATTTGCCGCGTACGACGATGCGTCGGGAAGAGACTGGCGTGGTCATCAAACAACTCCAATCCCTCCCGCGCAAACGACCAGGAACTTCTGAATTCTTCACGCTC
>CAZIKW010000030.1:0-13647 GCA_964540015.1 uncultured Methanosarcinales archaeon | reverse complement strand
TGGGCGCTTGTGCGCCATCGCGTGGGAAGATATACTAGTTGATGCGCTCGGGGCGTGGTCAGTCGATGCAGGTTTTCGGCAACTGTATATTTTGCCGGCGTCTCGCAATGCGTACATCAGCTACCCCTACAGTGCGCGTTCTCGCGAAAAGAACGAACGCCTCATCACCCGCTATGATGGCACGGCACAACGACGCGGGTTCACGATCTCACCAAACGCAGATGAGCTGTGGGCGCACTCGTTGCCGTTGCCACCACGAGAACGTGCTGGCGCAGGCAGTACCGGTGATCTGGTGAACAAGATTATATTGGATGCTTGAGTGCCGCACACCTATGATCATCACCCCTGAGAACTGGAAACAATGTCGATACCCAGAAGCGAATAGGCTCTTTGCGGTTGACGGCTTCGTGCAGTATACGAGGGGGTTTGCGACGTTCGACGAGAATAATTTTGGTAAAGTCACGCGTATCACCGACGCAGGCATTGTCTATGTCGTTCAGGCGGAGTTGAAGGAAGTGCGACGCAACCCTGTCAAACACCCAGCCGATTGGCAATTGGGCGGATGGATCGAATACGATAGTCGACACGCCTCACTGCTTGAAGACAAGGTGATGAGATTCTTGCCCAATCTGAAGATGGACAGTGATCACGATGGGAAGAAGT
The DNA here is from genome assembly GCA_964540015.1 of uncultured Methanosarcinales archaeon. Lineage (GTDB taxonomy): Archaea > Nanobdellota > Nanobdellia > Woesearchaeales > UBA525 > UBA525. The sequence continues at coordinate 12,984 of CAZIKW010000030.1, read as the reverse complement.
GGAATTACACGTACCGCATACAATGGAATGGACCCAAAGACCTTCCTCCAAAGCACCACAACGAACGATTCCATGAGTTAGGCAACTACGACCTCAGGCCACTGGTGACGAATAAGAAAGGCATCATCAGAGCAACATTCGCAGGATGCCTGTAAGAAGGCTCACGAAGAAAGGTTTGAAAAAGAAACTTTCACACCCCACATCCATGAGCCCTGCCGCCGAGCCATCGAATTCTGGGAAACATCACATCCTGGAGACCCGTATTGCGTTCCTGCACCAAATTAAGGGTCTGATGCAGAAGAATGATACCACCACGACCGAGGGCAAACAGCACGTAGGTTCACAGTTATGCAAAGTGCTCTTTGATCAAGGGTTGGCGTTTCGCTTCAGCGAGAACGATATGCCTGATGCGCAGAGCCGCAACCTGTGGAACCTCTTTATAGTCGATACCCACTACCTCGCAAGCGTACGGGAAGGGTTTCGAGATGATCTGCGAGAAACGGAGCGGTACGGCGGCAAGGAAGCCCTCATCGAGGGGTTCTATGCGGACGTGCGGGAAGTGGCTGACCGCGCCCTGCTCCGCTACGAGCAGATTGTGCATCTCCTCGGACCGAAGCCATAATTCTAAGAGAAAACTCCTCCGTGAGTGTACTTCGTGGATTTTACTTAGGGAGTATCGAACCAAAATGCCCGTTCGCTCGCAGATAGAGGACGAGTTCTTCGAAATACGTGGAGAACGTCGGGGAGTACGCGAACGAGGGTTGGAACCACGCGCGCGTGTTCGCTTCGTCAAAGCCGTGCGGGCTCCAGTCTTGCGGATAGGGGACTTCGTGCAGTAACGCATCGAACTTGTCCACGGCCGTGGCGAATTTTGATTCAGGCGTCGTATGCTGCGTGTACTCGCTACAGAGGCTTTCGAGCTTACGGCCGATGGACGATGGATACTGTTTCGTCAAGAGAGCGACCGCTTCCTCTTCTCGCTCCTGTTTCCCTTCTCTGTCCGTGCGCATCGAAATACCGACGTCTTTCGTGATCACTTCCGCATCATCGTGATAGAGCAGCAATTCGTGGACGCGTAACTGATCCAAACCCGCAAACTCCGGCAACGTGAGGAAATATTGCGCCAGACGCAAGCAAGAGAATACGTGCTCCGCGACCGTCTCATGCCGCTCATAGGTCACGCCATCCTTCTCATCGTGGTATCGGCACCACGAATTCCTTGGGATGTGCTTGAGGTCGTACGCGGGCCGGAGTCGTAACACATCTTCAAGCATAACGGATGGGAGTCGTATCCCCACATAAGAATCTAAGCCCCTACCGCGATTTGAACACGGGGCCTCGTCCTTACCAAGGACGCGCTCTACCACTGAGCTATAGGAGCACTTACGACGACCGGCGACTCGCGAACATTTAAAAACGTGCCGTTCCCGAATCCGCATCGATGCCCGTCGACCCGCGCCTCTCCCAGTATATCATGGCAGAGCTCGGCAAAGGGTTCTCAAAAGACCAGATCCGTTTAGCGTTAGGGAATAGTGGCTATGCGATACGCGACGTCGACGCCGCGTTCAGTTTACTCGCCACTGACAGCGCCGGCGCAGCGTCGCTTGCGCAATCCGTAGCGCGCAGCGGCCTCTCCAAAGAGCAGGCGCGAGATCAGCTCGTGAAAGCGGGATATGCCGGTTCGACTGCATCGAATGCGATCAAAGATATCTACGGCGCCCCTGCAGCAAGCAATACCGGGAAAACAGCCATGTTCGCGATCATCGCCCTCCTTATCGGGGCGGGTGGGATGTGGTTGTTGTTAGGCGACACGACCACCACCCCAGTAATCCCGACGACTGGCCCAGTCTCCTTCTCCCCCTCAGAGATTATCGCGAGCGTGCTTGAGACCGCACGCGTGCAAGGAGCGGACGCGGGTGTGAGCGCATGTCGAGAGCGATTGAACGGCCGTGATCGTGACCTCTGCATTCTCGATGTCGCTATCTTGCCGAACGTCGGGTCGCTTGCGTTGTGTGACCAGGTAGCGGACGTCACGTACGCGGACGCGTGTTACATGAACTTCTTAGGCGACGGCTCGAACATCGACGCTATCTGCGCGAAAGTGCGCTTGGCTGAAAACCGCGATACGTGCGAAGCGATCACCCGCTTACGTGGCACCGCCGACGCGGCATAAACCCCTCGTCTCTCTTTACGTCTGTGGCCGTACCATCGCGACACGATCATACGTCTGATACGTCGCAAGGTCCTGATGACGCTCGAGGTCTTGCCACACGCGCGGGAGCGGTTGCTCAAGCGCGTAGAGCACTAGCGGCCTGTCGCTTGCGAGGAACTCCGCGGTCAACTCGAACGAATCGCTGCCGGTAAGGATAGCGCCACCACTCGTCCACCCTGTGAGGTTCTGCGCAGGCAAGGTGTAACACTTATCGCCTAAGATGCTCGATTCGCAGCGCTCTTCTGCTGGGATCTCGATACGACCGCGATAAAGCAAGAGGATTTCCGCATCGTACGTGCCCGGCGCGAACGCGGCCGTGACTTCGCTTACCGTCACTTGCGGTGTCCCGCTGCCGACACCGGAGAGCGATTCTGCGATATCATCATATTCGGCCTGAGTGATATCGCCACGCGTGAGCGCCGTTTCGAGTTGGGTCAACGCGTCTGCGAGCGCGGACTGCGTCGAACCGCCGGTCGCGCCAAACGATAATGCGCCTGCAAGCGGGACATCATCTTCAAACGAGGCCGATTTCTCGCGTGCGATCGTCACGAGCGCTTGGTCTTGCGTCCCCAATGGCGTACGCACGGTCGTGAGCGCGTCTGTTGAACCGCCCGAAGCTGAGATCGCCGCGATATCTGTCGGTGAACGCTTGAAGAGGAGCACGCGCTTCTCTATCAACGGCCATACCGACAGCTCGACATCGCTTGCGGCGTTATCATCGACCGTGTTCACGAGCTCTTCGCCATTGGCGAGGTAGCCGTGCTTCTCGACAAGCAAGATGCCACCTGCAAGACAATACGGCAACTGACCCGACCATGCGCCGTTCGCGTCCGTGATGCCCATCTGGATACGCGGACCGCACAAGAACGTGACGGTCGCTTCGGCGAGCGGAGAACCAGTAACATGATCAATCGCGTGCACGCGGTACGTGTGACGCACGAGATTGACGGGGTCTGCGATATCCGCGCTCACATCAGGAGCGACAAGACGTACGGTACCGCGACTGGTGTTGAGCGGATAATTGCTTTTGATATTTCCTTCGAGTCCAAACGCGAGCTCGAAGCCTTCGCCGTTGAACGCCGTCGCGTCTGTTACGCGCACGACAAGCGGGAACGCAGTCGTGTATTTGACGCGGTACTGCGTGAAGAACAGCCCTGCCATCTTCGCGAAGATGCCGCCGCCAGAGAGCGTATCGGGCTTGATGAGCTCTTTTCCACCAAGATCGAGGTAAATAGGAGTTCCTGGGTATTCGAAGCGCGCACCGAGCGGATAGGTGTCGTTCGTGTCGAGTTTCACCGTGAGATATTGATAGGCGCCGATTTGATACGCAGCGTACGGGTCATCGAGGTTGTCAGGTAAGATAGGAGTGAAGCTCTCTTGTGCGTTCAGTACTTGCGTAAAGCCGAGGAAGGGTAAGAGATCGTCCTGGATCACCTGCTGGACTTCCGTGCGCGCCCAATATTTCTGTGAACCAAACAATCGCACATCACGCACCGGAGGGAGTGGAGTATCGACGCCACTGTAAATGGCGAGGAGGTGTAAGAAACTCTCTTCCAAGTACGCTTGCTCGCGCTCTGCATCCTGGATGCCTGCAGCGAGGCGGTACGCGCGGGGGAGCGCGACATCAAGCGATGTGCGGAAATCGTTAAGGTCCACGACGTCGCCGTCGCTTGCAGTCATCTCCAGCGGATACGTGAGCGCGAGGAGGATTTCATCCTCGCGGATAGTTGCGACGACTGTCGGTTCACCGATTGCTTGGAGGGTTGGACCATCCAGGCGCGCTTGCGCGACGCACTGGCCGACGCGCGAGGCGGTGACGAGCTCAATCGCTTCTTGGATGCTTTGCGCATGCTCGCTTGCACCTGCGGAGCGTACTGGACAACCGTTGTCTGAGGTGCATAATCGTGGACGGTTATTGCCGACGCAGCCCGCCGCATTATCTGTGCATGGATGGACTTCATGCCACAGTGGTACCGATTGGACAGGCATCGTAACGACTTGTGTCGTGCGCTGATCGGGTGTCGCGCGCAATCCTGTGAGCCCTTCGTCAGCGTATCCACCACGGCCACCGATATCACGGACCGCATCCTGGCCTGCTTGCGCAAGACATGATTGGATGATCGCCGTCACTCTCGCCGCGTCCTGCTGCGCAACGAGTGTGGACGGTTCACGTACGGGACCGGGCAAGAGGAAGATGCCTGCTATGAGAAGGATTGCGAGACCGATAATGACGAAGCTCGTTACCTGACCTCGTTTCTTGTTTAGCATCCGCTCACGCTCCCATGCAGGCAACCAGTACTTGTCGTACCTGTGCTACCGCTGCCCCCGGTGCTTCCGGAGCCGCTGCCGGAACCGCTCGTTCCTGAGCGGGCCGCCTGTGGCGGGATAGGTGAGCCGCGGTCGTATGCATCCTCGACAATAGCGCGGCAATATGTGCGTTGGCCTATTGCATCGGGGAATTCCTTATCGAACGTGATGCACATGCGTTCATAGCGTTCGTCAAGCACGAAGAGCGCACGCTTGGGTCCTGTCGCGTCACCGAGCGTCGTGCCCATACGCAGGTCGAACGTTCCATCGATTAAGTCGAACGGTTCCGCGCCGCCATCAAATGCCGCGTCAACACGGAAATGATTGCGCTCGGCGAAATCATCCTCACTGACGCCGAACGGTTTCGGTCTACTCGGGTTGTCGATAAGGAGCGTGATGAGATACAGGTACGCAACCTTGTCATCTTCTGTTCGCACTTCACGGATCTCTGCGGCGAACGTGCCGACTGGGCGCGGGAACGAATCTTCATCGGTGATGTAAATGGCGCCATCATCGTTGTCGTTCAGGTCGAACTTCGCGTCATTACAGATGTTTTCTGCCCAACCTTCCTTCGTGAGGTACTGGTTGCTCTGCTCAAGGATGGTCCAGTCACCCCAGTAGGAGGTGGAGAGCCAATCAAGATAGCCCTTGTCGAGCGCGAATTTGAGACCGACATTGAGTGCGAGGTCGAACGTCTGGAAATATTTCGCCTGCTTGATCGCACTGTTTGCTTCCTTGAGTTCTTGTTCACTCACTGGCCTGCCGTTGATGGCGCTGATAGTTCCTGTGCTGTCGGTCGTGAAGCCGTTCTTGACGAGGTCGGCGTTGAGCGCAGTCTTGCAGTTCTGGTTCGTGCCGCATGCCTGATACGCGACGAGTAGCTTCGATTGCGTATCCGTTCTTATAGCGACTTGGCGTTGCTCATAGACTGCTTGATATTCTATGATTGAGGCTTCACTAGTCAAGAGAATATTGTCGTTAAGAGCAGCGCTGAACATGGGATTCTTCCAGATATTCTCCGGAACATCATTGAGCGCACTCACGGCAGCCGCGTTCACCACAGCGTCTTGTTGGAGATCTCCGGATTCCTCGTTGAGAATCAGCAAGCTATCCTGCTCGCTCGCTACCGGGCCAAGCTCCGTTGCACCGACATACGTGCGTGTTATCACGGCACTATTTGTCGACACCACAACACCGGTAACTTGACAATTCGTTTTGCCCGCGCATGCAGCATCTCTAATCTGCGTCGCCGTAGCCTTGTCCTGTGTCCTCTGCGTCGCTCGCTTGTCACGCACCCACGTCTCAACACGTAGATAGTCGGTGTATTTCTGGTATTTCTCGACGCGATTGAAACTCTCTTGGCATTTGCCCGCGGCCTGATCCTCGGCGCTGCACAGCGCGATGAGGCAGATACTGTTGTCGCTTTCTGTGATTCCTTGAAGTCCATTCTTGGTATCTTCGACGAATGAAGTCACATCAGTGACTGCTTTGAGCGTGTGGCACGCGTATGCTTGCCAGTTCGGTCCTGTGGGATTCACTTTCAGTTGTCCCTTACAATAGGTATTTGTCACCCATTTGAGGGCATAGGAAGGCAAATTCTGGACAATGCTGTTGATGTTTTCCGCCATGTTGGAGATCACACGCGCGAACGGCAATTCGAATACCTCTCCGACAAATTGCGTACAAAGCTTGTAGTTCTTCGCCTGTTCGCACACCGCTGTACTCTGACCGTTGAGTGATTGCTCCTTGAGGCATTGGAGATATCCGCAGTTGATATCCTGCCACTTGCCGGCGTTATAGATCATACCGCCGACGCACATGTGCAGCGCGCTCATGATGAAGCTGTCTTTGACGTTAGGTGCGGCGAGATCTGCGAAGGCATCCTCAATCGCAGTCCCTGCGCCCTTAGCGGCGATGGAGTCTGCGAACTTGCTATCATCAGCCCATGTGCCTTCCAGGTAATCCTCTCCATTGAGAAGTTTCCCGTCGTTGGTTTTCTCCAGGTTACGGCAATTCACCTGTGCACATACTTTTTTGAGGAATTTAGCTTCTCCTGTGTTCTCATCCTGCCAGAGCGCAGCGCTGATCTTTTGGCCACCGCCGAAGAGTTTGTTGCCGACTCCGGTGATTGCTTGTGCACCAGTTGCCGCTAAAGGAGTGGATTCAGCAGTTAATCCGATTAATTCCGTAATCGAACCGCTCGTCGTCAATGTGTTTACACCTTCCATCATCGTGCATACGCCATCAAGCGTCGCTCTGATTTCGCGCAACTGCAAGAGGAGCTTTTGGTCGGATCCTCCAAGCTTCTTCTCTTCGCGTTTGATCTTCTCGACAAATGCCGCACCTGGTTGTCCGAGCGCGGTCTCACGTAAGTGGATTTCAAACAGAAGAGATTCATTCTCAGGATCCGCGTACAGTGAATCACCGTCTTGAACGGTTATCGCCACCGTACAATTTGCGAGGAATGTATCGCTTCGCGCGAGCAATGCTCGGTCAGCACGAATCTCTAAATCTAAACGGTTCGGAGCGGTCACGTTCGCGTGTGGGCGGAACACGTGCGAATCAGGTGCAGCAGCGAAGAACGCCGGTGTGACACTCCAGTTCGTGCCGTTGGGCAGTTTCCATGCGCACTGTACGAGCTCCTGCTCATGGATGCGGACAGCGGATGAACGTGCTTCGAGCGTATACGGAACATAGATAGGATAGGGTAAATGGTTCGCGCGCGCGAGATCGAGCGCCATGCGATTGATGCTTGCGGGGCTCACATCGCCAACACGCGCACGCACGAAATCTGCTCCCGTGGCGTTCGGTCCGCCGATGAGGTGGAGCACCGTGATGCGCTCTTCACGCACACTATACAGCCCGAGCCCATCAGTCGCTTTGAGCATCATCGTGAACGTGCCTGCGGCGAGCGGTGACAATCGCCACGTGCAGACGCGCGCTTCGGTAGTGCCTGTGCACAGTCCCGCAACGGTGTTGTTTGTCGCGTTCTCGTCGATGATGCCGTGTGTCTCGATGACGGCGCTCACCGCACCGATACCGCCACTGACGGTCGCGCTCACCGCAAGCGATCCGCCGCTGACCGCTTGGCCTGCGATGCCGTCGGCGATAATGGAGACGTTCGTGATCGTCGGTCCTTGCGTTTTACACACGATGCGTTGTCCTGTCGATGGCGCGATTGCATTTTGCGCATCCTCACGTGATGGTTGTCCTGCGAGCGTCGCAATCGCGAGCGTGTAGGATTGGCCATCTTGACATGGCGTGATGAGTTGTGCGGTGCACGTCGTGCCCGTGCAGGAGCTCACACGCGTTCCTGTCGCACCGTCGCGGCCGACGAACACTAAACGCCAATCGTATGAGGTCTGTGTGTCTGAGAAGGTCACGGTTATCGGACTTGGCACATTCGCCGCGATATAGCAGACAGAACCGTCATTTGCGCATGAGCCGGTGCGGATGCTCGCGACACGCGGTGTCGTATTGTCGAGTATGACGGGAATAGATATCGTGCCGCGGACATTGCGATCTCCCAACGCTTGACCGGCGTAGGTGATAGTGACGGGTGTTGCGTTCACGCGCAGCGTCGCAGCAGGGGTCGTGCAGGAAATGGTATTGTTCACCCGACGGCAACGATCTTGGATGTTCAGACGGTAGTTGTCAAGCGCAGGAAGGGATGTCGTATCGAGAACGAGTGCGCAGGTGGGCAGCGGTTCATCCCAGCAGCTATCGAAATCAGGCGAGAGCGTGAAGCGTACCACGACGCCTTGGAGGTCTTTGTTTGGCGCGATAGAGCGAACATCATATTCGTACCACATCAGATGCGCGTCCGACACGGTATATGCTGACGCTATGGTCGGGAAGAAGAGCGCTATGGCAAGGATTGCGAGGACCTTGTACTGTATACCTATACCCACTCCCGACACCCGACAGGATTCGAGCGTCGAGGGTTTATAAAGTTTCCGTGGAGGTATCGACGGGGAATCAGCGGACCTTGCCGTCTTTGACCTTGAGGGTCACAATCGGTTTGCCGTCGAGAAGGAGCGGTTCTCCGTTCAAATGTACTGTTCCGCCGACAGTTGCAATCTCATGTACGCCAAAATGTTCGATCGTGATTTGCGCTGCGCCTTCACCGGTGATGACTGTGCCCGCATCCACGTTCACCGCAACCGGTTCCACGAGCGCGCTTCCATCTTCATTCTTGCCCTGCGCCGCGAGGATCATGCCGTGGCTATCGACGCCGCGCAGGTTCGCCGGCGCAAGATTCGCGACGAATAGGAACGTTTTTCCGCGCAAGTCCTCTTCACGGCAGTGGCCGACGAGTCCTGAAACGATCGTGCGCACCCCGCCTAAATCCGCGCCGAAATCGACGTTCTCGACGAATAATTTATCCGCTTTCGGATGGCGATACACTTCAACAATCCGGCCAGCCGCGATCATGAGCGGCAATTTCTCGACCGACGCCGCGGCAGGCGCATTCTTCTTGAGTTTCTCTTTTATCGATTCCAGATCCTTATCCTCAAGACGAGCGAACAACGCTTCCGGCACGCCGATGCGACCGTGGAAGCTCAGGTTCCCCACATCCTCCCACGTGCGCGCTTTGATGCCCAGCTGCGTAAAGATGCGCGCGCTCGTTGCAGGAAGGAACGGTTCAAGCAAAATAGCGAGATCCTTGATCGTATTTGTAAGGACATACATCGCACGCGTGCAACGCTCAGGGTCTTCCGTGCGCGTCTTCCACGGTTGCTCTTCTTGGAAGTACGCGTTCGCCTTCTGGCTAATCATCATGACGCGTTTGAGCGCATCTTTTTCTTTACATGCTGCGAGCTCTCCGCCGACGGTCGCCGCCTCTTCCGTGATCCACGTGCGGAAGTTGAGCGCAATCTCATCGAGCACGCTCTCATGCACCGTGCTGTCAGCGTATTGCGCTAAGAATTTGAGCGTTCTATTCACGAGATTGCCAAGATTCGCGAGCAGTTCGTTGTTGAGTTTGTCCTGCAAGTCCTTCCACGCGAACGTCGTATCGCTCGTCTCAGGACGGTTGATGAGGAGATAGTATCGGTAGACATCGCTCGGGATGCCGCTTGCGAGCGCGTCGTCTGCGAACAGGCCCGTTCCTCTGCTCTTTGAGAACTTCCCGTCCTCATGCTGCAAGTACTCTGTCGCGTCGATATGATGGAGCATCGTCCATTCGTCGCCCGTTCCAAGCATCGTCGCGGGGAAGAGGATCGTGTGGAATGGGATGTTGTCTTTCGCCATGAATTGGTACAGCTCTACGTTCTCGGGATCTTGCCACCACGACTTCCAATCCACTCCTTCGAGTTGGTCCGTGATGCTGATGTACCCGATCGGCGCATCGAACCAGACATAGAACACTTTCCCCTCGTAGCCGGGTAGCGGTACAGGGACGCCCCACGTGAGATCGCGGGTGATTGCGCGCGGTTCCAACCCTCGCTCAAGCCACGCATTTGTCGTCGTGGTCGCGTTCTGCGTCCATGCACCACGTTTGGATTGTTTTGCGACCCATTCCTGGAGTTTGGGCTGCAATGCGGGCAAGTCGACAAACAAGTGCCTGCTCGTGCGGCGTTCCGGCGTCGACCCGCAGAGCTTGCAGCGCGGCTCGATGAGTTCCAGCGGGTCAAGGAGCTTGCCGCATTGGTCGCACTGATCGCCGCGTGCGTCGGTGAACTTGCAGTGCGGGCACGTGCCAATGACGAAACGGTCGGCGAGGAATTTCTTATCCGTCGCGCAGTACGCCTGCTCCACATCGCGCTCGAGGATAAAGCCGTTCTTGTGTAAGGATTTGAAGATATCCTGCACGATGCGATGGTGGTTCTCCCGGCTCGTGCGCCCGAAGATATCGAAGGAGATATCGAACCCCTCGTACGTTTTCCTATGGATCTCGTAGTACTTATCGCAGATCTGCCGTGCGGTGAGGCCTTCCTCTTGCGCTTTGGCTTCGGTCGCAGTGCCGTGCTCATCCGTACCACACACGAACAAGACCTCGTTCCCTTTGCTTCGGTTGAAGCGCGCGAAGACATCGGCCGAGAGGACGCAACCAATGATATTGCCCATATGCGGGACGTTATTGACGTACGGCAGGGCGGACGTGATCAGGATACGGTCGCGGGGCATTCTCTCTTGTGCGCCGGCGGGGCGTATAAAAACGTTGCGACGGGGAAATGGTTCACAGAGTACCGCAAACTATTCAAAGCGCACCTCGTGGATTGGGAGCCGTGACCCGCCCCCCTTCCCCGCTCCCGAAATTCTCGCTCGTCTTAAGTGGTGGCGCAGTCAGGGGCATATATCACCTCGGTGTGCTCGATGCGCTCACGGATGCAGGCATGCGCCCGACAGAGATCTGCGGCTGTTCTGCCGGTGCAATCATCGGCGCATTGTTTGCGGCCCAAGAGAACCCGGATGCGGAGGGTTTGCTGCGCGATACGCGCTTGCGCTCTCTCGTCGGGCTTTCGGCTACGGGAACGGGCGTATTTGGCACTGGGAAGCTCGAGACGTTCTTACGCGAGCGATTACCCGAGAGCATCGAAGACCTCCGTCTACCGCTGGTCATCAATGCAACGGATATGAATTCGGGCGAGGAAATCGTGTTTCGCAAAGGACCGCTCGTCCCAGCATTGCTCGCGAGCAGCGCGATCCCCGGCATTTTCCCCCTCGTTGAGATGCAGGGCCGCATTCTTGCCGACGGCGGTGTGCTGAACAATCTTCCCTTAGGCCTCGCACGGGAACGGACCATTATCGCAAGCGACGTGACCTTCCCTCTGAAAAAAATTGATCGCGCATCGTGGAAGACAAAGATCGTCGCGAACGCGCTCTTTATCGGCATCCACGCCGGCGTGCGACGAAGTATGCAAGACGCCACGCTCGCGAAAAAGAACGTGTATCTCCTGCGTTGCCATTCCCCCGTTTTTGGCGCCGATTTACGAGAGAAACAGCAAAGAGCGCTCTTTACGCAAGGGCAAAAAGACGGGAAGAAGCTCGTGCGAGAACTGCGGAAAGGAACACGATAAGCGAAAAAGTGCAGGAGGTAGGATTTGAACCCACGAAGGCACGAGGCCACAGGATCTTAAGTCCCGCGCGTTTGACCACTTCGCTACTCCTGCGGCGCTCACAGGCCGGCCGGTTATTTTAAAGATGTCGGGGGAATCGATCTGTTTCCACCCGCGAGGGGAAACGTTTAAGAAACCACCCTCTTGGGCACCGTTCCTATGAACTCTTACCGCTTCCTCATGTATGGGTTTGGCACCGTCGGACGTTCAATTGCGAATGTCCTTACTCGTGCAAAGCACGATGTCATCGCCATCGAACCCGACGCAGCAATCCGTGAAGAAGCAATTGCAGCGTTCGATGCGCATGACCTCCCAGACATTCTGCCGGAAGCGCGCTGGAAACAAGCAGGTCAAACCGATGTTGCTATTCACACCGCCACAAATGATCTGGACACGACTGTGTTAGAACTCACCGAACTGCTTGCGCGCGGCCAACCCGTCGTCACGACGCACAACCAGTTCGTGTACCCCTATACGCATGCAGAATATGCTGTTTTGCACGAGCTTGCAACTCGCAAACGTGTACCCTGGTTGAGTACGAGCATGCCAAGCTTCGCGATGGCCGAACTGCCGATGAACCTCGTCAAGGGGTTGGACACGCGACCGTACCGAGTCGAGATTAACCGTACCGTTGATGCGACGCAGCGGGCAGCTGAATTTCGGCAAGGCCTTGGTATTGGACTTAGCACACGGGAGTTCGCCGCGAAAAAGAGCCTCCTTGGCCGTCCCGGTGTCTTGAGCGCTGCTCGCATTGTCGCGCATGAGCTGTACCCTGGACTGCAGTTTGACCCCCAGGAAGATATCGAACCTGATAGTGTGGACGGGACCGTTGTGGGTATCGCGCATCGCATTTCCATCCACAACATCATCGGCAATATTGTACTCACGTACCGTGCAGGAAACGGGTATCACGATGAAGATGCCTACCGGTTCTTCACGATGGAAGACAAGCTCCTCCATGAGACGCGCACGAGTGGATACCATGGCGATCGGACGCTTGCGGCCCAAGTCGCGAATATCGCCCTCGGTGTTGCGCAGACGCGCGAGCGCGGTAATCACGTGTGCGGGTACATCCCGGTTGGAGAGACGCCACGCGCATTCCCCTGGTACCGTCATCCCACACGATGATTATTTAAAGCGCTGACCGTCTCAATACCGACATGAGCGAGCTGCTACAGCCCAAAGGCGTGCGCGATTTCGCACCGAAGGAGAAACTCCTGCGTGACCGGGTGCTGCGGGTCTTGGCACAACAGTTCGAGCGATACGGGTTCAATCCGCTTGAGACGCCGGTGCTTGAGCGCTACGAGGTCTTGAGCGCCAAGTATGCGGGGGGCGCTGAGATCCTCAAAGAGACGTTCCGCCTCACGGATCAAGGTGAACGTGAGCTTGGCTTACGCTATGACC
>CAZIKW010000029.1:9319-16675 GCA_964540015.1 uncultured Methanosarcinales archaeon | reverse complement strand
TTCTGGCGTCGTACTGGGATAGAGGACACGGTCAGGCCGAGATAGTCGGTAATGAGCTCCGCTCGTGCGCTACCGCCGCCCGCTGTAGGGAATTCCCCTTGTAGCATGACGAGCATCTGGCGGTTGCGGATGATATCGGTATATCCTGTGGTAATACTGCGCTCGGTCAGTACGTCGATGACGCTCGCGAACACCGTGTTGTAGAGCACATAGGTATCGTCGCTCCAGTTGTAGATATAGATGCGGAAATTGCCCGCTGTCTGCGCGACCGCTTGCGTCGCACGACCGTCATGCGTGAGGGTCATGTCCGATATCCCGATTGCGGAGTCGGTCACGCTGATGTTGAATATCTGCGTCGCGCGTAATCCTCCCGCTCCGCTGATGATGGTTCGGCGGTAGATGTCATCCAAAGCGGAGATGTTCACGTATGCGGCTGAAGGCACTTGTGTTCCTGGTAGCGGTGCGCTCGTGCCCACGGGCGGCTGAGCGGTGGTCGTGAAATTCTCCGCCATCACGCTTGTCGTGCTCGGATTGAGCACACCAGAATAGTTGATGACGCTTGTCGTACCGAGGGGTGTGAAGATCACGATAATGGGTTGCGGCGGTGGTGTGCGGAACCAATCGTAAGATACGATGCCACGGTTTGCTGCGGCACCATTGATCTCGAAGACGGCGGAATTATTGCAGCCGGTGCCGCTCCAACTCGTGCCAGACCAGATGGCGCAGCCAACCGAGCGTGCCGCATCCTGATACACCATGAAGATTTTATCGCTGTTCGGGTTCGGCACGAGATAGGTGTAGATGAGATCGGCAGCGCCATCCGTGACGATCTGCGTCCCCGACGTCCAGTTCGGATTGATGAAATCTTTCGTTGGTCGGTCGTAGGTGCCGTACGTGATGAAATCATTGCCGTTATTGACCCATAGGAAGATGGCTTCATTGCCACTACGTTCCCACTTGCAGCCGAAATTCTGCGTTGTGGCGCTCGCCCCTTTGTTATCGTGGCATTCGGCGTTGACGTTAACGCGCGGATCCATGATGCTCGCATTCTTGTGCGTATGCGTACCGTTCCAGATGAAGCCGTCTAAATCCTCATTCTCGTCACACGCCATGACGCCGACTTCGTTGTGCGTGAAATTGCTCCAGGGCTCTTGCCCACACGCCACGATCTCCGAGATCTCCGCTGTGCCGTTATAGACGAGGTTGAGGTTGCTCCACACGGAGCCGTTCCACTGATATGCGCCGATTCCGTTGAGTGAATTATTGCCGTAGAAGCAGGTGAACTTTCGGTTGCCACCTTCCCACGCACAATCGAAATGGCGGAAATTCGTTCGTTCGTTGCCGAAGGAGGGTCCTTCCGTCGTGATAACTTGCCAATTGCCGAATCCTGTACCGTTCCAGATGCCCGCGTAGATATCTGGTGTGCTGCCGACGCCGCCGCCGTCGTTCGTGAGCGTGATGCCCATGATATCGGAATCCTTGAGCGGATAGAGCGTGATCCAACGGAAGTCCTGGGCTACGGCGCCAGTAACGGTGATGGCTGTCGCGCCCGAGAGGCCGGTTCCGTTCCATCGACGCAACTGGAATTGCGTATTCCCCGCTGTCGAATCTTCGTAGACAACGACGCAGTCGGTCGTAGCACTGATATTATCCTCGCATTCGACATCCACGTTGCGTTGGTCGTCGAGGCTCGAGGGATCGAGTTGCGTGAAGTTGGTCCACGCCCACGTGTTCGTGTTGAACATGGCGAAGTTGATGTCATTCCCCTGATCGTTGCCGACGTAGAGGCATTGCTCTAGTGTGCGCAGGCAACGGAACTTCTGCCATGAGATGCGGTCGACGACGTCCACGACGGTGTTCTCCTCGTCCTGGATGGTGGTGCCCGTCCAGTTTCGTACCTTGACAGTGCCGTCAAGAGCCCGATCCGCATAGATGAGTAATCCTTGGTCGTTGGATACTTCTGGGTCGATCGCGAGGAGCCACGCGCGTGCTTCCTCGAATACGCGTGTGATGCTGTCTTGCACGTAGGTGATGAACGCTTTCCCCAGCGCGAACAGGTCTGGCGTGCGCATCGGCGGCTGCAAGGTATAGTGCACCGTCGCTTCTCCTGCGAGATTCTCCCACGTGAGATAGGTGCTACCCGCGTCCTCACTCATGTTCGCGCCACCCGCGTCGATGATGCCAAACTCGATCGGGACGACTTCCGTGAGTGCGTAGCCGTCGACATCTGTTCTTGGGATGACGGTGATGCTCGCGTCGAACGGTCCCTTGAACGGATCGGTCGTGACGGGCGCGTCGCGGAGGATATCGAAGGGGTGTGTGCTATTGACGACGAAAAGGCTCTCCATGACCGTGCCGACGCCTGGTGCGTTCGCTTCCACGAAGAGCCCGTAGTTGCCTTCGACGGTGGTGTATGGATACAGTGCGCGATACACGCCGCGCTCGATCTCTATGATGCTGTTATCCGTTGTGCGATATATCGCTTGTCCGCCGCTCGGATCGGTGACGGTAAGCGTCACGGTGGCGTTGGGTACGAGATATCCGCCCGTATCGAGCACGACCATGAGGAGTTCTGCCGTTTCACCTGGTATGTAGATGGGTTTACGGCTGTTCACGGTCGCGACTCCGGTCTCGGCGTAGCCGGGGTCGCCTGGGAAGACGGTGATGTTGTATTCCTCTCCCGGGGTGATCGATTGCACGAACGCCCATGTGCCTTGGCAGGATCTTGTTTCGTAACTCCACAGCGCGCACTTGTAGAGCTTCGTCCCTTCCGCGACGCTCGTCACGGTAGCGTCGGTGAAATTCAGATCTCCGAGGTCGATGGCGTACGCTTTGAGCACCGGTCCTTCTCTCTGCAGCTCTGCAGCGCGCAATCCTTGGGGTGAGACGTCCTCGATGTTGGCGGTAATCTCGGCTGTCCCTCCGATCTCGAGATTGCGGATCAGCATCTTTCTCGCTGATCGTCCTTGCGAACGCACTTCGACATCGAAACGTTCACCATCGGGTCCTGTGCGTTTGCGCAAGAGATTCGCTTGGACATCTGTTCTGCGTCCTCTGCTGTCACGGAACGCGAACTCGAGCGCGCCTTGCGCCGGTTCTACCGTGCCTGGGAGTTGCGGTTGTGGATCAGGTGTTTCCGCCGGTATTTCGGTCTCATTTGTTTGCGGCGGTATGGTCGTGTTCGGTTCAGGTTCGCGTGCAGGCCCGACGGTGAATGCGAGCTCTGCGAGGAGCCTATCCCCTTGCGCGACACTGATGTGGTGCGGTCCTGCTTCTTTCGGTACGAACGGCGAGTCCGTCCACGGTCCTGCGTAGCGGAATCTTCCGCCGGGGGATCGGATAGTGACTTCGACATCGCCTTGTGGTGCGGGCGTGATGGTGATGACCACGTTCTCTCCGATGCGCGGGTCTGCACCGATGGCGATTGCGTATGTATTCGTTGCTCCTTCTATGGTCGCGTTCGTGACGTTGAACGCGTCTCTCGCGACTTCGACACCGTCGAGCGTGCGGATGATGATCGCGTGCGGTCCTGCGCTCTTTGGGATGAACGGCGCTGGGTTCGCGTCGAGGAGTCGATATCTCGCTTCGGGCGCGTCGATGATGATGCGCACTGGGTCGCTTGATGCGGGGATGAGGAGCGGCACTTCCTCTCCTATGGCGTACGTATCGCGCTCGACGATGCCATCCGCGTGGGCTACGAATGGCGTGACGAGCAGGAGTGTGAGGATGACGAGGATGCGTGTGGAGGCGTTCATTCGTCATCCTCCTTTTTTGGTATACGCATCGTCGTGGCTGGGGCTTCATCGAGCGCATCGCGCATCAGGAGTTCGGTCTTGGAGGAAACTTTCATCGCGTTCGCACTGCAGAATCTCTTGAAGGCAGCGAATACCTTCTCATCGACCGTGATGGTGATCTTCCTTTTACCCACTCGTAGCCCCTGTTCGCGCGCTAAACCATACTTGTATTGTGAAGTATGGCTTTTCGACGGTGTTTTTTAAAAGACGGTATAAAAGGGTTTCGGTGTCACTTTTTTCCCTCCAATAAAAGGTCTTTTTTACTTCCAACCGGTAACAAAAAAGAAAATACTTATAAGTCGGGCTGCGTTCCTCTCTTCCATATGACCATCGTCCAGAAAGAATTCCTCAAGAAGATCAAGGACTTCGGGCTTAACAGCTACGAGGCCAAGATCTGGACAGCACTGCTCAGCCGTGGCGTTTCTACTGCTGGTGAACTGTCGGACATCGCAAGCGTACCTCGCAGCCGTTCCTACGACGTGTTGGAATCGCTTGAGAAGAAGGGCTTCATCGTGATGAAGATCGGCAAGCCCATCAAGTACATCGCGGTCGACCCCGAGGAAGTCGTCGAACGTGTCAAGAAGAACCTGCGTCTGGACGCTGATCGCCAGGCGGAATCCCTCAATGAGTTGAAGGGTTCGTCGGTGCTCGAGGAGCTCAAGAATCTGCACAAGAACGGCGTCGAGATGGTCGACCCGTCCGAGATCACGGGCGCGCTCAAGGGCCGCACGAACTCGTACGATCAGATGGACGCGATGATCCGCGCCGCAGAGAATGAAATTATCATCATCACGACGGAAGAGGGCGTCGCTCGCAAGGTCGATGCGCACCTGCGTTCCTTGAAGAAGGCCCACGACCGCGGTGTGAAGATCCGCGTCGCGTGCCCGGTCACGGACAAGAACAAGAAGGCTTTGGCTGAATTGGCTCCGATCGCGACGATCAAGGACCTCCGCGGCGTGAAAGCGCGATTGTGCATCACCGACGGCAAGGAGATCATGTTCATGCTGCTCGATGACGCAGATGTGCACCCGACGTACGACGTCGGCGTCTGGATCAACACGCCCTTCTTCGCGGCTGCCTTGACAGAGTTGTTCGAACTCGCATGGAAGAACGCGAAGGATGTCAAGGTCAAGGCGTAATTCGCATTTCTGATTTTTCTTTTTTCAACTCTTCTCAGAACCGATCCCTCTCATCACGTTTGAATTTCTTTTTGGTTTTGAGAGCTCCACGTACTTTAGAAATGTCCGTTGATTTTCCGATGGCATCTCGCAGATACACAACATCTTTTTTCCCTTTGAAATCTTCATCGCCAGTCACCACGGTCGCGCCTTGCGATTGCGCTGTCGCCCACACGATGGCGTCAGCGAGTCCCATCTTATGTTCGATTTTCAGGATCGCCGCTTGACGGGCTATTTCTACATCTACAGGAATAACAAGAGACACTTGTTCTGCGTATTCGGAAAACACAAGATCATTTCCTTCGCGTAACAAGAAGGTCGATATCTCTGCGATGCAGACGGCGCTTGTGATGACTTCATATTCTCCTTCGAGATACTCACGAACGAGCTTACCGAACTCAGATCCCTTGTGGTACTCGATCCACGCCCAGGTATCAAGCAAAACGGTCAAGCTCTTCCCTCACGAATTCTTTCTTCGTTTTGAGCTTGCCGAACATCGATTCGTGCGATAGGACGATGCCTTGGCGATGCTTAATGAACAACGCTCGTATCGTCTCATCGTGCGTCTTTGTCTTGAAGCGTGCTTGGTGCTGCTTGAGCATCTGGAGAGTGTCTTCACGAACTGCTATCGATGTTACCATAGAATATAGAATATGAAATATGTATATAAACATTGCTGGGTGCGGAAAATGTTCTTCCTATCATAAGAAAATCACCCGCGAATGCATTCATTTTCGTCACTTTCTTAAGACTAAAACGTCGTTTTGTCGTCGAGCGCCGCTCAGCTTTAAGAATAGTACCTCCGCCCCGATAGTAACAAAAGGGGGCTTCAGAGCAAAACACGTGAAAAAAGGCGTTCCATTCTCGTCGACACATCGATGAGCTATCTCCGGCTACCACCAGCCGGCCCTTCAAAAAGGCCTGCGGTGAAACCGAAGAAACGGACAAGCGCCCTTTTAGCGGCTGCCGCGACCCCAATAGGTATACACTGGAGGAATGATTATGGTACAAGAGTTCAAGCTGGACAATGCGAAGACGGAGCTCGAACAGTTGCGCGCAAAGCGCCGCAACTTGACGAAGGCACGCTCGGGTCTCGAAGCGGTCACGAGCAAGAGCGACGTACGCTCGGGCACGACGCGCTCGGGCACGAAGCTTGACCAATCGCTCGAAGACTACAAGGGATACAAGACCACGATCGCGGATCTTTCCGCAGGTCTCACGGACACGCTCAATGAGTACGTGACGTTCGCAAGCAAGCACCAGAGCTTCGAAGGCGTCGAGAAGTTCGCACGCATCTTCACCGTTTTCGGCGGAGAGAAGTGGGCACACCGCCACCGCGTCGCACGCATCGGACAACAGGGTCCGAAGCAGAACCTCCGACTCGTGCTCGACTATGCGGCAGAACTCGTCGGTGAACTCCGCGAAGTGCAGGGAGACGCCATCGTCACGATGGGCGACCTCCAGGCAACAATCGATGATGTCGTCGGCAAGATCTCGGAGTACGAACCGGTCGAGGAGCGACTCAAGGAGAAGCTCGACCTCATGGAAGCCGCGTACAGGGAACTCGAGGAGCGAAACAAGAACGCGACTCCGGCCGAGCAAGCAAAGTACGCAGTCGAGATGAACGAGAAGCACAAGGAGCTCGTGAAACAGCGCGGCGAGTACGACGAAGTACTCACTGTGTACAACCAAGCGAAGCAGGCACTCGAGCCTAACCGTCAGGCGTTCAAGGGCTTCGAGCAGATGGTCCGTGACCTCGGCATCCAGGCTGTTCAGATCAACGAGAAGATGATCAACATCCAGAAGATCTACGAGGCAGCACCGGAAGCTATCGAGATCATGATGAAGACGAAGGGCATGGAAGAGCTCGACGCAGGCATGAACGTAGCGACGGAGAAGAGCCTCGAAATGATTGGGGGTGCTGCGATTGGTGTCACGGACTCGACGCTGCGCCGCCAGGAAGCGGAGCTCGTCACCGCGGACTTCATGCGCAACCTCATGGGCAAGATGTACGACATGAGCAAGGACTTCAAGGATCGCGAAGAAGCGGTCCGTGTCGCCGCTCACCGCAGCAACGAAGAGCGCTACGGCAGCAACTAGTTTCCTTTTTTCCTCCTTTTCCTTCCAGTGTTAGGAGAAACGCACCATGAGCATCACCGAAGATTCGACATCGGCAATCCCGCGACGTGTGGGTCGACTCAAGGATCAGGCATCGCTCTCTATC
Organism: uncultured Methanosarcinales archaeon; assembly: GCA_964540015.1. Classification (GTDB taxonomy): domain Archaea; phylum Nanobdellota; class Nanobdellia; order Woesearchaeales; family UBA525; genus UBA525. The sequence continues at coordinate 9,479 of CAZIKW010000029.1, read as the reverse complement.
CTCCGACCGACGCCGAGTACGACGATACAGCTCAATAACGTGCAAAAGCTCCCCCTCGCCGATGTCGGAGAGCACCTCGGCATGCTCGGCAGATCCGTGAACTCGCTCTCACGACTCCTGTACGAACGCTTGCCTGAAGCGGGTGGCGACGACAACGAAC
>CAZIKW010000029.1:4993-9309 GCA_964540015.1 uncultured Methanosarcinales archaeon | reverse complement strand
AGTATCTCTTGCGCCTCGGCACCTCTTTGAGTGCCATCACGATGAAAGGCGAAATGGATGCGCTCAGCCCATCGCCCGACACCGCGATGCCGATCACTATCGATCCCACGGATTCCGGATTCCCTGTCGTGTCGCGGGAGTATATGCTTTTGCTCAAGGACAAGGAACGAGCGCTCGCGGAACTCGCCGGTATCCCTGATGATGCTGATCTTGTCAAGGATGCGGTGCTCGATATCTTCCGCAGCCGCTTCCCGACGAAGCAACGTCAACTCATGGTCGCTCGCGCCTATTATCAAGCGCTCTCGGAGATCGAGTTGCCTGAGGATATGTACGCGCACCCTATCCGCTTGCTCAAGACCGACAACGACGGTTCGCAGTTCGGACGAAAGTGCTTCGAGCGTCTCGATGACCGCAGCAATCTTCCACGCTTCTACACGTTCTTCTTGCGCATCTGCAAGACCGGACCGCTGGTAGAGCACACGGATCTCGAAGGAGAGATCGATAAGACGATCGCGGCGAACGTATCTTCCGTCATGGACTCCGAACTCACCGGTCTCGCGAACGCAGTGGATGCTATCGACGGCGTGCAGGTGCAACAAGTGCATCGTTACGACATCGGACCGTTCTTCAACCGATACACGGAGAACAAAGAGCCTATCAGCACCATCTTCGAGAAGGGGCGCGCGGACGATTCCGTGCTCCTCTACCGAAAAGTAACCGTTACTCGCATGGGTGAGAAGCCCAAGCAGGGTATACGCAACAAGCTCCTCGCGCTCATGAGCGGAGATCATACGATCGGGCAGTTCAGCCCCAGCATCTCCTCCCCTGATTACGCCATCCTTCCGCACCGCCTTATCCAGCGTGTGCATCACCTTGACATTAACATCGGGCCGAACGTGAAAATGTACGGCACCACAAGCGACGGTGGTATACTTGATTGAAGCCAATAATCCCATTATCGTAGACAAAGCTCTCCTCGACAAGTACAAGACACCTGTCGAAGACGCGCTCGCGGCATTCTCCTATCAGGGAAAGCCCAAAGCGCTTCATGAGCTCATCGCAGCGACCGACGAGCACGAGCGTTTCGTCATGAGCGACGTGGAACGTATGACGTACCTCGGCATCCGTGAGGGTATGCAGGTTTTCCAGGCGGTTGCAGAACTGGTCGGCGGCAAGGTGAAGCTCAATGATGCGATCCTGGGCAAAGACAAGGCTCTGGAAGAGAGACTCCGCGTCTTCACCAACAGCTTCGCATCCTATGCGGCGTCAACTCTCATCATCCATCGCATGGATGAGGCGATTGCAAAGGCAGCGACCGACAAAGAGTTGCCACAGGGTGAAACCGATCTCGGAGACCGCACCTTCGACATGTCGCGCGTCGTGAAAGGCGCGATGACAGAACTTATCACACCAGTGTATGAAGTGATCATCGGCCCCCTGGAAGGCGGCGCGGATGAGAAATTCACGTACGAAGGGGAATTGCCGCAAGTCGTGAAGAACATCTTCACGCACGTGCGCAAGCATTCGCTCAATGCGAGAGACGCGAACCCTGACCTCCTCGGGCATGTGCAAAGCTACACCTGGCGTATCCTCGACGATCAAGTGACACTCAACGGTTTTGAAGATAAGACTGTGCCGCGCTCGAACGCGGTGGTGACGCAATCGTCCTTCCAGCCAATCACGTCCAACGAGATCGTCGGCAACCAGTCCGCGAAGCGCAAAATCACGCGCGGCGTAGAGCGATTGTGCCTGTACAATGCTGAGAAGCAGATGAATCCGCTTCTCGAGCTCGGTGGTCTGTCGTGGACGAACTTGTTTGACGGTCCGCCCGGTACAGGAAAGTCCAGCTTGTTCCGTCTCGCGATGACGATCTTGAAGGCGCGCGCGGAGCAGATCGGTGTCCCGTACCAGATCTTCACGGTCGACCAGAGCATCAAGGACGAGTTCTACGGCAAGACGGGGAAGATCCTCCTCTCGCGCCTTGCGGTAGCGAACGACCCGAAGATGCTCAGCCTCGGCATCATGGATGATATAGATCTGCTCACGTCTAAGCGCGGCGACGCGCAGGGTGCTGACAACGATATCAACAACATCCTGATGCAGTATCTTGACGGCGTGTTCACGGTCCGCCGTGGTAATGTCATCAATTTCGCGGCGAGCAACAAGCCGACGGGACTTGACGATGCGATGCGCAATCGTTTCAACGACCGCATCCTGATTGACGGTCCGGTCACCGCTGAGGATTTCGCGGACTTCCTCATGCTCAAGATGGGCAAGATGGTCAAGAAGAAGCTGCTTGATATCAAACCAGGCAAGGGCTACACGCCTTTCGCGACGCAGGATCAAGTCACTGAAGACGGCAAGTGGACGGGAGGCAAGGTCTCCGAGTACATGGCGGATCAGTTCACCAAATACAAGAATGCGAGCGTCATCGACTTCGGCCAATTCATGTCTGATCTCAAGCGCCAGAATCATTTCATCACGGGACGTAGCGCGAACGCGATCATGGAATCGATCAAGGAGCGATCCGCCGACTTCGATATCCCGAAAGAGTGGTTCGAGACACGCGCAACGTTCTTCGACCAGCCATGGGAGACGCAGCTCGCCATGGTCGGGAAGCTCTACGTGCCGATCACGCCAGACGTCCTCTTCCAGGAAGCCATGCGCTACTTCGACAGCGAGCAGCGGTACGCCCAAAACGACGTTGCGGAAGCGGTCGAACGCGGTTATAACAACATGATGTGGGATCGCCAAGCGCAGATAAAATTCCTCGAAGATCAGCTCGCACGCAGTGAAGGCGGAGCAACGGAGCTCTCGCAGCTCAGTATGCTTGAGCATGCTGTCCAAGTCCAGCAAGCGTACGGCACGAAGGTCTTTGAAGACGTGATGAAGAAGGTTGACCTCAGCATCAGCGACAATACACATCTTCAGGCTACGCAAAAAGTAGTGAAGGAAGGCATCGAACGCCGCAAGGCAGAACTCTCACAGGCGAATGAGGAGGCCATCTGAAGATGACCACCAATGACTTGCGCTCGGATCGTTGGCTCTACCCGAACCTCTTTCAGGTAGATGGGGAACTGGTCGAGTACTACAACCGCGCGCTTGAGAAGGTCATCGGCAAGCGCACCGAACTCAACTCGTTCTATATCGATCGTCGCGGTAAGAGTCCAGAGATCATGCGCGAGCTTGGGGACCGGTATCTCGAAACGACACCGAGCAATCGGTATATGATAACGATCACGCCAGAGCAGGAGCATTGCGATCTGGTCGATGCGGAATTCACGTTTGATGAGGAGGCCATCAGCGAGATCTACGCGAAGCACCGCTCAGGTGTCAGTGTCGTGACGCGCGTGGATGGATTGTACGGCGAGCTCCACGACGGTATCAAGACGTATGACACGGTCGACGACATACTCAGTATCCGTTCGATCGACATCCGCCTTCACACGCCCAGCGGCTTCATCACTACGGCGCGCGAGCTGCGCAGCAAGCTCGAAGAGCTCGAGAAAAATCCGAAGCTCCTCCTTGAGCAGGATGGCGCGCACGTGAAGCGTATGATCGAGCTCGTCAACCAAGTCGGCGATATCCGCGGGTATCCCATTACGGACATCAGCGTGACGCATGAAGTGAAATCCTTCGCGAGCAGCCTGTACGGTGGTATTTTTTCCTACACGCTCGGTGGTCGACAGCCCGTACGTCTCAAGCGACCAGGACGAGATGCTCTTGGTCGTTTCCAGGGAAATAACGAGAATGGCGGACAGCACACCGTTATATTCGATTCCAAGCTGATTGCGCATGGAGATCTCGAGAATATATCCTATATCTCGATTCACGACACGGATGCTGTCGCATCGTTCCTGCTTGACAAGAAGCTCGCGATCATCGACCCAAGCCTGATCGATACACGTTTGCGTCGCCTCGAGGATTTGGCGGTTATCGCATCAGGCAAGAGTCCTGTCCATATGACGCGCGAGGAACGCCAGCGTGCCGTGTACGCGCTCCAATCGACGGACTTGCGCAACGATCTCCTGACGCTGCGCTCAGCGGACCGCAATGATAAACTCATGGAAGCCGCAGCAGATGTATCGCCCTCGGCGATTATCAGCATCCTCGCGCCGTACAATGGAACTGAAGAAACGAACCACGTGACAAAGAATCTTTTGTGCACGCTTCAGCCGCACAACTACGAGGATATTTGCCAGGCGGTACCTGGGGCGCTCGAACGCTCGTTCGCAACGAGTAACGGGCCCACCAGAGAATACATCATCAGCACGCTCAAAAATATACTATCTCAAAGGTGATTGCTATGGATTCGA
>CAZIKW010000029.1:0-4983 GCA_964540015.1 uncultured Methanosarcinales archaeon | reverse complement strand
CCTCGCGGGTGCTCGCGGCGAGCAGCACCGGGCGCGCGCCGATGCGTTCGCGCATTTCGCACTCGGCTTTGCCCTGTCAACGGGATCGTACGTCGCTTCCTGGCGCAAGTCCGCACGCGAATACCGTGCAGAGCGCAAGGAAGCGGTGCTCAGTGCCATGGATGTCATCCTCAGCAGTCAGCCTGTCAAGGATGTAACGCCGACGAATGCACCTACTGTGCCGCTATCGGATGCGGGTGTACCTATCGATTCTGTCCAGTACGCGCAGAATGTCATACTCGTGCGCGATTACCTCAAGGACACGAACCTCCTCAAGGAGAGTCAGGGCCCTGGCGCTTGGTTTTCCGAGCGTTTGAGTAACGTCCCGAAGTATTTCACGCGCAATCGCCTCAACACCGTTGGTCACGCCGCGCGTTTCGCGCCGCTCTTGGCGGTCGAGACGCTTGACACGGTACTCGGCCAGCTCTATTACCAGAATGTGATGGGCGTCTCTTGGGGACCTTCCCTCGCGCTCAACGTGTACCAGCTCCCCCTCGCATGGCTGGGTGCCACCACGGCGAAATACACTGTTGGTTTGGCGGATTCGCTCACTCGCTCAAAAGATGAGCGTAAGACGGACAAGGTCATCGATGAACTCGTGCGCGGAACCCCGATTGTCAGTATTGTCGCTGATTACGTTCCCCCACAAGACGTGAACCGCCAGTTAGGCCTTGAAGGCGCCAAGTCAGCAGCGCTCAAGATCACGCGCGCAGGCAAGAACCTCGCCGTAGGTGCCGCGAAGAGCGCAGTCGACGCGCTCGCAGCCATCCCTGAGCGTCAGGCCGCGCGCCACGATGCGCAGAGGGAAGATCGTCGCAAGAAGCTTCAGGATATCATCAAGGGCCGGTGATTGACCATGACCTCTGACAACGCCGATAGGATCGCGAAGAAATACTCGCAGAAGGCAACTGTTTCCATAGATGGAAAACTGTCGACTCCAAGCCCACGCATGGAGAAAGCGAAGCGTGCGCTACGTAAGACCGGCCTTTGGGCCGCAGGCATCGCGGTTGCGGCTGGTATTGGCTACGGCGTGCTCAAGTACGAGCATCTCACGACGAGACAGGACTATCCTATCCGTAATGTGCTGTATCAGGCGAAAGAGGAAGTCAAGTTTATCGGCACTGGCGAGAAAGCGAGCCTCCTTGAGACATCGATGAACAGCGAGACGACGTTGCAGCGCGGCGACCCGTTCACGAAGATTGGTGATATCATTGGTCGCGTGAAGTACCACTACACCGATGAGTTCATGCAGTACCAGCTCGAAGATGCGGCGCAACGACGCATCGCGTCGGCGAGCGAGAAGCATGAGCGCATCCAGGACGGAGCTGACGTTCTCGGAAAGATAAATTTCCTCGAGCGCCAGGCGGAGCTCATCGGCGTACCGGGCAAGTTCGCTACGTATTCGTTCATCCCCAAGCGTGGCTGCAAGGATGTGGAATTGAATCTCTTGTTCGATGAGTCAGGGGTTCCGTCTCTCGTGAACGAGATCGTTGCGAACCGAGATTGTAATCCTCTGCACCTTTCGCGTGGCGCGTTCGACGGCGATAATCATCGCGCAGGCACGGAACTCAATATTTTCCCGAAGACCGCGAAGAATGTAGAATTAGAGGGAGAGCTGTTTGATATCGTGAAGCGATTCAATACCCACAATCTTTCCGTGGGCGATCGTGAGGACCTCATCAACCGGATGCGGAAGATTCGTGACAACCTCGACAAGACTCCCGTCATGGTGAGTGAAGAGGACGGCATCTTTGATTGGCTCCCGCAGGAGTCGACGATGTACTTGTTCGGTAAGCCATCCTCTGAGGCCCGTGCTGGTATCTCGTCAGGTAAGGCTGGTGTGTACCCGACGGACGCCTCGTGGGGTGTGATTGAGAACTTGCAGATCGCTAACCCGACTGGCATACCCGTCAAGCTCCGCATCGAGAACCACTGGGACTTATGGCCCGGACGCATTCTGGGCCTGCGCGGTGTGAGTTTCGGTTCGGGCAGAGACACGTTGATGCCTTTTGCGAAATACAACAACGGTGGCTACGAGATCATCGACGGCACGGGTACGGTCGCAGAAGTGCGCTTCAAGGACTTCGTCTTACGCTATGGCAAAGATGTCCTCTACGAGTACTACCTTGACAAAGACGGCAACGGCAAGATCAACGACGAGAAGGAACTCCTCGGTTCGGTCCTGTTCCACATCGATAACGATGAGAGCCTGGACTTGAGCGATGCGCTCGGTTCGTCGAGCAAGAAGGAGAAGAAGGACGTGTCGTACAACCTCGTCTATTCGTTCATGCGGGGAAGCGATGAGGCGACGGCACACCAGGATTTCTACCTGTGCAACGCGTTCGAGTCGTTCCTCCTGAATGAAACGAATCGTGGTTACGGCAAGCACAGCTACCTCGGGTACGTGAACACGCAACGATCGAACATCTTGCTGCTTGAGACGCGCACCGTGCCGAACTTGAGCCGTGCCATGACGATTGAAAGCGCGATCGTCGCAGAGCAGGACATGGTGAATCTCCTGCGCGCTGCTGGTCGAGACTATGTGAACCGCTATGTCTCTGTACGAACGCCGGAAGAGCCGCCTCTCGTCACCATACCTGAGATGCCGAAAGATTAGCTTTTTCCTTTCTTTTTCTTCTCCCTTAGCGAACGCTTAAGAATCAAGACATCGACCTGTCTGAGCTATGGAAACAGCTCTCGCTCCTGCGAAACCTTCTGTTCGCATCGTCGGCACGAGCCACGTCGCGCATGAGAGTACCTTACGCATCAAGAAAGCGGCCGCCGAATTCCAGCCGACGCATATCGCGGTCGAACTCGATAGGCAACGTTTGATGGCGCTGCGCGATCGTGCGAAAGATCCCTCCAGCGCGCGTAAACGACCACCACTATCTTTAGCGAAACAAGTCGGCACGACAGGCTATCTCTTTTTGCTCATCGCCGGTTGGGTGCAACGCAAGGCCGGAGATATTTTGAAAGTCGAGCCTGGTTTGGATATGCTTGCCGCTGTTGAACTCGCGCGCGATAGCAAACTGCCCTTAGCGCTTGTCGATCAAGATGTGCGTGTGACGCTCAAGCGCATCTCTGCATTATTCACTCGACGCGAGAAATTCCGGTTGCTTGGCGACGTGCTATCCGCGCCGTTCTCCAAACGCAACAAGGAATTGGCGAAACGCGTGCGCCTCGATCGTGTTCCAAGCGATAAGGTCGTCAAGGAATTATTGAAAGAGTTGGAAACGCGCTACCCTGGGCTGCATCAAGCGCTCGTCACCGAACGCAACGTCTACATGTGCGCACGCGTTGACGCGATCGCGCGAGCGAACCCTGGCGCGCGCATCCTGCTTGTGATCGGTGCTGCGCACCAAGAAGATATAGAAAAGAGGATGAGAGCTATCGGGACCGTTACCGTTGCATGAGAATGTCGACGATATCGGCGCGGACGATCTCCCATAGGTTCGGATGAGGTCTGGCGATTCCTCCGGCCCAGCGTTGTACGGTCGAATCAGCGACTTCACAGCGCGTCGCGAGCTCTCGCAGGTCCTCTTCTGAGAATACGTTGTCGTTTGCGAAACGTATCACTTCACGGAACTCTGCGTGATTTCGAACGATGTTGTCCTTCACCGCATTCAGGAAATACGAACGTGCGTCATCCGTATTCGCATCGTAGTTGGCCAATTGATTGTAAATCGATTCCATCGCGCTGTCCTCCGTATCGTGATTCTTATTTTTTTCTATTGAGGAAAAAAAGAATGCCTATGATCCGGTTAGATCGCAGCCTACCAGCAAGGGCTACCTCCCGTATACTGCACCCGTGCCCGAGCGGGGCGCTTCTCGCGCAGCTCTGCTCGATAATCCCGTAGGACGAATCTTCCGGCGCGTACCATCCGTCGAGCGACTGCGGAATCATATACGGGCATCTTCTCACGCATCACATCGCCTGCCGGCAACGCCATCTCACTAAGCACGCGCTCAAGGTCTGTGCGCAGCATGTCACCGAGCGTTGCACGATCGTACTTGCGTCCGCTCGTGTATTTCATAGGTAGTGTTGCCTGATTCGCTCGTTGCGCGAGATGCCGGGCCTTCTCGAGCACTGCTCTCTCGCCATGCGTGATCCTGTGCTGCTGGAGCTCTGTCCGCGCTCGGTAGATCCCGTCAATCGCGTCGTAGACCGAATCCCGCGGAGTGAAATACTCGTTTTGCCGGAGACCACGGACCAGCGGTCCGAGCAAGGATACTGCCGTATCGACGTGATAGGTTACGTGCACGATACCCTCTACGGTGTTGATTGCGTTTTGCAGTCTTTGAAACCGTATCCGTCCCATCTCCACCGGGCCGTCGTACAGCCCGACATCACGCAGATGATTGCGGTATCGCCTCTCTGGCGTGTTCTCGTTTTGCAGCCTACCGGCTATCTCGTATACGTCTATCATCATGGTTACACCTATCTCGTATCAATTCTGTTCGTTGTTCAGATCAAGAATCCGGGGTTCGCGATGCGCAACGGATGGGAGTTATGCCCGTCATCCGTGCGCGTCCGCTTGAGCCGGATAGCTCAAGGTTACGCACTGAACCAATAGAACTTCGAGAAACTCGAGTGTGCGGATACGTTCGCGTTCGTCAATTCCCGACGTGAAACGATCTGCATGTGGGAAAGAAGATGTGTTGATGTATTAATGTGTTTCGGAAATGATGACGTAAAAAAAGAAATCCGCTTGCATCCTAGATGTGGTTTTTTCCCTCGAGATACAGTGGTGCCCAAGGTCTCGAACGTTTTTTTCGTTCTAGTCGTTCAGCAGTCCTCGCAGCGTACAACGCGGTTCGCTCCAGCGCAACATCATTGATTGTTCCATGCTCACCGGGGAACGCGTCTAGAGGAATGCCGAGCTCTTGTGCGGTTTTTCTTCTGGTGCGTATTTCGATTCGATGTCCATTTGTTTCTCGCAATAA
>CAZIKW010000028.1:0-17121 GCA_964540015.1 uncultured Methanosarcinales archaeon | reverse complement strand
AACGAAAGGAAAAACAGGAGAAAGAAAAACCTTCCTACTTCTTCGCGACCTTCTCCTCTTTCAGGATCATCTTCGCGATGAGGAACACCACGAACGCGACGATCACGAAGTAGATGAACGCGCCCAAAAACGCGCCCCAACCGATCACAATCGGGCCCATGTTGAACGTCGCGGTCTGCCACGCGCCGCCAGGGATGGCTGGCGTGATAAGCGGCATCACGACATTATCTACCAAGCTCTTCACCAGCGTGTTCGCGGCGGCACCGATGATGAACGCGACCGCGAGACCGATGACTTTGTACTCTTGGAGGAATTCCATGAACTCCCCTAACACACCAACGACTTTCTTCACCATAAACCAAACCCCCTCGGACGGTATACGTGTCCAAGATACCACTCCGCACACCCTGCCATATTAAAATCAATCGCTACCCAAAGCTTTATCTTTAGCGAATGACGGCATCGACGCAAACTCGGTGGTGAACAACGTGCCTCTCAAGCTTCCTGAATCAATGGGTGACCTCGTCTATTTCTCCAGAAGGACCTTAGCTGAGGAGAAAGGGAAGGCGATCGCATGGACGAATAAGGCCAAGTGCCCCAAGTGCAAAAAAGCGCTCATGGGCAAGCCAGTAGAAAAAGGTAAGATCAAGATCCGCGCAACGCAATACGTCTGCCCGGGTTGCGGGTACGCAGAGCCCAAAGCCGCGCACGAGGCTGCGCTCAAGACGGACATCATCTACGATTGCCCATTCCCGAAGTGCCAGCATCACGCGGAGACGACCGTCCCATTCGCACGGAAATCATTCTACGGCAAGAAAGCGATTGTGTTCGTGTGCGCTGGTTGTGGTGAGAAATTAGGCATCACGAAAAAGCTCGCGTCACCGGCCGATTTCATCGCGAAAGTGAACGGCAAAGCAGTCGCGAAGAAGGGGAAGAAGGACGAAGTAGAGATCGAAGACGAAGAAGAGGACGACTTCTAGCCCTGGTCTCCTCGGAATGCCTTGATCTCAGCCAGCCGCTGGCGTTCCTCGATGCGCGCGAGCCATTGATACGTCTCTTGCGTCGGCATCGTGTATGCGAGCTGCTGCACACCGGGCGAGCGGAACACCACATCAGACGCTTGAGCGAACGAACGCGGCGATTGATAGGAGAACTGCGCGACGATATGGCCGTTATGGCGGTATGCCGGGATGGCACGCTCGCGTAAAGAAGCCAGCAAGGAATCGAGCGTCACCTCTGGTTTCGGAATGACGACGCATTCGGCGGTATAGAGCGGCAACCAGAGTTGTTCGAAGTCGACCGCCTTTCGCATACCACTCAAAAGTGGAGTCACTATTAAAAACATTTCGCGCGACTACTCGTCGTACGACTCACGCACGGGGCGCGATTGCCCGTCACGGCGAGCCTCTAACCGCAGATGGTCGGCGACCAATCTCGCGCTTGAAGCGTACTGCACGTGCGAAACCCCGGACGTATCGCGAAGATCACCTGCTATTCGCTCGTACTCTGCATAATCACGTACATAGAACGAGAACGCTATCTGATTCCCTTCAGGAGCAGGCACAGCACCCACACCGATGCCGATGAGCGCCTTGACCGTATCTTCAAGAGAGTCCTCGTTCACGAACACCGCACCATCGATACGGTGCATCATCGGCGCACATCACCAACGACATATGCGTCGTTCCAGAGAGGGTATTCCATCTCCGCAGCAACGATACCAGAATTGATAAGCGTGTCGGTCGCCGAAAGCTTCATAGGCACATGAGAACCCACACATCACCAGTATGATTCCACACGCAACGCTACACCCGGGCGAGTTAAGATTCCACGCGACCATAACCACGGTAGACGAGAATGGAGCGGTCACGCTGTCAGAAACGCGCTTCTATCCGACCGGCGGGGGACAGCCTCATGATACCGGGATTCTCACCCGTAACGGCGAAGCATTCCGCGTCACCGACGTCCGTAAGGGAGAGCACGGCATTGTGCACACGGTTGAGCGCACAGGACTTGCGGTCGGCGATGAGGTAGAAGGTGTTATCGATGCCGAACGGAGACAACGCCATCGCCGCATGCATACGGGCGTGCATATCGTGTGCGCCCTTCTCGAGCGCGATGCGGGCACACGCATCACGGGCAACCAGATCGGAGAAGAGAAGAGCCGCTTGGATGTCGACCTCCAAACCTACGATCCTGCATTCATCGAACGCGTGGTGGCGGAAGCGAACGCGATCATCGCGCAAGACCTCCACGTCTCGCGCCGCGTCGTGACCCGAGCGGAGTTCTTAGCGGATCCCTCACTCGTGAAACTCGCGGTCGGATTCCCCGAACACGTGCAGGACATCCATCTGGTCGAAATCCCTGGCGTGGACTGCCAAGCCTGCGGCGGAACGCACGTGGATCGCTTAGGCGAGATCGGGAAGATTGTGTGTCTCAAGAGCGAGAACCGCGGGAAGAACAATCGGCGGATCTACTTAGGGTTGGGGTAGGATGCGCCAAGTTGCGCCATCGAGTACAACGTCACCGCGCTACCCGTTGACATTTCCCGAGCCAAGCCACCGTGCCGCAAACCGGTGAGACCGCGAGTAATGAGAACACCCCCACAGGTCCACAGTGCGTACGTAAGACCTCTCATCCCATGCCAAACGCCCTCATCTACCACCGAGGCATCTACGGATTGTAGCAAAACATACGCATCCAAACCATGCTTCACGGCAAAGTAACCGGCAGTCGCGCACACCGCCGTGCCGATACCAAGCCCAATGACATCAAGGGTCTTGAACGCGAGATAATCCGCTCGCTTGCCGTAGAAAACCCCCTCATTGTTTTGTCTCACAAGCTGGTACGCGCTCCCATCAGGCAACTTTCCTGAGAGCGCGAAGGAGTCTTTTGTCTCACGAATGGTCTGCTTCTCAAAAATGTTCACACGCGGCATACTCAAGCGGAAACTCGCGGGACTAGAAAAAGCTTACCAAACAGCACTAATCGTCGCAAGCGACCGCGACGTGTCAACCGTCACCGGGTGCTCGACGGTATCGCGCGTCCAGGTGCCGACAAGGATGCCGTCAGAGATCGTGAGCGGGACCGTATCAATGGAGGCGCCACTGATACGCACGCTCGGGCCGCTTGGCACATACTGCAAGAGCAAACGCTCGTTGCGGTACGTGAAGTAGCCTTCATACGCGAGCGTTTCGGTCAAAGGAACCGTAATCGGATTCGCAGAGACGCCTGGCGACTGCACCACAAGCTCGCGGTCGAGCGGGTCGATATCCACGCGCGTCGCTTTGCCCGCAGATTCGAACACGCCCGTGAGAATGCCACCTGTACCAACAGTCAACACCACTTCTTCTTGTGAGCTCCCTTGACTGATCGTCAAAAGACGTTCCGGCACATCGACCGTGTACGTCCGCGCGCCAGATGATTGCTGCAAGATGCCGTGCAAGCGTTCCTTGCGCTCAAGGGGCACTTGGCGCAACCCATCGAAGCTCGAACTCGCGCTCGCTTGGCCCGCGATGTTGGCATCGGCTGGCGTTCCTTCCGTGACGGAAATAGTGGTCTCCGGGAAGAACGCACCGAGCTGCGATTTGAGGAATACAGCGACGACAGCGACGACAAGAACGATTGCGACGATGCCCGCGAGGGGGATACGCGTACGGGGCTCAAGCCACCGATCCTCTACCATAAGGGTGATTTTTGGAATCCCTCTTTTTTAAATGTTCCGTCTGGGGAGTAAAGACGCGAAAACACAGAAAATCCCAAACGGAGGTTCTGCGCACAGCGAAAACTACAACGCAAAGTTTAAATATAAGACACAACGATTATACGTTTTAGTATACAGGAATAGTTCAAATAACTTCCACTCAAACAAAGAGCATTGGAGGTCGCGCGGGAAACACATCCCGGCGAGTCGGAATGCGAACCGGCTCGTTTCGAACGGCAAGGCTCGCACACAGCTGCGACAAAGGTGAAACCCCAGCGGGTCGTGCCGGACGGACGCACCATTTTTTCTCACGACGTGCATGCGCGATCTTTGGCAAAAACTGTTGCTACGCAAAACCACCACACGCGAATCGGAACAGCACTCTTAAATAGAAGATGCGCGAAATCGATGAGAAGGGGAAGCATCCCTCGTCGAATATCGACGAGAGATGACAGGGAAAAATATATAAAGGAAACTTTAGCTTCCGTCCTACGGGTTTGAACATATACGTTCAAGGGACATTATGGGCATCAAGAACAAGAAAATCTTCGGCGTCTTCTTCCGCGAGAAGCCAGCGATGATGCTCGTGACGTTACTCAGTTCTCAACGCGAAGGCCAAGAACAGTACGCGTCATCACTCGCGAAGATCGTCGATTGCACGTACAGCCACATCGTGAAGATTCTCAATGAGATGCAAAAGGCCGACCTGATTGAGTTCAAGAAGGACGGCCGATTGAAGGTTCTCAAGCTCACGAAGAAGGGCGAGGACGTGGCGAAATCGATTGACGGGATCAGAAATACGCTGTAGACATTCTCGACGGTAACAAAGAGTGTTCTTGTTACTTCGCTCAACAGACCTTCCGGTCGCGGCCGGAAGGGTTCCGGAGTTCTCGCCAGCACACACCTAAAAACGCCCTCCATTCTGGCAAGGTGGCGAAAAGAATATATACCCGGATATACACGGATATCCATCAAGAGATCTTTGTCACGCAGCACGCCATTAAACAGGCGTTCGCGCGAGGCATCGCATACCCTGAGCAAATCACCAACACCGTTCGTACTGGACGGATGTTCCGATTCGGTAAAAATTACGCCCGATTCGTCAGTCGCGATGGCGTCACCTGCATCGGGGAAATAACCACCACCAGTATCGTCATCATCACCGTTGAGCGAGGAAACGAACCATGAAATGCCCCCGTTGCCAAAGCAAAACGACACTCGCCCACGACGTGCTCGATGAAGCGCCCTACGAATACCACCGTTGCACCAAATGCGGCGAGGAAGTCCTCGACATGAAGCAGCTCGGCGAGCTCGGTGAGCGCCACAAGGAAATCCGCAAGGCACGCGAGGCGAAATTCGCGACTTGGGGCAACAGCATCGGCATCCGCATCCCGAAAGAAATGACGGACAAACTCAAAATCGCCAATGGCACGCCCGCGCGCATCTCCATCGAGAAAGGCGGGATTAGGATCGTGAAGGCGTGAATGGCCAAGTACCTTTTCGTCGGCGAGATGCACGGCACAAACGAGTGTCCGGAGATTTTCCTCGAACTCGTGAAGCGCCGAAAGCTCACGCAAATCGCACTCGAATGGCCAGTAGCGAAACAGCAAGAGGTCAACGAATATCTCTCCGGTAAACGGGCGATTGCGCAACTCTCCCTTTTCCAAACCAATCCCGACGGCCGGACATCGCCCGCCATGCGCAAACTCCTTGTGGAAGCGAAAAAGAGGAAGCTCCGCGTTCATCTGTTCGATCCGGGCGTCATTGAACATCGCGACGCGTTGATGGCCGAGAACCTCAAGAAGATTAAAGGACCCGTCGCCATCCTCTGCGGAGATATCCACGCGTCAAAGCGCGAAGTACAGTTACCCACGATTGTGCGGTTGGTGGGAAAACTCACGAAGAATCCGCAATGGTCGAAAACCATCATCCCCTGCGCCTCTCTCCTACCGAGAAAAGACGTGTTCTCCTACCGCATCGTGAAGCAGGCATGGAAGCTGCCACTGGAAGACGACTACGACGAGCACATCATTGTTGAGAAATTCACGAAATCAAAATAAACGGTCAACCTTCCTATCCATTATGCGACAGCACTCCGCACTTCCCCGTTCGTTTTACGACCGCGATACACGTATCGTCGCGAAAGCGTTGATAGGATGTGTGCTCGAGCACAAGACCGAGAAGGGAATCATTGCGGGCCGCATCAGCGAAACGGAAGCGTACATGACCGGCGATCCGGCAGCGCATTCGTTCAAAGGGAAAACTCCTCGCAACGCTGCAGTGTTCGGCCCGCCCGGACACGCGTACGTCTATTTCACGTATGGAATGCACTATTGCTTCAATGCCGTGACCCGCAAGGAAGGTCTAGGCGAAGCGGTGTTGATTCGCGCGCTCGAACCGTTGAGCGGCATTTCTGCAATGGAGCAGCATCGTGGAACGAAAGATCTGCACAATCTTTGCTCCGGGCCCGCGAAACTCGTGCAGGCGCTCGCAATTGGGCGCGATGATAATGGAAGAGATTTGACGAAGGGCAACTTACGCATCCTGCCGTCGGGGAGCTATCCAGGCTGGAAGAAGCAGAAGATCAACGCAACCCCGCGCATCGGCATCTCGAAAGCGGTCGATAAGAAGTGGAGATATGTGGTAGAGCAAAAAAGAAAGAAAAAGTACTAATCGTCCCCCCATCCGGACTGGCCATCAGTCGCCCACAGACCGCTCATAGGGGACTGTGTGAGGCGAATTTCGCGTTGAGGTGCTTCGCCCTTCAACAGTGCGCTCACCGGAGAGTGCTGCAATGAGTCGCCTTTGTACTCCAAGACCTGGTGGCCGTAGTGCACACCCTTAGCAGCATCCTCCCGGAGATATCGATTCTCCAAGAAGTGGATGCCACTGAAATCTTCTTTCTGTGCGATATCGGTAGGCACGCTAGGGCGCACAACAACACGTGCTTCAGTATCCAAGCAGACAACATAGTAAGCAATCTCTGATCCGCGACAATAGGGAACACTGTATTGGCACATGCCGAGATAGTGGGAATCAAGGGAAGACAAGCGCGCATGATCGTCTGCCACCGTCAAGTCCCTACCCGCATACGCACGCAGGAGACCTTTGCGCGCGAACATCACGCCCTCGTTTAATTCTCGGGCAGAGCGAGTCAACACGTCCTGTAGGCTAGTGAAGCGAGAACTCCCATAAGGATCCCGCTTGCGCATCGCGTACTTCAAGCTCTCCTCAGCCCCTTGAACCATTTGCTCAAGGTAGTTTTCATTCGCGTTCTTCTTCATGTTCTCTTCACCTCTTTGTACCTCCTTATGAGTAGTTAACATACTTAATATCTATCTCCCCCATAGGAGGGGATAGAAGGAACATTTATAAGTCGCTCCGTCAAGAACCTCTTCAATGGAAGACCTCACCCCGCTCCTTGAGGAAATAGGCCTCACTGGCGCGGAAGCGAAGGTGTTTTTGGCGCTCCTCGACCTGGGCGAGAGTACCATCGGGCCAGTTGCAGAACGCTCCGGCGTCTCCTACTCAAAGATTCACATCCTTCTCGAAAAGCTCACCCATAAAGGACTCGTGAGCACCATCACCAAGCAAAAGACCCGCCATTTCATCGCGTCCACGCCGAAAAAACTCCTCGAGTACCTCGACCGCAAGCGCGCGACGATGGACACACAGCGAGAACGCATTGAGCGCATCATTCCCCAACTCGAAGGCCGACGACAACAATTACGCATCCCAGAAGGAGCGGAACTGTACGAGGGATATGAAGGGCTCCAGACCGTCTATGAAGAAGGGCTCGCCGCGCTCAAAAAAGGAGATGAAATCCTCGTCTTAGGAGCAAGTCAAGGAACGTATACTGACAAGCGCCAATACGAAGTCTTCTTCCAGCAAATCAATCGCCAGCGACTTGAGAAAGGCATCACCTATCGCATCATCTACAACGAGAACCTCAAAGGCACTCCCGGCGCACAGTATTGGCAAAAGCAAAAATCCACCGCCGTACGATTCCTTTTAGACCACACACCCGGCAGCGTCAATATACAAGGAGATCGTGTGCTCATCATCTACTGGGCACAGGGAGAACCCAAAGTGTTCCTCATCACGAGTCCAATCGTCGCAGCATCGTTTCGACAGTACTTCGAAGCCATCTGGACAACGGCGAAGGCATGAAAGAAGTATCAGAAAAAATAACCTAAAGCAACCCATCACACCCGCTCACGGAGTATACTCGAGAGAACGGCCTCGATACCAGGTCCGCGACGCTCCGTCGCGTCGGCGTAGTGCGTCGCATCAGGTAATTGTTTTGCGTAACTACTGAAACTGACACGCGGGATCGAAGGATTCAATTCACGCGAACGGCGTAATACATCGCCACCATCGAGCGGCCCTAAAAGCTGGAGATCAGAAACGATGGCTGCGTACTGCAAACCGCCTTCGATCATCTCGACTGCTTCGAGCCCACGGTGCGCGAACACAGGCGCCCAACCGAAGTCCTCGCACATCACCGCGAACATATCGCACATATTGCGATCGTTGTCGACGTAAAAAATGACAGGGCGATCTGCGCGCACCAGTTCACCCCCCTCTTTTCGACACGTTACGCTCAAGCGCGATTTTTCGCACATACAACAAAATCGCAAGCAGCAGCAAGAATGCCACAAAGATGAAGACACCGGTTAAACTCAGTTCACGAAGGAGTGTCCAAAGGACGATCACTGCCATCACACCCACTGGAACCCACACCGTGATCGCATCCAGACGCTGACTCGCGGAAGGCCATCGCATACACGCGAGCACAACCCATCGACGCGTCAAATACCAAGAACCCATCAGCAGAACCACAGCGATAACCCATTGAGCAATGTCAAACCAGGAATGGGCGCGAATAGGAGGGCTCAGCGTACGCAACCATGAGAGCACGACAAAACTGACAATGGCGAACAGCGCAGACGCGAACCATCCAGAACGACGCAACGACGCGTACGGAGAGTCAGTCTTCGTAAAGAACAAAAGACCTAACGTAAAAATTGCTGATAGAAAGAAACCAAAAACAGGAAAAATTTGATAGGCGTAAATATCACCCACAGTGCTACTTCCCCCCTTTCTTCTCAAGCAAAACAGGATAACCGTCAGAAATTGAATTCTTTCGCCGATATGAGCGAATTACCAGCGCCCACGCCAAACCATAGACCATGCCAATAATGATGCTACCTATGAGGAAACCAGAAGCGCCAAAACCTTCAATATTACTACACCCAGCGACGCTGCCAGGGATGACGCACGCGATAGGTCGTATGAACGCAAGTAAAAGCGCTGCCACAACAGGCGTAGACCAAACGAGAGCCGAGTTGTCACGCACTGTGAAACGAAAAAGCGCATACGGCACGAGGGCGACGATAGCCACCAGGACAAGAGACTTGAGCACGTACGCCCAATCCATTACTTCTCGCCCTTCTTCTTCGTCTTCTTGATCTCGCGTTCCAGATCAAGTTCAGACAAGAGCTCCTTGTAGCGGTTACGGATCGTAACTTCCGTCACACCAGCAACATCAGCCACTTCGCGCTGCGTCCTTTTCTCGTTGTTGATCAACGCAGCGACATACAACGCAGCAGCAGCGATCCCCGTAGGACCGCGTCCGGACGTCAATTCGATCTCTTGCGCAGCTTCGATAATCTCGACCGACTTCGACTGCGTCTCCGCAGTCAAGTTCAAGGCAGATGCAAAACGCGCGATATAATCAGCCGGGTTCGACGGCAGGATCTTGATACCGAGTTCGCGCGTAATAAACCGATACGTGCGGCCGATCTCCTTCTTCTCGATACCAGACGCCTCAGATAATTCATCAAGCGTACGCGGCACGTCGTGGCGACGGCAGGCAGCGTACAGCGCACCCGCAACAACGCTTTCCATCGAGCGACCACGCACCAAACCCTTCTGCACAGCCAACGTGTACACGCGCGACGCTTCTTCCTCAACCGAACGCGGCAACTTCAAGAAGCTGGAAACACGCTTCAATTCGGCAAGAGCCAACTTCAGATTGCGCTCAATCGCCGTAGAGATGCGCTGCTGCCACTTGCGCAAGCGGAAGAACTTGTTTTTGTCCTTGATACCAAGAGCGTACAGATCGCCCTTACGACCGACATCCGTTCCCAGTCCCTGATCGAACTGCGTGTACGACATCGGCGCACCCGTACGGCGCTTTCGCGCAGCGGCTTCGCTATCGAACTCTCGCCATTCCTGATCGAAGTCAACGAGCTTATCCTCGATGACGAGACCGCACTCACGGCAGACGACTTCACCTTTCTCGGTGTTGAACCATAGGTTCACGCCGCCACATTCTGGGCACTTGCGGACCAAGGACATAGTATTTCCCCCCTCTTTTGTCCCGAAGCGTCGCGACCCCCCGGCCGTACCGCAACGGTATTTTTATAAAACTTGCGCCTAGGTAGTATATATACTTTGCGGTCTCCACCGACGAGCGGAAGAAATATTCTTTTCCGTCGGGAAATTCACCATCCCCGGGCGAATATTTATAAAGGCACTTTCGCAGGGCAACGCAATGGCGCGAAGAGCCCAAGCATGGTCGCTTGACCTTATCATCGGTGTGCTCATCTTCATGATTGGCGCCGGAGTCATCATTTCCCTCCTCACCAGCAAGGATGACCAGGATCCTGCGCCGCTACGCGTGGAATCGGAAGTCATCGCGACGAAGCTCGTAGCGGAAGAATCACTGCAAGTCGCACCCGCGAATCAACTCGATATGGCGACGTTATACGCGCTCGCCGCGAACTCGAGTGAGGATTACGACACGACACGCGAAGGGCTCGGCGTGCAAAATGAATTCTGTATCTATCTGCAAGATGAAGACGGCAATCTGGTCTTTATCCAAGACCCCAACGACCCAACGCAATCGTACGCCGGTGTCGGTTCCTCAAACGGCGACCTGAACCTGACGAACCAGAACATCCCGTGCGGCCGCCCGTGCGAGATGCAGTCTGACGGCACGTGCAAATTCAGTTAGACGATCCCTTATGGACTGGCTTCTCCTTCCACTCGTGTTTGTTATCTGGTGCGGCTTCGCGCTCGGTGCCGCGATAGCAGGACCAGTGCTCGATGAAGTGCGGCCCAATCGCACGAGATTCGCATTCGCCCGTGACACCGCAAGCGTATTGCTGATCGCCATCGGCGCATACGCGATCGCGGGCGGGTTCATCGCGCTCATCGCAGGTATCGCAAGCGCGCTCCTGATAGCATTCGCATCCAAACGCGCGCACTACACCATCACGAGCGCTCTTGGTATCGGCCTCGCGTTCGCGAGCGGCACTCGTACGTTGCTCGCGAGTGCGGCAATCATAGCCATTATCGCAAATGTGCTCGTTGGCGCATTACGCAAAGAGAGAAAAGAAACGCTGTTCCCGACCATCACTCAACCGGTAGGCACGATTCTTGTCGCCGTACTCGTGGTCCTTCTTAGCTAGGATTTCCTGGTCGCTCCACTAAAGCACCGCTCACGCCCCGTCGAGCGAGCACACCAGAACCAAGACGCGCAGGCAACCCGTACGCGATCACCCGCGCATTACGCGCATGCGCGGCATCGAGCAATTTATGCGAGCATAAGAGCGCGTGCACCACCACAACAGAGAGCGGCAAGCCGGAGATATCGGAGAGCGTGTGCACGGGCGTGACACCGATGCCAGGCAGCGCGTCGAACCGCTGCGCGGGATCGTACGCGAGGTGGACACGCCGCCGCGGCTGTACGCGATGCGTCGTTGCGCGCGACCGCGCAAGTGATCGCTCAAGTGGTGCGTACGCGATCCCTAAACGAAGGCGCGGTGCGATCTTGTGCGCGCGTTCGAGGATGCGCGGTTCCCATGCGACGAGCACCGTGCGCTCGATCAAGTCCATGCGCACAAGCGATGCGACGAGCGCACGCTCGCCGCCCACATCTTTCGCCTCCAGATAGAGCGTCATCGTGCTCCCGTCGGTCGCACGCGCAGCGATAATAGCGAGCACATGTTCCAGAGGCAACGCTACCGAGCGCGATTTCGCGGCAGAACGCGCGTGTACCCGCGCCACGGACGATGCTTCGGAAACGCCACGAGGCGTGCCCTGCATCACGACCCAGCGACCGTCGGCAGAAAGACGCGTCTCGAGATGGATGCTCGCGCCGCTCTTGAGCGCTGCGGCGATAGCTTGCGGGGACTGCTCTGGCACGGAGAACCCGCGGCAACGGTGCGCGATGATCTCAAAAGAAGTCGTGGCGGTGTCGGGCAAGATCGATCCTCCCGTTTCGTACCTGGACGCCTTCATCAGCAAGCAATTTGATCTTGCGCTCGACGTCGGGACCCTCAGTCCGGCCATTGAAGCCGCCGATGCGTCCGTCAGACGACACCACGCGATGGCACGGGACCTTCGGTGCGCACGGATTCTTTCGCAACGCTTGTCCGACCGCGCGATACGCTTCGCTCCCTAGCGCATGCGCCAAGTCGCCATACGTCGTCACTTTCCCACGCGGAACGGTCAAGAGCTGCTCGTAGACGCGTCGATGGAACGTCGGCGTCGTCGCGGGAATCGACTTCAAATGCTGCATCACAAACCCCTCACGAGCGACCGGATGCGCTCGTATTCCCGTTGCGCATATGCCTTCTTATAGTTTCTGGCGGCATCGATAAGCAGCGTACCATCAATGACCACATCACGCGCACGCAGCAGGTACGCATAGCGGCCCGACGTCATGAATTGGCACAGTTGTGTGACGTTTTGGGGTTTGGGGGATCGGCGTGAGCGATCGAAATCGATCTGCGTTGGGCGATTGCGGTGCACGAGCACATGCTTATAGGGTCGCGTCATTTCCGTCTTATTCACGCCGATACGGTCGAGCGCTCGGCATTGGTCGAGCAGTGCAGCAAGCATCGCGCGAATGGCGGCGGGTTTCGCGCGCTGTGTCCAGTCCATGATCTCCTCGCCCTTGACGAATGCGCGGATGAGCTTTCCCGGTTCAGCGCGGATGAGCGCGGGTCCGATACCGGCCTTGTTCACGATGGCGAGCATCTGCGCTTCGTGCGCTATCGTATCGACCGAGGATGCGGGATTGCGCTCTTTGAGAAGCACCGTACGGCGGCCGAGTTTCGCCGTCGACGCGATACCACGCGTCCCTTTCGCGAGATAGGTGACGTCCCGCAGCGCGAGGGCTTTCGCGGCCATCTATGGCCTCCGGATGCGATAGACGAACAGGCGCTCAAAAAACATCGCGAGTTCCGCCACTTCCTCGAAGATGAGATGTCGAGCTTTCAGTTCCCGATCGATACGTTCTTTGTTCGACAGTGATGAGATAACCAAAAGCATCTGTCCACCCCGTGCGAGACGCGGTAGTGATTCGTTGATGCAACGCAGGATCCATTCGTATCCGCCGGGACCACCGTAGAGCGCCGGATCAACATCGGTTTCTTCATCAGGCAAATACGGCGTATTACTGATAATGGTATCGAAGCGATCATCAGCAGCGACATGTTCGTACATATCACTCTGGAGCGCATGGATGCGGGCTTGTTCAGAAGGCGCGAGTTCGGCGATACGCGCTTCGACTCGCGCGACAGCAGCGGGGTTGATATCCACCGCGACGACACGTGTAACGTTCGGGTTCTCTAACGCTGCAAAGGCCTGGATACCCGTGCCCGTGCCGATGTCGATGCACGCCCCACGCGCGTGTTCGCGTACGACCGCTTCAAGCAACTCCGAATCCTCGCGTGGTTCGTAGACGTCCATAAGAAAACCCTATACCATACGAGTATGAAATGATGATGCTTACCGTTGCAAGAATACCCGGTCGATCTCCGTCGTGTATTCCTTCACGCGCGAGAGGATGCTCGCGAGATAGTAGCGCTCGATGTTCTCCTCAAAGATCGCGCTCACGGTCGTGTTCTCACGGATGCGGTAATTGTTCTTCACTTTCTCCACGATGAACAGATCGCGCAAGCGCAACAACTGTCTACGAATGTTCGAGGGTGCGATACCAAGCAATTCCAGTCCGGCTTCTTGACGCTTGCGCACAACGTGCTCTTCGACATCCGTGCTCGTCAATTCTTCACGCGCATCGAGCATGACATGGAGGACATCGACGACCACATCTCGACTGTCACCTGGCTGCAACAGTCCGAGAGACAAACAAAGCTTTCGCACGAGATCTCGTTTGGACTCGCCAGCCGGCTTCTCGTATTTGCGCAACGTGAGCTCTGCGAGCGGCACGTCGACGCTGATTTTCCCCATTTGATCCCCCGAAACTACAAAAACCCCTAAACGACAGCGAAGCGAAGCCCTATTTAAACTTTGCTCAGAAGTTCTTGGCGATGCTTCTCATAACGGAGTGGTGACGCGGCACTCAAGAACGGCCAGGAACATCATGGTGCGACAAGCATCGCGCTTGATAGCTTTCCGCATCTCCGACGAGAACGAGCGGGCTGTCATAGGGTGCGGGCGAGCCGTTGATCAGACGCTGTGTGCGGGTGGCGACATCCTTGCACACATCACAGACTGCGGTCAATTTATGCACCTCATCAGCGAGCGCGAGCAAACGAGGCATTGGCCCAAATGGCTCTCCTCGGAAATCAAGATCGAGGCCGGAGACAAGCGTGTGCATATTCCGCTTGGTTGCCTCACGCACGACTTTCTCGATACCCGCCGAAAAGAATTGCGCTTCATCGATGATGAGCACTTTATGTTCTTCTTTGAGGAATCCTAAAATTTCCTGCGGACGAATATGATTGGCAAAGGAGCAAGGATACTGCACGTTGTACGCACGTGAACGCAAATACGCATCACGCGTATCCGTGTCCGGCTTCACGATCAAAGTAGCGCAGTCCGAAACGATAGCGAATCGCGACAAACGATAAATGACGGCTTCACTCTTGCCACTCTTCATCGGACCGCAGAAAACCTCGAGATGACCTGGCGTGATAAGGGTACGTGACATTACATCACGCTCTCGTGATGCCGACGCTAAAGGAGACGCCTTTCACCTTCTCGTCAGCTCGATGCTCGGTTTCGGGCAGTGTCTCAGCGATGGATACGTCATCAGCACCGCAACGGTCGGAGATAAAGGTCGCATGCTCGCGCACCGCATCGCGTACGACTTTGTCGTGCGACGCGACCACTGCAGTCACGCGGTCCGCTTTCTCAAACCCACCCGTTTTACGCAATTGCTGGATGCGACGCGCGATTTCTCTCGCATAGCCTTCGCTTTCGAGTTCTGGGGTGCGCTCGATGCTGACCGCAGCATGGCCCTTGCCGCACGGAACGACAACCCAGCCTTCCGGCGACACGTGCGTTACCTTGAACTCGGTCGCACCCATGAGGAATCCTTCCCAACTGTACTGCTCTCCTCGCACAAGTGCGTGCTCGATCCCTTTTTTGAGCGACGGGAATGCAGAGAGGAAATCCCCGGTCTTTGGACCAAGCAGTTTCCCGATCGTCGATGTGTTCGGCGCAGCCTCAAGGCCTAAACGCAGCGATGTCGAGGACACCGAGCGCACGTTCGCTTTCATTTTGAGCAGATCGCTGTACTCGTTTGCAGCAATAGCCATTCCCTCATCGCCAAACACGCGCGCGTCTCCGATGGGCCAGCGCACGCCGATCTTCGCCGTATCGCGCGCGGACAAGATTCCCGCGAGCGCGACTTGTAGATCGTTAAACGATTGCTCAAGCGCTTCATCGCTCGTTCCCGGTTCTGGGAATCGGCACAAGTGGATGCTTTCCGGTTCGCTCTCGGTGCGCAAACGCTGATATGCCATTTCCGCGACGTGGGGCGCGATGGGTGCGATAGCAGCAAGCACATCGCGCAGCATCGCATTGAGCAACGCACCGACACGCGGGTCCTCATCAGCGCGCTCGCGCGTGAGCTGCACGTACGTGCGCGAGAGATCATTCACGACGAAGTCGTACAGCGCGCGGCAACCGCTGTGCATCTCGAAGCGGTCAAGACCGTGCAGATACGTGCGCAGCACCGTCGCCCAGCGGGAGCGGAGCCAGCGGTCCTCGACCGGCTCATCGGCTTGCGCATCCACATCATCGCGCTTCCCTTCGGCCAAGGTCGTGAGGTTCCAGAGGATGGTGAAGAGCTTCGTGACGTCAGCCGCGATCGTCGCCATGCTAAACTTCTGCAGTTCGTACGGCGCGATATCCCAGCAGTAATACCAACGGATAGGGTCGGAACCGAGTTCCTTCATCGCGTCGGCAGCGCTGATGAAATTCCCGACGCTCTTGGACATCTTCTCGCCCTTGTCATCGACGACCCAACCCGGCATGCTGACCGCTTCGTAGGGCATCTTCCCAAACGTCATCTGCCCGACAAAGAGCACGGAGTAGAACCAACCGCGGATCTGGTCCTGGCTTTCGCTGATACGGCTGACCGGATAGTGCGCGTCGAACACGTCCTTGTTCGTCTTCGGATACCCAAGACTCGCGAAGGGTGCGCAACCGGAGTCGTACCAGACATCGAAGATATCAGGCACACGCGTCATCTGCTTGCCGCAGGTGCACGCAATCGCATACATCCCTGCCGCGTGCAAATCGACGTCGTCGGGAATATCGGCGCCCGTCGCGCGCGCTTCACGCACGAGCTCTTCGCGATTCTCAAGCACGCGCTTGTGTCCGCACGCGCAGCGCCAGATTGGGATCGGAATACCCCAATAGCGCTGTCGGCTGAAATTCCAGTCACCGGCATTCGCGACCCAGTGACGCATGCGTTCGCGCGCGAAATCGGGAAGCCAATCGATCTTCTCGTTCGAGTCGAGCATCTGCTCTTTGAGCGATTCGATACGGAAGAACCATTGCGCGCTCAGGCGGAACACGAGTGGCGTTTTGCAACGCCAGCAGACGGGATAGCTGTGATCGATGCGTTGCTGGTGGACGATCTTTCCTTGTGCAGCGAGATCTTCTGCGATGCCTGCGCTCGCGTCACGCACTTGCTGTCCTTCGTATTTGCCGACCGCGTCCGTGAATTTCGCCTCATCATCAAGCGGACTGAGCGCGGGCATGTGGTAGTATGTACCGACCACATTATCCGTGTGGCCGTGACCTGGGGCGCAATGCACGATACCCGTACCGTCCGTGACCGTCACGAAGTCCTCAAACAAATCCTGCTGTTTCGTTCCTTTTTTCGCAGCTACCTTGCTTGCGACACGTTCTTTGAGGAGCGGGATGCTCATGAACACGCGCAGTGCGTTCGGGTCATCCTTGATGCTTGCTTGCGTCGGCACATCCATGAGCGGCTCGTAGCGTAGGCCGTCGAGCGCATCGCCCTTCATGACTTCGAGAATGGAGTGTGCGATACCGAGCTCTTCGAGGAGGACTAATCGTTCTTTCGCGAGGATGAGCGTCCCCCAGTCCGCCGTGTGCGCCTTCACGTACTCTTCTTTGCCGTT
>CAZIKW010000027.1:9174-17270 GCA_964540015.1 uncultured Methanosarcinales archaeon | reverse complement strand
ATCGCTATTCTCGTTCACCCGTTCTTCGATCCCGACGCGGGATCGTCCTACTGGTCGAAGCTCAAGCACACGATCCCGCGTTTGCGCACACCACTCATCGTCGTCGAGGACGCGGATATCGGAAGGACGAGAAACAGGCTCCTCTCCTACGGACTCACGGCGCCGAATCACTTCCTGCGCTCGCATGTGGCGGATAGTGAGTTGCGGGATACTACATGGCCAGATGTCGCAAAGACGCTCCGTCACCACGGGTACGATCGCGCCATACTGTGTGGCGGCTATTTCAACGAAGAGACGAACACCGGTTGCGTCATCGGGGTCCGAGAAGCACTGGACGCCAGCCGCATGACGACAATCGTCCGACAGGATCTCACGTTCTCGATCGATTACGATTGATCACTGTCCCAGCTTCTCTAAATCGTCGAGCGAGAGGACATCTTCCTCGACGACAAGCACAGAATCATCGTGCTTCTTCGCCGGTGCCGCGTCGAAGTTTTCCTGTGTAGGCATCTTGCGGCCGGCTTCGAACTTCTTCTCGAGGTTCTCGAGTTCTGCGGCTGGGTCCACATCGCGGAACACGAGGTTCGCGGTCAACTCCAAGCGGTCGAACGTCGCGTTGCGCTTCGCTGTGCCAACGACCTTGATGATTTCACCGAGGAGCTCGTTCTTCACAATTTCAAACGCCATCGGGTCGTCACGGAATTTCAGGAACTCCGCATCCGTCTTACCCGTCAACACCAAAGACTGCTGCTTCCAAAACGACGTGCGCACATTCCCCGTGCCGTCATCGAGGAACGCGCCCATGCTGAAATTCACTTCCGCGTTCGTCTCACCGTGCTCGGGGCACAGGCCGTTGACGAGCTTCTTGCGGCACTGTGCGCACGCATCGTAGAAGCGCGGGTCGTATACTTGCACGATCGTCGCGATGACTTCGACATTCTCTTCCCCACCCTCGAGGTCTTTCAGATACTTCTGCACACGAGGAGCGCGATCCTGCGCACCAGCGCGCGACGCGATGGTCACGCCTTCCGGATTCACGGTGAGCGTCGACTGCGCGTTCATTTGCAACTCGAGGCGATCTTCGCGGTATGATTGCTTCACGAACGGATTCTGCGCGACGAGGATGTCGCCATCTTTCAGTTCGGCGAATACCTGATCGACCTGCTCGTTCCAGAACACGAGGCGCGTGACGCCCGTCTCATCGCCGATGAGAAGCGATGCGACTTTTCCCTTGCGGCCGTTCTTATCGAACTCGCGCACATCGTACTTGCGTACCACGCGACCCGACACGGTGATACCGCGCGCACCGAGGCGGATGTCCGCGATCTTCAGATCCTGCTGCACTGGTGCAGGAGCAGTAAGCGATACGCCGAGTTCATTCGCGAGGATATGCACCGCACCATCACGGCTGATGAGCCCTGAGAGCTGCACCAGTTTCTCTTTGACGCGCGACTCGATGTCCGCATCAGATAGGCCCGCGTGAGCCTTGATTCTTTCCACCGCCACATCATAGGGGAGATCCAGCATAGATCGTGTGAGAACGCCGGTGGTATATCAAGGGTTCGGTCGTATGCGTTTTAAAAACAACCCGCATTTGTCGACGGAAAAGAGCACTTTACGTAGATTTCTTAAACAATGCCTGAGTTCCCAAACGCATGGTCGTTGAAACGAAAGATGTGAGCGGCACCGTACTCGATGTGCAGTATCGAGGATCTGGCAGCGGCATCGAGTTGACCCTAAAGATGGATGATGGAGAGAAGAAGACTGTCGATTGGCCTGTGAAGCTCCAGAACCCTCTTGAGATCGTGCCGTACGAGATGGCGTTTTTGAACCAACGGGTACGATATCAGTTCAGTAGCGAATATGTCCAATTCGAGTACAGTCATCGCAGGTATATCGCACGCACATTAACGGTGTTCAGCGGTCCATTGCAAGGCCGCGAGTACAAATCTCTAGAGTGACCAGAAACATTCTTCCCCAGCACAGACTGTAGACGTCGAGGGGTTCGGTACGTGGAGATATAAAAATCACGACGATGGGCGCCGTTGCGCATCCACGCCCACCGCTTCGTGCACGTTCGCGTATCCATCGCGCTTGAGCAGACGCACGAGCCCTTTGTTGATGCGTTTTATCGTGCCGGGACCGCCGTAGACCATGCCGGTGATGAGCTGCACAAGCGATGCGCCACCCCGAATATAATCGTACGCGTCTTGCGCAGTAAAGATTCCACCGCAGCCGATAATGATGAAACGCCTGCCCGCTTGCTTATGCACATGGCGCACGAGCGCCAAGGCTTTTGGCATCACCGGCTTCCCGGAGAGACCACCCTGGACGCCGTCATGTTTCTCTTTCGGGCTCTTGATATCAACAAGCGATCGGTCCTTGACGAGATTCGTGAGGATGAAGCCGGTGATCCATCTGCGCGAACGGCATAATTCGATGACTTGGTCGACTTGCTCTGTGCTCATGTCAGCGGTGATCTTGATGAAGACCGGTTTGCGAAAGACGATACGATCGCGCTCGAGGCGGTGCACGAGTGTCCATAAGAGCCGTGGATCGCAGAAATTCGTCGGATCGCACGTGTTCGGGCAACTGACATTGATGGTGAGATACGAACCAGCATCCTTGAGCGCCGTGATACCCGCGACCCAATCCTGCAGCTTCTCCTCGTCAGTGTGATAGTGCTTGTTCGTCTTCGCCACGCTCACGCCGACAGGTATGCGCCACGTCCCCTTGAGGCGTTCCGCCGCGACCTTCGCGCCTTCATTCTTGAGTCCGTAGTGCACGATGATGCTCTTGTCCTTGGGTAAGCGCGTGAGACGAGGTCGTTGATTCCCCTCATACGGTTGCGCAGTGATGCTCCCGACCTCTTCGAAACCGAATCCGATTTCTGGTATGATGCGCATGAGCTGGCAATCCTTGTCGAACCCCGCAGCGAGGCCTATTGGGTTACGAAACGTAATCCCGGCGATGGTCTGTTGCAGCATCGGATGCTGCCAATCGTACACCGTCCCGACACTGCCGCGCGTGACGGGATTGCTCCCAAGGAAGCGCCCGATGAGAATGGCACGGTCGTGCACCCCTTCCGGATCCATGCGAAAGAGCGCGGGCTTGATGAGCTTTTGATAGAGGACCATTCCGACGAGACAGGCCAATGCCGATTCAAAAACCCAGCAGTTACATCGAGGATACCGGCGATAACCCCCTGACCGTTCTTTTGCGGGAAAAAAGATGTCTCTCCGCTACGAAAAAGGGGCTTGAGCCTGTACGAGACGAAGCACATCGCAATCGCGCGAAGAGATATTGAGGTCTAGCGCATCACTGATCGAAAACCAGCCTTTCCCTTCATGCTGATGGAGCGGTTCGCCGTTCCAACGCGCGATGAATGCGTGCATGGTGCCGAGATATGAATCAGGGTATTGCCCTTCGTTCGCTATCGCGCAGACCTTGACTGGATGAACCGGGACGATGTCGAGCTCCTCCTTCAGCTCGCGAAAAAGCGCTTGCTCAGGCGTCTCGTCCTCCTCTATCCCGCCGCCGAAAAAACCCCACTTTCCCGGCGCAATCTTCGCCGTGTCGCTACGCTGTTGCAGAAGAATTTTCCCTTCTCCGTCGTAGAGAAGCAGAATCGAGACATCGCGGCGAATCATGCGTACTTCTCGTCGATAGCATCCGCAATCCGCTTCACTGCGACGAGGAAGGCGGCAGTGCGCATTGGGACGTTCTTCTCTTTCGCCATTTTCCACACCGCTTGGAACGACGGGCGCATTGCTGACTCGAGTTTCTTATCAACTTCCGCCGCAGTCCATTGCTTCCCTTCGAGGTTCTGCACCCATTCGAAGTAGCTAACCGTGACGCCACCCGCGTTCGCTAAGACGTCGGGGACGACGATCTTGCCCGCGTGCGCGAACACAGCATCCGCTTCCGCTGTCGTCGGTCCGTTCGCGAGTTCAACTATCCAAGGCGCTTTGATGCGCGACGCGTTGTCTTTCGTGAGCTGATTCTCCAATGCGGCGGGAGCTAGGAGGTCGACGTCGAGCTCTAAGAGCTGCGCGTTCGTGATCGCGTGCGCACCAACTGTCGAGAGCACCGAGGCTTCCGTCAGATCGCTTTCTTTCTTCAGCTCGACGAGCTTCGGGATATCGAGTCCGTGCTCGTTCACGATTCCGCCGCTCGAATCGGAAACAGCGATAACATGTGCGCCGTTGGCGTGCAGCATCGACGCGATGTGCGCGCCAGCGTTCCCGAATCCTTGCACCGCGACACGTAATCCCTTGACGTGCTTGTTCGTCGCTGCGCACAGTTCTTCGATACACAAGTACGCGCCGCGTGCGGTCGCAGTATCACGTCCGAGAGAACCACCTTCCGCTATCGGCTTGCCGGTGATGAATGCGGGCTGTTTCTTCCCTGTGATCGTATCGAACTCATTGCTCATCCAGCGCATGATTTCAGCGGTCGTGTTCACGTCGGGTGCTGGGATATCCTTCTGCGGGCCCATCGCATGGTACGCGATCTTGACGTAACCGCGAGAGAGCTTTTCGAGTTCTGTTTTCGAGAGCTTCTTCGGATCGACGATGACGCCGCCCTTGCCGCCGCCGTACGGGAGATCGACGACCGCGCACTTGATCGCCATCCAGAAGGAGAGCGCCGTGACTTCATCTAATGTGACGCCCTGATGATAGCGGATGCCTCCTTTCGTCGGACCGCGCGCATCATTGTAGCGTACGCGGAACGCGGGGAATACCTTGACGGTTCCGTCGTCCATCTGGACGGGGATCTGGAACGAGAGTGATTCCTTCGGTGCTGCGAGAATCGCCTTTGCCGCATCGCTCACGTCGAGGTGCTGGTATGCTGCTTCGAGTTGCTTGCGTGCGTTGGAAAAGACGGGTCCGTCGGTCATGAATGAAGGCGCATATCCGTGATTTAAGAAACTTACGTGGCAAACCTCTTGACGGAGGATTATGACGATATCGACACGGCAGTGACCAAACAAATCATTGAGCTATTCTTCGATTCTTCACGTACGTCGCACGGACAGAGACGCCGTATGCGAAGTACTTTCCCCCAGGCATAGAGCCTGCATCGATATCGAAGTTCGGCGTGTTGAAATCCGTGCTGAAAATGAGTTCGCGGGGCGTTTTCCTGTTCGAGAGCGCTGGCGTCCACACGCCAATCTCGCGGAGTTGCCCCGGTGTTTTTTGCGGTACGAAATACTGGAACACTTTCCCCGCGTCCTCGCACTTCTCTCCGAGACATGCACCAAGAAATTTGTGCGCGTTTGGAGGAAAAGGGAGGTCATTGTCGAAATCCGTATCTGGCCGACAAGGAGCGAGGGACAAAGAGGACCATCCATTCATATCCCCATCCCCTATGCGAAAAACCGGGACGGGCATGTGCATCGACGATGTCGTTCCGTCGAGTTCCGTTTGAAATATCGTTGCCTCAAGACCGTCTCCCCACTCGAAACGATTCCCCACATGTATGCTCTTAAAATCGAATACCTCATGCATGAAATCTCGAAAGGCGGACGTCACTTCCTGTGCAGAAGGCTCCTCCCGTAGTCCGTACGCGCGATGCAACATCGCATACCATACTTTTCCATTCGGCACTACCAAACCCATCGCGTTCGCGGCAGTCTTATGTTCTTCTTGGGTGCGCTGTTCTCCCGGAAGCGGATCGGAATGGAGCAGGATATCGTACTGTTTCCCATCGACAGATAGCAGAGGGAAAAGGAAGCCTTCTTCGTCAGCAACAATGCCACGAGATGATGTTGCAACATCCTCAAGCGACGCATCCGGACTCCACGTTTCAGAAGAACCGTAGAACTCAATACTCCGTGGCTTTAGGATGTGCGTCATCGGAACCGTTCCAACTCTATTGCGGAGAGCTTGCGTAGGGAAATAGCACGGGCAACAGAGGATTGTCCTGCCAACCCTGTAGTGATAACGAGTTGTTTTGCCCAATCAAAATAGAAGCGTAGAAAGAGATCTTTCTCCGGGTCTGCGAGAGCGCCCAGGTATGGTCGACGTTTGCGGCCAAACCACAATCCGATGTCATTGACGCGACCTGGCGAGCGGATACCGACGAGAGCTTCGAGCGTGCCTTTCTGTCCACCGCCGTAGCGGATATTCCCTTCGAGTGGGCCATCGTGATTCCACATATCATCTTGTTCGTCGGGGTCAACATGTTCAGCGAACGGCAGAGGATACTTCACCACCCATTCATCAGGCATGCCTGCGTCGTGGACTGCGTTGAACGCGTGGGTTGGCGCCTTATCTCGGTTCTTGCGGATCACCGTGCTAACAGGCATCCACAGCGGTCCTGATTCGCCATAATCCTCCTCGAACATCGATCGGATATCGCTGATGGCCTTCGTTGATGAAGGCTTCGTATCTTGTCGCAATGCGTCAAAGAGGGAAAACAACAGTGGACCGCTTGGGATGCGCAAGCGGTGTGGGATAAGGTAGTCGTTCCATTCGGGCAAAGAACGAACATCTTTCGTGCCGAGAAGCGTTTTGCACACACCCACTTCGTGCGCCACTCCTCGATAGAAGATGGGGCTGACGAGATAGCGGTCGGGAACGTCCTTGATGGAAAGACCGGCATATGGGAGTGGCTCCTCACTCTTCCACTCGTTGTCAGCATCACCGAAGAGGACTTCCGTCGGCTTGAGAACGTTCCTCATCACCACACTTCCCGCGACAGGATGATTTCCTCAAGCGCGACGCCGCGAGCTACCGCACGCCATCGATTGCTGAGGCAAGCGTCGATAACGAGTCCGGAAGTGATGGGGACGCGCAGTCCGAGCACGCAGATGGTATTGTGGACTGGGGTACGGTATTGTCGAGATAAGCGAATGTTCTTGCTTTTGAATACTTGATTGAATCGGGTGAATGTTGCAATATCACGCACACCAGTAAGAGCGTGGAGCGCTTTTGCCGTCACAGCGTTCGTGCTAATGAGTTCACTCCTGCCGCGGATCCGAGCGGGAATATCATACACGTCCGCAGTACCATACTCGTGCGTCACCCCATCGAACCCACGCATGGAATACCTCACTCGAGAACCGGACATGATACCGCGAAGCAAATCATCCCAGACCATGCTTTGGGCGCGGCCAAGAGGGTCGAGATGGGAATCGCCGGAATGCTGCATGAGGAGGGATATGTACGCGATTTGCAACGGCACACTCGGAAGTCGCCACAATTCCTGTTTCTGAAGATAGGAACTCCAACCCATTTGCGTGTCGACGGCTCCATCGCGCAGCAATTCCTTCGCCAACGAGACACGGTATGCACGTCCGCGATATTGCATCGGACCGAATGTGAAGCGATCATCGGACTCCTCAAAGGTAAAGTCCCTATATATCGGCGCCGCGCGATCCGCAACCCAACTCTCGTCAGTCGATTCGAATGATAGGCAGTCGGGCTTCAGAACACCAGTCATACACGGCCTCGCTCAAGGGGATCGTGGTAATGACGCTCAGGAAGAATTATTTTTTTGGCCGCTTCGGCTCTTCCTTTGAGCAGCATGAAGATCTCTTTCTCGGGTTCTATCGTATACTCGCCGGGTTTTGTGAGGAGAGCGGGGTACTCGACCATCTGAGGGGGATTTTCTGGGCGTGGCATAAACGAAGAAGAGCCTGAAAGGGTATACGGCCGTATCATGGACGAAATACCGTGATGATGACCTATAATCATACCTTGAGTCGACGGGAGGGTATACACTTTCGGAGCGTTCCTCTCAGGTAATGGCTCCACGGAGTGCGGCGATTCAACAGTATCCGCTCCCCACTCAGGGTCTGATTCGAAAAAAACCACTTCCTCGGGTTTGAGCACGATAGTCATTTTTCCCTCTCAGGTATACTGCAGCATGACGCTCAGCGCGCGCTTCTCGATATCCGCTATCTGGACATTCGGGAAATGCTGCACACGAGGGTTTCCCGCGCTGATCGCCTGGACTTGCCTGCCGAGACTGCTGTTGTTTTGGATGTCGAAGTACAGGAAGCTCGTGTTCGGCATCGCGATCGCGTGCTGGATCTGCGGAAACGCGACGTGGGGATCGTTAAGATCGCCATCAGTCGCCCAGAGGTGAAC
>CAZIKW010000027.1:798-9164 GCA_964540015.1 uncultured Methanosarcinales archaeon | reverse complement strand
CTTTACCCATCGTTCCGCTTCCGTATGTCGTGCCACCGTTCTGATACCCGAGAAGAGTTTGCTTCACCAGGCTCTGCGGAGCGTCGTAGAGCGCCAGCAACCGTTCAATCGGGCTGATGATTGGCCCATTGCTGAAGTTCACCACGCGGACGTTCACATCGCGCTTCGTCGACACTGCGGCTTTACGCACCGTCTTTAACATGCTATACACGACGCGCATAAGCGTGTCGTATTTGCTCCCCGTGCCAACGAACTTCAGGGGACCCATACTGCTCGAGGAATCGACGTGCAGGATGAGGTTGTCAGGGATATCAAGACCGCTCGCCTCGTAACCATAATCGATGATATCCTCTTGGACCATTTCGTACTCATCGAAACGGAACTCCGTATCGGAGAGCTTGAAGAGCTGCATGATGCCCGTCTCTTCCTGGAAACGGAGGATCGCCTCGAGAGGAAGGTGTGGGACCTCATGCGCCTCGAGGTGGCGTATGCCGATAAGATGTGGTGTGAATATCTTCCCACGGTCGATACGCATGGGGAGATATCGAGGCGAACGCATGGTGAGCTCTGGCGTGGTACGCTTATAGAATTCGTCGGACGCGATGAACTGTATGGATTGCGTTCCGGCAGGGCCTCCTTTCGTGCCATTCGCTATCGATTGGAGCAATTGGTTCGCTTGAAGGGGGTTAAGGACGTCCGCGAGATCCTGCACCGTCTGAGCGAGCTGTGAACCTTCCTGGCCGGAAGAAGGCTCTTGACCCGGTTCTCCCCCCTGTCCAGGACCGTGCATGCGTGGTTCGGACTGATCGACATTGATGTAGCGCGCAAGCGGTGCAATGAACCCGCGGATCGCAGAATATCGCGTGTCTTTACTTCCAAGCAAACGCGAGACGGTGGAAACAACGATGGGACGCGCTGTATCAGCGTCCGGAGAAAGGGGGTTGCTTGAAAGCGCTGTCACGGCATCCATATACTGCTTCTCATCAATACGAAAACGCGACAGCATATCTTTTGGGATAGTGCGAACGAAACCGCTGATCGCATTCGCGGTGACAGAGGTGAATTCTTTCGGATGCACGGATTTCGAGGCAGCCGCGGAAAACTGAGTATACAATTCTGCGCGTAACGGGCCTTTGTCCGTGAAGAGAAGCGCATACACGGCTCGCGTGAGCGGATAGAAAGCGGTCGATATCTCCTTGGCCCCGTTATTGATTTCAATAACATCAAAGATGCTGATGATGCCGTCGGGAAGCGCGGGTCCTTGACGACCCGGCCATACGGAACGCAGACGCGTCTCGAGCGAACCGCCAGGAGAGGTAAGCGCGTGAAATGCGGTGTCGATCACCTGATCGAATGCAGCGTTCGATGCGTTAGCGACTTTCAGCGTTGCTTGCTCATCGCTAATGCCAGGCTGCCCCGTCCGAATACCATCAAGAAGCGCTTTTCGCAGTTGTTGCCTATCCTTGACGCTATCAGGACAATAGAGCGGGTGGAAGAGCTCGTGGAAAAAGAGGTACAGGAAATTATCATCCATAAGACGATCAGGCGTAGCGACGACACCGGGGCCATACGCGTCCTCATATATGCTCGCGACCACCTTCTTGAATTTCTCCTCGATCACATCCGGGACGTATACATCCATGTGCACTTTCCCTCGTTTATTGATGTGCTCACTCTCCCCTTCTGTAAAGAACATCCACGGTCGCTTCGGATCTCCCTTAGGGTTCGGTTGTGCCTTCTCCACAGGCATGTCAGCGAAAAGCGGATACACGGTACGGATCGTTCGACGCCAAGCGATCTCGGCGCGATCGAGCGACTCCAAGACAGGATGTGTACTCATGCGCCAAGCACTCGTGCGAGCCTTGTTTTGTACATGTCGGGCGTCGTCGCACGCGTGCGCACGTCGCGGTAGAACTCTTCAACCGCTCTGACCATCGCCGCGCTCGCGCCTGCACCGCCTTTTGGCATGTAGGGAGTGATACGAGCAGTGATCTCCGTTTGATATTGATCGAGGAATCCGGCGAACGTCGCGATGTCAGCGATAACACGCGCCACGAGAGGTTTTCGGTATTCGACGCCACCGCTTAAGCGGCGCAGTTCTGCGACGCTCGCCCCGAGGTCCTTAATCGCGCCTGTAATCGGGCTCTTTGGGCTCTGCGCCGCGCTGAGCATCGCGTGATGCACGCAAAGCGTGTAGATGGACATGGACAGGTCGGTCGTCGAAAACGTGATTGGTTGACCATCCTTCTTCCTGTACCCGACCTTCGGAGCAAACGCCTCGGTAAGGCTGACGTATTCGCGAAGCACCGCGTCGACAAGCGTCACCGGATCTTCCTCGTGCTTCTCCTGCTTGTCGTGCAAAAGAACAGCAAAACCGGTCGCGAGGTCCTCAATCGTGACTTGCGCGGGGATTTGTCGATACGTGACGAGCGGGGTATCGGATCCGAGGGCGGTCTTGATACGGCGGATCGTGGAGATGACATCCGCGAGCTTCTTCACTTTTCCGGTGTCGCGGGTGACGAACTCCTCTTCAAACGATCCTACGATAGATTGGATCTTTTTGACTGCAATCGCATCCGCATCGATGGGTGTCGTGAATGCGAAATCGACTTTGTACGCGTGAAGGCGTTTGGACCATCCTTCGGAGACGGATTGTTCGTGCCCGACGCTCTTCGCGAGGTCAGGCGATGTAAGCGTGATCATCGCGTCGATGAACTCAAGACCTGAGGGGAACGTTCCTGATGACGTCTGTGAGGGATCGGTCGTGAACGCGAAGATGGACGGCCACTCATTGCGCAACGTGGCGAGATCGATATCGGCCTCGTTCATGTCGAGATAGTTCGTCAAGGAGCTGCGGTACAGAGCCAAGAATTCTTCGAACTGGCCGTTGCCGCCGCGCATAAGGAGGACGCCTGCACCGATTTCCGTTGCGCCGTTTGGCATATCCACTTGGAGATCGCGGTTGTTTTGCGCCGCATCGGTACGGCGCGTTGCGGAATATTTCGCATCCTTTGACGCTGGCGGGTTTTGCGCGGAAACGATGAACGGAGGGCGTTTCGCTCCGCTCTGTTGCCACGCACCATCTGCAGTCTCGAGAATCGGGATACCCAGATCACCACGCTCACCAGTAGCGAGCGAGATAGTGCCGTCTTGCAATTGGAGAACCTGATTCGAATCACCGCGGTTCTTTTCGTCGATGAAAATCGCGGCGATGCGATCGAGCTCATCAGTGCGTAAACGGATCTTGATAAGGCCATTCTCAACGACACCTTCCGTATAAGGCTGCAGGACGTTGGACATCTGCGGGTTGAGTCGAATCATGCGATGATTGTCTTGCGGAAGGATGGTCTTGAAGAATTGCTCAACCGTATAGGTCTTACCGATGCCGGTCTTCCCTTCAAGGAGGATGGGCAGGCGATCACGGAGGAGACTGCCGAGGAGCAAATCGAGCATGCCGACTTCAAGCTCACCCGGGTTAGGAACGGGGGCCCGTCCACCGAGCATTTCCATCGTAAGATGGTGCGTCTGTGCATCATACGAAGAGCGGAAGAGCGGTGTCGGCATCGCGCGCGCATTCACGACCCGATACACGCTCTCAGTGAGCGCGAGTAAACTCGCATCATGAATGGCGTCCTGGACATCCTGCGTCGGATTCGTTTTCGCAACGTGCTGGGCAATGGTGTCGAGTGTGGTCGTGGGAATCATGGGTGGTTCTCCGTTGTGGTGTGAGTCTTTTCAAAAGAGCGTGGTGGTACACTCAAGGCGTGAGAGCGTTCTCTTTGGCGACGAGATAGCGTTCGAAACGTTGACCCACTTCGGCGAGGAGACCGCTGGGCCGCGCAAACGCTATCATGTCCTTAAGCGTGATCGGGTACATCGGAAGCGCCAGAGGAGTAGCCGCTCCTTTTTGCAACGACGGGTCGCGTGCGGTCGCCGCGATCGTCGCTCCGGTGAGGAACGGCCTGTCGGCGACGGGCAGCGTGAGGATCGATTGGTAAGGATTATTCGTGAAGGTGACCTGGCGATCGTTCATCGACAGGGCCCCTGTCCCGAGGTATCGGTCAATTTTGTTGAACGAGACTAATTCGTTTCCTCTGATGTCACATAACTCAAAGATGCCGGTGGCCGCGATATCCTGATCATAGTGTTTCACGAGGGCTTCTCGCAATATATCGCCCGGGACTGCGTCGAACGCGATTTTTCCAGCCGCATAGCTGCTCACAGGACTGAAGGCAGCGGGTTTAGCACGCAACACCCCTATCGTTATCGCATACGGGATGAATGCCGTAAGAAGATCGGTGATATTCTCTGATCGCGCGTCTTGCAATCGCGGAACGCCCGAAGCGTCTATCCACACTTTTCCCGTCGTCATCAGAGTGGGCGCCGCCATTTTACCAAGATGGGTCATGAGCGCCAAAGAATCAAGCGTGATTGCGCTGCTGGATGTGGGCGAGGCCTGAGCGCTCGCTATGGCATCGGCGGTGGGAGTGGCGGCGGGATCGAACGCGATATCGCCGGGTTTAAGGACTTGCATTAGGAACCCTCCAAGAATACGGCGCAATACGCTCGCAGCGCATCTGGCGCTAGCGCAACACGATTCGTTTTCGCTGCGTACGTCATCACATCCTTCGTTGTGAGGTAGGGATTGGTGAGGTGCTTCACTCTCTTCTCTAAACGATCCTTACTGAACGGTTTCTCCTTGAGCGCTCCTGCGAGCAATGCGCGATGCGCGACCGGTACGGCGAAGAGTGGGTAGACGGGAGAGTCCACAAGCGGGATGAAGCGTTCATCGATCGATTGAAAGGGAATTGTCTCGGGGAATTGGTTAAAGATTTCCGTTGGGGTTAGGTTTTTTTTCGGCTTTGGGAAATCCAAACCATAGAGCCCTGAAACGATAGCGCAAAACATGTCGATCGGCACATCCGTGACTTGTACTCTAATGGCGCTGGCGGATTCTGGGAGATGTGATTCAGGGTATGTGAAGTGAAGCATGGCGCCAAGCCACGTGTACGTTTCTGGGCTTTTCTCGACATCCAAGGAGA
The DNA here is from genome assembly GCA_964540015.1 of uncultured Methanosarcinales archaeon. Classification (GTDB taxonomy): domain Archaea; phylum Nanobdellota; class Nanobdellia; order Woesearchaeales; family UBA525; genus UBA525. The sequence continues at coordinate 4,122 of CAZIKW010000027.1, read as the reverse complement.
GTATGGTGGTCGAGAATCTCGGGTCTTGGGCGTGTTGTTTATGAAGAAAGAAGTTATGCGGGAGAGGCGTGGCGTTTTGGCCAAGGTATTGGAGCTCTTCGAGAAGCAACTGATGGCGCCCGAACGGTTTCGCGTCGATCACAGCACCAGCAGCCGCGGGATCAGCGACAGGAGTGATCGACGGGTCGAATGCGATATCGCCTGGTTTGAGGACTTCCATGGTGCAATCTCAGACCTGGAAATTACGTTTCGTGCTCAAATAAGAATCCATGATCTGCCCAACATCCGACAGGCGATTTGCCCGTTGGCCAAACCGGAACATGTCCTCAAACGTGAGAGGGAAGAGAGGACGAGGAGTAATAGGATATTCTTCCCGCACAAGCTGCGGTCTTTGCTCAAGAGCGATCTCGGTCGCACCGAGTACGAATGGTCTGTAGAGCCTTGGTAACGTAAGAATGGTGAGATACGGATCGTGCGTGAAGGGTATGTAGCGGCCCTCATTCCTGTGAAAATTTGTGCCAAAATACTCATCAACGCTCCTGTAATGAGAAAAGACTGTTCCCGCAGTAACCCTGAGGTATGTGAACGCCTGTGTTTGGGCAATATCTTCGCCGAAGCAACCAATGAAATGATCTTGGATATCTTTTCCATCGCAAGATCCCAATTGTATCAGGAACCCACGAAGCGGCATGGAGGAAGGAATAAGCTCGATCGTTTTCGGCAGGAGAGCATTTTCGATGGGGGACAACGGCCAATCTCGTACTCCCTCGAGTTGTAAGCCGGGAGTCATGTATTTGCCAGAACCGAGGATCGCGGTCTTTACACGATCGAAAAGGTACTGGTTCGACAAATCAGGATTCGCATATACCTCAGAGTTCGTAGGAGGTTTGGGGGCCACTTTACTGTGCGAGAGCGGATCAGCTACCGGCGTCACAGAAGGGTCGAATGCGACATCACCAGGTTTGAGGACGTTCATCGACGGTAGGAACCAAAATGCCTATTTAAAACTATCTGAAAGTAACCACTAACCAGTAGATTCACTTCTACCATCGTGCTTTCATTTCCCAGGCAATATCGGACGCCTTTTTACCGTCAAGGTCGAGTCGTTTTCGGTCAAATGGAGGAAGTTCTTTCTCGAAACAAGCGATTTCCCTGTTTTCTTCTCGAGTGCAGTTCTCGTTAAATTTGCTATCTCGCCGCCTTCTTTCGCCGTCATCTTACATTCCTCAAGGCCTTTCGCGTCCATTGCCTCTGTGATGTCAGTCGTTGCCTTCTCTCCGACCATCGTGAGAATGAGTTCCCAGTCCGTCATGTGATCGCGGAGATTGTTTTTTGTTCGCTCAATCCCTTTGAAATCCTTGTACTCGCCAACTGTCTTGCCGAACGTCGCTTTGGAGATCTCGTTTGTGAGTATCGCGAACTCCGTCTCTTGCGTGACCTCTCGACTCTTCCATTCGTCGGTGAGTTCCTGCCGGATAGCGATGCCGCGAAGTCGCTTCTCGATCCACGATGCGGGATACCCTTTCGCTTCGTAGTATCCTTTCGCGCGGTCTTGCGCGAGCTCCGGATTCTCTATTTCTTGGATGCGTTCGTACCCGGTCTTCGCGAGCCACAGCTTGAACGGTTCGGCTTTTTTCGACGGGATGGATTGGATGATGCGAAAGAGGCCCTCCGTGTTGGAGCAACTCATACGTTGCGGCCCGCCAGAGGTATCAATCACAAGGGTAGGTACAAGTTGTACCCATCCTTCCGCAAGCTGTTCATCACGTTCCTTCATTCTCTTGACGTACTGCTTCGGATCCGCAGAATCTATCAAAGCGGCAACGACATCTTCAACGACAAACCACCACTCTTCCTTATGCCAGGTTCTCCTGATCTCCTTGGTATCGAACACAGCCAAAGCGCGATGTGACATGGACAACCACCTCGTTCGACGAGAAACGACGTGATTTTGAAATACTCTCGGACCGCGGATGTCCAGTGGTCGTTGAAGATTTAGAATAAATAAGAAAATCGTTTGAATCCTGAGAAACTGTGAAATGAGAAGAAAAGAAGGAGACTAGCAACGGACCTTATCGGCCGCGCGCCATCTTGGCGCGGGAGATATCGCCCTGCTTGTCAACGAAGTAGAGGTAGCCCTTCTCCTTCTTTGCGCCGACCTTCTGGACCTTCTGGGCCTTACCGCCCTTCTTGCCGCCACGTGCCATCTGCGCACGGGAGACATCGCCCTGCTTGTCGACAAAGTAAAGGTAACCCTTCTCCTTCTTTACGCCTGCCTTCGCAACTTTCTGTGCCATACTATACACCTCACTCGTTTTCGCTCGAGGAGGTTTCCTCCCCTGAACTTAGGTCATTCTCGGAGAGAGTCGTTTTTAAAGGTTTCGGATTTCTCGACGGGGGGCTCCTCGAGAAACTTGTTATCTATAGGGAAAATATTCTATACCGACGGAGAAGCGCTACGTCCCACACAATATACTATACTCCCCGAGACCGTACCCTTGATATGGAAGATACGCACACCTCTGCATCAATGGTACTAGTCTGGGTCCTCGGTGCGATAGATCTCCTAAGCGCAGCTGCGCTCGGAGCGCTCGCGTTCGGCCACCCATATCCGACGGTACAAGCGGTGGCAGCGCTCGCATTAGGGATCAAAGGCATCATCTTCTCACAGAGTGTCGTGAGCCGCATCGATATCGTCTGCGCGATAGCGATGATAGCGCTCTTGTGGATGCCATCGATCCCGATAGCGGCAGTCATAGCCGTCTATCTCGGCGTGAAAGGACTGTCCTCGTTCTTCTAGCTCTTGGTGCGGAAAAATCCACGGAAGACGAATCCCGAGATGAGCGCGAAGAGGATCGAGAATCCATACGCCCACAATCCGAGCGGGTACCCTAGCAGCATCAGGATCCACGTGAGGATGCCGATGATGAGCACATACGCGCAAAGGATCAAGAACCACGGACCTGACGCATAGAAGACTTCGAGGCCAAACGACGAGCCGCGCAGTTTTTTGACGGCGTCGTACTTGTCCTTGAGCTCTCCCTTATGCTTGCCCAGCATCGGCAAAGGGATGCACGCGAAGAGCGCCGTCAGCCAAATAGCGACGATGAGCAGCTCCATTCCCGGTACGCCAACAAGGAACAGCAGGCTCAAAGGCAAGAGGGCGAACGTGAGTATGAACGGGAACGTTCCCGCGATAAGACCTACTTCCCACCCCTTATACCAGCTTTGGAACTTCCCGACACGTAATCTCGGCGGCAATTCGAAACGCAATCCGCCGGGAAGGAAGAGAGGGAGGTAGCCGAGGCTGATGACCGAGAGGAT
>CAZIKW010000027.1:0-788 GCA_964540015.1 uncultured Methanosarcinales archaeon | reverse complement strand
TGACGCCGATGATCAACCCCGCTTTATGCGGCACGTATTCGATGACATACCCGATACGTACCGCGACGAGTTTCGTGATCCATAACGCGAGCAGGGAGATGACGAAAATGCCGAGCGCTATGCCGAGCATTTCGGCGATAGGCCCTGATTCGCCGAAATAGACGAACAAGAGATCGCGCGCCGTGAGACAGAACGCCGCGACGAGACTCGTGGCCGCGAGACCGAAGAGCTCTCGATGCGTGACCGTCACGTACTGGCGCACCGCGTAGAGCGTGTCTGACATATCCCCTCCCTTGAGGACGGGCGTTTAAGAAGCTTGTGACGGGGAAAGGCAGATAAATACCGTATGATACTCAAGAGTATATGCGCACCGTACGATCAGCTTCGTCGTCGATTGGCTTCTTCGTGTGCGCCTGTTGTTTTGCGTAGAGCTCCCAAATCCGGGCTCAAACGCGATTCTCGATAGACGGTGAGATCCCCGTTCGTCAAGACGCGTGAACCCCCGGTCTTCTTCGTTCAACGACTACGATACCAATAAGGAGTTGAGATCATGAGCTTCCTTAGTGACGCATACAAGATGCATTTGAAAGATACGATCGGATACGAAGGGCAGCACCACCATCTTTGGAGTCTTAATAGCGAAAATCTGCGATACAATGCTGAATTATTGCGAGAGACAAATGGACATCGAATCGAAATACGCATCAGAAGAAAAATCGCACAAGAGCTCGGCATTCCTCTAGACGCGTTCACCGGTGAATCCAGGTCTGGAGAGACAACCTCCGCAA
>CAZIKW010000026.1:15352-17299 GCA_964540015.1 uncultured Methanosarcinales archaeon | reverse complement strand
GGTTCCACACCTGCACGTAAGGGTATCCGTCATCGCTTGTGCTTGTCCACGAGAGGGTGCTAAAGCACTGCGTCTGTCCGGTCGCGACAGTGCAAGGATTAGGGGTGGCGGTGAGGGTTCCTGTGATTGGTGGAGGCGTAGATTCCTCTTGTCGGCACGCACCATCAACGCACGTCTCTGTCGCCGGGCAGGATATGGTCGCTCGATAGCATCCGTTCACGCAACGCCTGAGCTTTCCGTCCTCGGTGCATGTATCTTCGGTGCAGGCGGCGGCGCAACTGAACCCCGATATCCGGACCTCGCCGAGCTTGGTGATGTCGCCGTTTGAGCGGACTGCACGGATGAGAATCTTGCTACCGAGGCTCGCTTGCGGCGTCTCGATGTCAAAGCCGTGCGCGCCAGTGATGCCGAATGCGTTATTCACATCCGTCCTGATCTGATCCGTCGGGAACGAATCGACGACCACATTATTGACGAGAATCTCGATAGTGACGGGTTGTGTCGGTGCGTTGACATCATAGGACCATCCAGCGATCCGCGTTCGTGTGCCGATATCGAGGTATCCGCGCAGGCCGTTTGGACTGTTGTACGCACCCGGGTATGCGACGTTCCCGATGACGTTCTCGTCGGTTATCTCTTGGGTGTTCGCGGGTTGCTGGACTGCGACGATGGCGACCACGGCGACGACCATGACGAGAAACACTGCCGAGACCAGCATGACGCCATACGGGATTTGACGCATATATCGCTTTTCGAGCAATGTTCCTTTATATGGGTTGCCTCGAGGGCGATGTTTCTTAACGGTCCTGCGGCTCAAGCCTATTCGCAGGAACGAAATCTCTATCATCGCTCTTTCGCTCTTCGCTTTGCGTCCCGGGCAGTTCGATCTCTTCGAGTCCCGTTCCTGTAATCTTGAACGCGACGCCGATGTCCTCAGGTAATGATCGATGCTTGCGCAGTTCTGCGATGCGGTTGCCACCGGTGAGCTTGCGGATCTCAACCATGCATTTTGACGCATAGCGGAGGATGTCGCCGCCGACGATCTTCGTCTTGCCTTCGTCGTTGATGTCGGCGTACACTTGATTGGTGATCAAGACCGGGATGCCGTAGCGACGGGCGATCTCTGTCAGGTTCGACAGCTGCACGCCGAATTCCCGATTCACCGCGAACACGTCACGGTTCTTTCCTAACTCCAAGCGGTACAGCATCGCTGCGCCGTCGAGGACGATCAACCCCACTTTCTTCGGATCCGCGATGGTGCGCAACTTCCCGAACGCTTTCGCTTGCTCTTCGAAATCGATCGGTTTCAAAAAAATGATGCCGTCAAGCACTTGACGATGCGCATCGGGATACAATTGCTGCAAGCGCGCGACGCTGAAGTTCCCTTCCGTGTCGATATAGACAACCTTACGTCCCATGCCGACCGCGTGCGCGGTCGCAAGCATGCACAAGAGCGTCTTGCCGCAGCCCGGCGGACCGTAAATGGTCGTGAGCGCATCTCGCTCATAGCCACCATCGAGTAAGCGGTCGATAAGCGCGCTGCCGCTAGGGATCTTGAGTTCCATTCACTGCACCGGGAGCTCTCGGCCTTTATCTCTCTACCGCCTGACGTCGTACTTCTCGTAGAGGGGCGGAAGGTACTCGCTTGCTTTCACGCGCATGCCAGGTGTGGGATTGAGTTCAATATCCGTCTTGTGTACGCCAAGATCGTGCACGTTCACGAGAACGCTTGCGATGTAGCCAGAGTCCTTCTGGTTCTGCAGCAACACATGAACGATCTTCGTGAATATCTCTTGTTGCTTCTCACGCAGTTCCGTTGCCTGTTTGGCTTCATACGCTTTAAGGCTCATGCCGTTCTCGATGCAACTCAGGGCATCATTCCAAGCTTCGCCCTTTCCCATAGCGAACACCTTTTTCAGGTCTTTTTCAGTGAGGAGGTGTGTGGTC
>CAZIKW010000026.1:0-15342 GCA_964540015.1 uncultured Methanosarcinales archaeon | reverse complement strand
TTGCGTATGTGTCGTGGAGACGAGAAATCTTCCGGTACATGTCGTTTCGTATATGCTCATCGAGATCAGGACGGAGGTTCTCATCTATGCCAACGAAAGCGAAGTGATGAGGAAGTTCAAATATTTCCGCAGCACCAATCACCAGCGGGCCCTTTGCTGGTTTCCACTCATCACGAAGGATGCCGAAGCCATAAAGGAGCAAGGTGTCTTCCAATCCGTGAGGAGATGAGTGCTCCGGAACTGTATATGCGTATTGCCCAGGGATAGAAATCCCTTGATTCGTACGCTCCACGTCTTTGAGGATGCATGCGCGATAGATGTAGACGGCAGCTGGCGCCATTTTGTTCGGTCCAGGATCGCAATATGCCATCGTCGTACTGCCGTGCACGATATTTACAATAAGCGCCGGACCACCCGTTGCCTTCTCGAGCTTTTTTGCTATCTTGTCGGCTTTCTTGTACGCCTCTTCGAACTCCATCCCGTGCGTCGTGATGCAGAAATCCTTAAGCGGGTCATCGGTGATGCGCTCGCCCCTGCGGATGCGCTCGATGATGTCGTTCATTTCTTTTCGCACTTGTTGCGACTGTTGTTCTATGGACTTTTTGTTCTTGGCGAGATCTTCTAGGAGGCTCATGTCTGCTTCGGAGAATGGCCGCTTTTTATCCTTTTAGGAGTCGTCCTTTCCCTATGACGAAGGGTCGGATTTTTTCTTCCGCTTCTTGGGTTTCTCCTCGACGACGGGCTCGGGAGCCGGTTCGGCAACTGGCGCCTCTTGCGGTAGCCCTTCAGAAGGCGTCTCTTCAGCGCCCGGCAACGGTCGTCGTTGCAGCATCGGATCTTGCGCGTGGTCATCGTTGCGCTTGGACAATTGCGCGATGCGGTTATCGAGGTCATCAAGGAACGCGCGGTGCGCAGGCGTATTGACGGAGCTGCCTTCGTCCACCGCTGCGACCTCTTGCTCTTCTTCAGGTGCGGGAACGTTCTGTCCCTCGGGCACATCGACGATCTCGACGTCATGCGTAGCTTTCTTCGGGTCGACTGCGACCACATCCAGATCGCCCAGCGTGCGCTGCGCTTCAACTTCTGGAGCTTTCGGCTCAGGGATGGTGATGTGCGCGAAGACGCGCTTGATCTCATCCTCGCCGCCTTTGACATCGAAGTACGTGAAGAATTTCTCCGTGAGCTTCAGTTTGTAGCTGCGGCTGAAGGGCACTTTCGCGATGAAGCCCAAGCGTTCGAGTTCCGCGATATGGTCGTACGCGCCAGAACCGCGCGCGTCTATGACTGCGCTCTGCACCGCGTTCGGGTGCTTGTACGCGATGACCGCCAACGTTTCTAAACACGCGCGCGACAGTTCCGCTTCCGCGACAATCGCTTTCACGAGCGGGCTGTAGGCTTCCCGCGGCGTCATCTTCCAGCCACCGTCCATTTCGTAGATCATGAGTGCGCTTTGGCGATCGTCGAGATCCTTCGCGAGCGCCTTGCAGGCGCGGCGCACGACGTCCGTCGACAATTTCGAGAGTTGCGCGAGCAGATCGACGCTCATCGCACGACCGCTCGCGAAGAGCAAGGCTTCGACTTGGCTCTTGGGTGGCAATTCGTCGTTCATGGGCTCACTTCTTTTTCTTCACCGGCGCGACTTTCGCGGCCGGGTCCGGCATCCCGTACGTGGTGCCGCTCAGTGACATCTTCCCTTTCTCGACCAGGTTGTCCAAAAATGGCTTGAGCTGTTCAGGAACGATGCCGACGTCCTTGCCGATCGCTTCGGCCTTCTTCTCGCCGTTACGCACGGAAAGCAAAATCGCGTTCTGGATGAGCGCGTTCATGGCGATCGTGAGGTGCTCCTTCGCGCCTTTCTGATTGCGGTAATCGGAGCCGATCTCGTGGATCTTCGAGAGCAAATCATTGAGCCAATTCGTCATATCCTGGGAATCGATCTCGACTTGCTCGGGTTCCATGATCTCGATGCTTGCCGGGCTGAAGTTCAAGCACAGCCATGTGAAGGTATCGAGGTCCTTGCCCAAAAGCTCCACTTCCGCGAACGTGCTGAACATCCCATCATCGTGCTTGACGGGATCCTCGCGCGCTTCCTCGACAATGAGGATACGGGCCTCTTCTTTCGCGATATTCGCGAGGTATTGATCGAGCGCATCGACGACGTGCTTCTCAGGGCGTCCCACTACCTCGAAGGTCACGATCGCCCGCAACCATCCCTTCTTGAGCCGTTCTTTCACCGTCTTGTCGTTCGCTACCATTCGTCCCTTGTGCCATAGGGGTGCTTATATGCTTTGCGTCGGTCCTAGGGGTGTTCTCCCGACGGTGGAGCACGAGGAATACCGCGACGCTGGCTACGACTGTGACGATGGCGAATCCGCTGATCCAGGGGATGGCGTTCGCGTCTTCGTCAACGATGACATTTGCTGTAATAACTTCTTGCGGCTGCGGTGTCGGGAGGGGTGCGGTTACGGGAGCGGGTGGGGGCGTCGCGGGGGGAGCCGCCACTTCCGTCTTGGCTTCCTGCGTGACTGTTATGGGAATCGTCGTGTTCTCTGGTTGCACAACGGCGATGTACCTTGTCGCGCGCTGACGACCGCCGCATGCACGACTTTCTGCGACGAGACGGACTTCGGCCGCTTCCATAGGTAACTCTATTGCGTGCGTGCGTCCCGAGAGCGTATCGCCAAACGCGATCATGCGCGCGTCCGTGATCGCTTCCCAGCTCGCGTAGTCGTCGCTGATGATGGTGAAGGTCACGGTGTCGCCGGCCCATCCTTGCGTCGCTCCTACGGTGAGAAGCAATGTGGTGTTACACGCTTCTGGCATCGCGATGCCGCCGCCACCGCTCGGTGAGGGGGGTTTGGGCGGTTGCGGTGTCGGGGGTGGAGGTGTTGGCGGTTGCGGTGGTGCGCTCTCTTTTGCTCCCGGCGTCCCGTCGATGATGCCTGCGGCCCACGCACCGCCGCTGTAGACAATCGATGCTCCTGCAGGGATATCCGGCAATGAGGAGGTGTTGTACGCAATCGAGATGAGCTCAGCTTCGCTACACGCTATCGCGATGCTGTCGGCAGTGTTGCCAAGACCGTTCCCGATCGCTTTGCCCGCGCCGTACACCGCAGCGCTTGTCGTCAGATTCGCGTATGCGCCATCGCTCTCCACAATCAGAATGACATCGCTGTTTTCCGCCGGTTGCAGGAGCTCTAACGTATCTGCGCTCGCGCTGTCGCGCACGACGCAGCCGGTGAGATCCTCCGTTCCGATGAATTCTACGAACTCTCGTCCATTATCGTCGCCAGAAGGATCGTAGAATATCTCGCTTGGCGTGATGGCTGCCGCGAACGGAACGATGAGGAGCGCGAAGGCGACAAGGAGTGCGGCGTGTTTCATAGCGTAGCGTACGCCGATTCTTTTTAGATGCGTGTCGGAGGATTTTCCGGAAGGTTTCCGGGTCGGACCGGAAAACACAGCTCATACGGCGCGATTCTTCTTTTTTCTCACGGGGATGCATGGCCTATACGACTCGTTTTCTCTTCACCGTTATCTTCTTCCCATCCACGCTCACGTCGAGATATTCTCCTGAAGGCTTCCCTTTCGCGTACTCCGTGATCGAAGGCGCGTAGAAATACTTCACTCCCTTCAACGTGGATGACTTGTGTTGGTGGTAATGGCCGCTGAAGACGGCGATGACGTTCTTATCGAACAGCTTGCGGATCTCCGCGCGATTCTCGACCACCGCGCGCCAAGGGTGCGCTTTCCAGTAGAAGGTATATGGTCCCTTATTCTCTGCAGGCTCGTCGATCGGGATGTGCGTGAAGATGACGATCGGCTTCTTTGCTGTGCGAATCTGTTTCGCTAACCACGCGAGCTGTTTCTTATCGACAGGTACTTTGCTGTTATCTTTCCCAACGCCGAGTCGGCTGTCGCCGTAAATGGTGATGAACCGCACCCCGCCCGCGTCGAACGCATAATACGGTTGCTTCATCCCGAGCGCTTGCGCCGCAGCGAGCGGAGTCAGGTGCGCGACATCGTGATTCCCTAAGACGTGATAGGTTGGAATTTTCGATCGTTCGATGAGTTCTCGATAGCGTTTGAGATTCTGGATATCTGCAGCAGCATGCTCATCGCGGATAGCGTCGCCAAGCGAAAGGAGAAAATCGTGCTTTCCCTTCTTCACATCCCGCACGACAGAAGCGAGCACTCTTGGCGCCTGTGAACCGAACGTCCCGATGCGTTTCTCTGGCGTGACGCGATCCCTTCCTAGATGTGCATCGCTGATGACGGCGAAACGGGCTCCCATTGTGGACCGTACCCGCTCCCAGGGGTATTAATAGTTTGTCGCCGGCATCCTTAAATACGCTCGAGGGCGCGAAGGAATCAAGGTGAGCTGGTGCAATTAATCTTCCACGGTGGAGCGCAAGAGGTAGGACGCAGCTGCGTCGAATTACGCACCGCAGGAGACCGATACCTTCTCGATTGCGGATTGAAGTTCCACGAAGGCGGTTTCGATTATCCGGCGAAAGTGTTCGAGAGCCGCGCACTCGACGGCGTTTTCTTGAGCCACGCGCACCTCGATCATGCGGGCGGCTTGCCATTCCTCGTGCATTACCACATGCGCTGTCCCATCCTTTGCACGCAAGAGACGGATGAGATCACGCGCATCCTCTTACGTGACAGCCAGCGCGTCGCGCATCTGAAGCGTTTGCATGAAGCGTTCACGAAATCGGACATGCAAGATGCGCTTTCCATGCTCACGCACGTGCGCTACAACGAAGAAACACGATTGCGCTCTATCTCCTACGCATTCCTGAACGCAGGCCATATCCCGGGCAGCGCGGCGATCCGCATCCGGACAGAGGGTCTCTCGCTCGTCTACACGGGCGACTACAACACGGAAACGACTCGCATGATGATGGCGGCCGATCCGACGACGTGGGGGAAGGTAGATATCCTCATCACCGAATCCACGTACGCGGAGCGCGAGCATCCGGATCGAGAGAAAACGGAAAAAGAATTCCTCGACCATGTCGAACGCATCACACGCAACGGCGGTCGCGTGCTCATTCCTGTCTTCGCGGTCGGTCGCGCGCAGGAAGTCCTCCTGATGCTCAGTCGCAGGCAATGGAATGTCCCGGTCTATATCGACGGTCTTGCGCGTAAGGTGACGTCCGCGATCATCGAGGGACCATGTCCGTACGCGACGAGCAAGCAGCAATTACGCGCGTCGTTGCACGTAGGCAGGCCGATAGGTTCGCTCGCGCAACGCACCGAGGCAGCAGAGCAAAGCGGTATCTTCGTGACGACCAGCGGTATGCTTCAAGGCGGTCCCGCGATGTATTACTTGCAGGAGATGTGGAATGATCCCAAGAGCGCGGTGCTGCTCACAGGGTTCCAAGTCCGTAACACGCCGGGTTGGCACTTGAGCGAAGAGCACGTCATCAAGCTTGACGGTCAACGTCACGATGTGCTCTGCGATGTCAAGCGCTACGATTTCTCCGCGCACTTGAGCAGGACTGGGTTGCAGCAGACTATTTTGGCGCTCAAGCCGCGCATTCTCATCTTCATGCACGGTGATCCATCATCGACCAAGGCGCTCGCAGAGTGGGCGCACCAGGCGGTCGGTGCGACCGTGTATTCGCCCGCGGTCGGGGAGCAGATCGATATCGACGCGAACGGCGTTTCGAGCTCCTTGCAGATCTACAAAGCCGAGGATGGCTACGAGTTCCCGCCAGAGCACAATCATACGTTCCGGTTCGCGTATGACGATGCGCAACGCACCGACGAGAACGGTTCTTGACCATTCTCGAGTGGTGGACAATCTTTATAATGCGGCCGCGGGCCTGTCTCGTCGGAAAGGGGGTGAGCAGGAGGGTAGCGGCGTCGACGGCGTCGTCCTTCCTGCCAATGTGAAAAATGGGGTTCCTGGACTTCCTGAAAAAGAATCGGCCTGCGCCGGCTCCTGTCATCGAAGCGCCTGCTCCGATGCAGCCGTCATTCGGTAGCGAAGTCTTCTCTGATGGACCACCCGCTCCGGATGCGTTCTTGAATCAGCTTACAGAAGAGCACGACCCGGCAGACGATCTGTTCTCTCCGACGCCGTCAAACGTCCCGAAGCCCGCGATACCGGCGAGTATCGTGCCGGCGTCGCATGACTTGCCAAACGAGCTGTTCGCAGCGCCAAAAGAGGATCATACCGACTGGTCGCCGAAACCCGCGCAGGTAGCCGCACCGGTGGCTCCTTCGATGCCCGCCCGTGGAGCTGCCGCCGAGATCCCGGACTTCAGCGACGAGGATATTGCAGCGATCGAAGAGCTCGAGCGAGCGAGCGCGCACCCGAGCGTGCCTGTCGCTCCCATCTCGCCTATCGGTATGGACTTGCCGTCAGTCGCAAGCAAGCCTGTCGAGCACGAGTCAGATTCCATCTCCGAATTCCTTATGCCTCCGACTCCAAAATACAGCGAGCCGGAGCAAACGCACCCGTTGCCGTCATTCGCCGAAGAGCGCGAGGCGTCATCGCCTGAAACAGAAGAAGGCTTCATGTCCGCAGAGGACTATCTCACGATCACCGATGGTATCCGCGCGTCACGAAAATCGCTGCGCAAATGCGACGATGCGATCCGCGACGCGCTAGGTCGCCATGAAGCGGTCGATGCGCAGTATGCGCGCGCGGCCGCCGACATCGCCAGTGTAGAGCAGCGATTGCGCGCACTTGACGCGTCGCTGTTTGGGGAATGAGGACTACAATGGAAAATGTGCCCGTATACGTGAAGATCGATCAGTACCAAGACCTGCTCGCGACGCTCAAAGCGATCGATGCGAAGCTCCAGGGCGTCGAGAAGACGATCGAGCGCATCACCGCGCTCAAAGCGGAAGAGGACCGCCAGCTCTCGACCTGGAATGAGAACTTGGGCGACATCAAGGGCCGTGTGGCTCGCGTGAAGGAGGCGTTCGGCCGACGATGACACAGCTCTTCTACGTCCGCCTGGACGACAGCAAGGATGTGCGTCGCACGCTTCTTGAGACAAGCAAGGCGGCTATCCACTGCCTGCGGTCGTATCAGGACCTCGTGCGCGTACGCGGTGAGAAAGCAGCAGCGCTTGATGCCTTGCGCCGCGAAATGCGAGAATTGACCATGATGCTCAATCAGCTCGATAAGATGCTCCCGACGATGGGTGAGGGCGAGCTCGCGATGTTGCGCCCGGCTGAAACCTTGCCGCCGTTGGTCGATGAACCAGCTCCGAAGAAAACCAAGGCGCAGAAGGTAGCGAAGCGCACAGCGGCGAAAAAGGTCACTACCGTGAAGGCTTCGAAAGCCCCTGAAACGCTCGCTGACCGCTTGGCGCGTATCGAACGGACGCTCGATACGTTATAGATTTCTTCGCTTGAGACGCTTCGTTTACGACAACTGGTACGTATCGGTTCGCGTCCAGCTACCTGCCAGAATCTGGATGAATTGGACGCAGAACGCGCACGCCATCAGCCCGGCACCGATCGCGAGGCCAAAACCAGCGCCTGCGATCTCCGCTCCGGTTCCGAGCCAGTGCATCACCATATGTGAGCAGTGGTGACGTGGATTCTTAAATCCTTCCCTTCTTTGGCCGGAAGTATTCCGGAACCGGTCGGAGTGTCGCAATTCGGGATTTTGTAGCCGAAAACGCCTATAGCGCTTCTTGCGATGCAGGCTTGGCGTCGATGCGTGACCCCACGTCGGTTTTTTAAATCCACGAGGGTCTCCGGTCGTGAACGAGGGGAGAACGGAAGTCGGCTTCCGTGATTCCCACTCCTCCTTTCAGTCGACGCGGGGATACCGAAGCGGTCAAACGGGACAGACTCAAAATCTGTTGGCCTTGTGCCTTCGCAGGTTCGAATCCTGTTCCCCGCATTCTCTTCATCTAATTTTAAATAGTCTATTCGGTTCCAATCATTATGAGCGATGAATCGGACGAGTATGCTCGATTAGAGAATTTCAAGTATGTTGCTTCTCCAGGCTCTCGTCTCGTTTGCGTGGGTGAAATAAATGGTAGCTACAACTACGCATTCAGGGATGAGGTCTATCCTCCTTCAAAGAGATTCATTCCGGTGACTAATAGGTTCGGCGGGATTGATTATCTTGACAATCCTAACTATCGCCCTGAACGCGATACATAATCATTTTGAGCTCAAATCCTACTGTCTACCTTATGAAAATCGTCTCACTCAATACGTGGGGAGGCAAGCTCTACGAACCTCTCGTCGCATTCATAAAGAAAGAATCGGAGACGACGGATATCTTCTGTTTCCAGGAGATCTTCAGCAGCCCAGAATCTCACATTGAAGAGAAGTACCGCAGCGACCTCTTCGCTCGACTCTGTGAATTGTTGCCGGGGTTTTCCGGTTTCTTTGCGCCGATGATGGACGGGTACGGCATGGGGGGTAGGGTTGACTATCCTATCTCATTTGGCATCGCGATGTTCGTGCGCAAGTCAATCCACGTCAAATACCATGGCGACTTGTTCGTTTATGGAACGCGAAACCTCGACACGGTGGATGGCGATTTCCCACGCAATGTGCAGTACGCACTTATCGACGATCACGGGAAAGACGTGTGGATTATGAACTTCCACGGATTCCACAACGAGCACAAGAACGACACTGACGAGCGCCTCGAGCAGTCACGGAGACTTGTCGAGTTCGTGCGAGAAAAGCAGAACGTTGTTCTCTGCGGCGATTTCAACCTCAAACCTGACACGCGCAGCATAACGATGATCTCAGAAGCTATGCGCAACCTCATCACCGAGCACAATATCACCACAACACGAAGCGAGCACTACAAGAAACCCGATCGTTTCGCCGATTTCACCTTCGTGAAAGGGATCGATGTGAAGCGCTTCTCTGTCCCTCAGATTGTCGTTTCTGATCACTTGCCCATGATCGTGGAATGGTGATGTCTCGTGAACGCGGTTCTTGCCGAGAAATGCCGCTGTTTGCTGAACGCATACCGCGACGGCAAGCTCGGGCAATCAATCATGCCCGAAGATGCGAATCCGGGCTTTACTGATCAAGAAATCCGGCTCGTATACTTCACACTTCCCATGAGCCTGAATTACCAACGGGATAGTTACGCATTATGGAAATCGGCATTGGCGACGTATAACGATGCTGAAACAAAAGATGTTTTCGATATTCGCGCATCGGCAACAATGAACGAAGACCTTCTCCGTCGGAAATTGCTGAAATACAAATTGGCGCTGCAGCCGAACAAGCACATCTCGACGTGGCAAACTATTTCGAGAACGATTGCGGAGCATTGGGGTTCGCTGAGCGGTCTTTTGTCAGCAGCCGATAACGATTACCTCAAGCTTAGAGAGTTCGTGCAGGTCAAGCACAAGAAAGGGTTTCCATATCTCTCCGGTCCGAAGATATTCAATTATTGGAGCTTTATCCTCATGGCGTACGGTAACATCCCGCTCAAAAACGCCGAGTTCATAGAAATAGCTCCAGATACGCATATTACGAAATGCTCGGTGCTCTTAGAGGTCATTACAGAAAAAGAAGCCGTGGAGATGTCGAGGGAAACTATTTCTCTTCGATGGCGAGAAGCATTGCACGGCTCCGGTATCACGCCGATAGAGATGCACCCGCCGCTGTGGTTTTGGAGTAGAAACGGTTTTCTGTATGAACTGGATTGATTTCTCTCTTCCCATCACCCACTATTCCACCACCGAAATCCTTTTGTAGAGCCGGTCGGGGTGTGTGGATCCCGGGTGAACACCATGAGCCTGGAACATCTTTTCGAGAAATCTCCCGCACCGACGCCAGTGAAGATTGGTGGGCTCTATGAGCTTCTCGACGCGTTCGCGCCGCATCGCGCGCAATGGGAAGAGGCGCAAGAGCAAGAAAAGGCCGCGTATGCGGCGTACGCACGCGAACTCAAGCAGATCCAAGCGCGCTGTCCGCATCCGGTGGTTGTTGAGTATACCTCGCCGCGTGATGAACCGCTGGAAACGGATACGCACTATCGAACTTGCCTTGCCTGTAGCGTATCGGATCAGACCCCTTCGTTCAGGTACTGGGAACCGAAAACATACAAGGTCATTACGAACCCTCACGCGAGAATACGCGCGGGAACCTCTCAAGAGTACCACGACACTAAACGACAAGCGCCTCTCTCGCCGCCGGTCATCCGCAAGATCCTTCGTGCGGCGAAAGAGAGAACGAATGTCGACATCGAAGCCCTCATGGCGCAATGGCGCAAGCGCCAGAAGGCGTAACTCATTGCTTTCCTTTTTTCCTCGTATTGAGAATCCATAAAACAGATAAACCATAGGAATTTCTCTTTCATTCAAGTGGTGAGGGAGTTGTTTGATGACGGTGCGTGATATGTTGAAAAATGCGTTTGACCTAGGCTTTCGCGTAGAGACGGAAGAGACGCTTCTCGAGCACATCGCGGATATCGAAAAGCGCATTCCTGGCGCAGAGCGCGTATGGGTTGAGAGGACGCCATTGGAGCAGTTCGCAGGATACTTCAGCCTATTTGGCCCTGAGAACCCGA
Source organism: uncultured Methanosarcinales archaeon (assembly GCA_964540015.1). Classification (GTDB taxonomy): domain Archaea; phylum Nanobdellota; class Nanobdellia; order Woesearchaeales; family UBA525; genus UBA525. The sequence continues at coordinate 4,817 of CAZIKW010000026.1, read as the reverse complement.
AGCGCCTTTATGCCGACCTGCTCGCGACGCGTACGCAACTCGAGCGATATCGTGCACGACGCACGGATTCGCAGGACACGCTTTAAACGAGTACTCATCTCTTCTATTTTCGTCATTCCGTCGAGACGTGTGGGATACCATTTTAAGCCCGCTTAGGTACCCCGTACCCTGATGAATAGCCTGTTCCAACGCTATGTGCTTCTCGCGCTCCTTATAGTGCTCGTGCTCCCGGCGTTCGCGCACGCGGAACTCGTCGCCACAGGCGCGCTCGGTTATCACCCTGCGGCCGCGAAGCAAGCGATCTCGTACACGAATGCGACGTCTGGTACGTTCGATGTGCGTCGCCTCGATACGAACGCGATAGTCTACAGCGGTGCGCTCGCGAAAGCGAAGGATTACGCGGGCAATGCTGTGAACTGCCAAGGCGGCGTCGCATGTCTCGTCGCCGACTTCACGAATTTCACGACGACCGGAACGTACTATGTCATGACGTCCATCGGCGGCTCTTCCCCGTCGTTCACCATCAGCATCCACGCGTACGATGACGCCGCGCCGATCCTTCTCGAATTCTTCGACGCGACCTTACAGCAAGGCAGTGCGTATCACGACGATATCTACGGTGCGGCAGACCCGATATTCAATTACATGGCCGACGGTTCGCCCATCATGGAGGCTGACCAAGCGGCGCTCTCGCTCATCCGCTTAGGCAGCGCGTACCGACGGAATCCAGAATTATTGGATACGGACAAGTATGATATCGTCGCGCCTGACCTTCCCGATACGGTCGAGCACATCCGCGGCTACGTGGAATTCCTCAAGGATTTGCAAGGCGTCCAGATCCAGGAACGCAATGACGGCGTCGGCTTTCGCCTTAGTACGGGTATGAAGATCAAGAACGCATTCGTTCCAGGACCGACCAATCGCACGAATCTCACCATCTACATCCCTGGCGGTGCGCACACGGTGCTTGAGACGGTGCCGGTCGTCTCCTTGTGCGGCGCAGATAATGGAACTCCGGAGTGGGACGCGTGCATGGATCATGCCGCGTACTATTACAAGTGTCAAGCAGACGAACCGTGCTTGAACATCACGTATATCGAAGAGACGGGAACAGTCATTTCGCACGACAACGGCTATGGCATCAGTAAGGGTTGGAATTACGAATTCGGGTGCTATATCGACGTGCACCTCAACGAGACGACGTTCTCCACCACGCAAAATCCCTGCGCTGTCTTTTACCGAGACACCTCACGCTACTACACGACGATCGCGCTCTTAGGATATGCGGAAGCGGTCCCCGCGATCGAAGCATATTCGCACGATGAAGCGACGCTGCTCGTGCAGCGTAGCGTGAAGACCGCAGAGTACCTCAAAGCGACATACTCGTATCCAAGCGGCACGAACGAAGCGGGTTTCTACGGTGCGGCGCTCTTCCTCCTCTATGATTACACAGGAAATATCACGTACCTGCAGGACGCGCACGCGATCCGCACGAATGTGAGCACAGGCATCTCGACCGACCGCACGCGAGGACAAGAGTATTATTGGGAAGAGTATGCGCGTCACAAGAGCGCGATGACGGGTGCTGGCCTCCCATACCTCATGAGCGGCGTCGACCCGGTAGAGTATTTCCGCGGCAAGATCTTCGGTGACTACAAGGATCGCGGCACCACGCTTTCGATTGGTCGCACTGCAGAACGTGTGTATCAGCTCGACCCCAACATCCAGTTCCACAACAGCCGTTTCCAGCTCGTTGAGGCAGCGGTCGCGGCGAAGACCGCTGACGTCTATCCATCGGTTGAGCAGTTCATCCCCACCGTCGCCGATTACCAGCTCGCATGGCTCACGGGCCAGAACGCGGTGCAAGATGGCGTCGCTATCAATAGCCCATTGCGCTCTTACAGTTTCATCTTCGGCTTCGGCCAGCAGCCGACGCAATACCACTCGCGCTATCAGATCGATACGGGATACCGCACTGCGAGCAACGGGCAAGTCGTGGGTGGCCGCGGCACGGGGCTCCAGTTCAACAACGGCACCGAGTACGTCTATCTCGACGGCCGCTTCGTGATCCTGGGTCAAGAGCTTGGTGCGATGGGCAATGGGTATCGCAACGAATCGGTGACGCCGGAATTCGTGCTCAATCCGACGTATGAGAACGGCCTCACCTATATCCCGGGCTGGATTAGCGGCGCTTTCGACACGACTGCGGACACTGACGTGATCTATAACTATCGTGACGATTTGAATACGTACGAGTTCACGGAAACGACGAACGAAATGGTCGCTATCGCGATCGAACTCCTCGCGTATCAGGACGGCGTGCGCAATAACCGCCCACGTGCCGAATTGTTATTGTATAATGTCTCAGTCATCATCAATACCACGACGAACCAGACGAATACCACGAACACGACTGGTAATCAGACGAACACGACGGGTAACCAGAGCGGATGCTTCACGCGCGTGAGTGATGTACCAGTACAGTGTGTCGGTGGCAGCTTGATGTCAGACACGAACGGTGGTTGCCGCATCGTGACGTGCGCGAGCGGCCCGAACTCGCTGACCGTTATGGCGTGCAACAAACCAGGTGATTACCAACCGCAGTACTTCGAGATGTATCCCCAATCCTCATCGGGCTCAGGCGTTGACGTGTGCATCGGTGGCGTATGCTTGAATGGGAACGGCTACGCGCGCAGTCCTGATTTCCCGATCTGCATCAATGTGACGAACAGCACAGGCAATCAGACGAACGTGACGCAGAATATCTCGATTGCTTCAAGCACTCCTGCTGGTGCGAGCGTGAACATCGATGAGCCGCAGAATCAGACGTTCTCGATCACGATAAGCAACCCAGATTCTCTATCGACCACGATCACGTGGCGCTATGACGGTGTCAATCAGACATCTGCATTCAATCAGTTGAGCTACACGTTCCTCGGCAACTACAGCACGAACGGCACGCATGACGTTCTCGTCACCGTGCAATCGCCGCAGAATGCCGCGAGTAGATTGTGGGCACTCAACATTGCCGATACGGTCATCCCGAACGGCACGAATCAGACGAACACGACAGGCAACCAGACGAACAGCACAGGCAATCAGACCAGTGTGACGGTCTGCTACAACAACTTGCAAACGCTTCCCGCAACATGCAACGGTGGCATCATCACATCCGACACGTTCAACGGCGGTCGCGCGATCAGCTGCACCCAGGGCGCTAACAGCCTTTCGATTTCTGCATGGCCAAAACCGGACAATACGTTCGAGATGTATCGTCAGTCCTCAAGCGGTACGGCGCCAAAGATCTGCTTGGGCTCGACTTGTATCCAGAACAATGGCTTCGCGAAAAGCGGCCCGTTCCCGATCTGCATCAATACAACGAACAGCACAAACACCACAGGCAATCAGACGAACACGACACAGAATGTCTCGATCGCGTCGAGCACGCCTGCTGGTGCGAGCGTGAATATCGCCGAGCCGCAGAATCAGACGTTCAGCCTAACGCTCAGTAACCCCTCCTCTCTTCCCACTACAATCACATGGCGTTATGATGGCGTGAATCAGACATCTGCATTCAATCAGTTGAGCTACACGTTCCTCGGCAACTACAGCACGAATGGCACGCACTCGGTCGTCGCGACTATCGCTTCATCGCAAAACACGCTCACGCGTATCTGGACGTTGATCATCGCCGACACCGTCGTCACCAATGGGACGAATACCACTAATAGCACGAATACGACGAACACCACAGGAAATGTGACGCTCACCATCGCGCCGTGGTTCCCGCAAGGTCGCAATGTCGTCTTGGTCTGCACTGCGCAAAACGCGACACAGTACGATTTCTACTTCGGCGATGGCAATCAGCAGCTCAACTACAACCAGAACAATGTCTGGAAGACGTACGCGGCGGCGGGCACCTATAACGCGAGCTGCCGTGCGCGTAACGCCGGTGGCACCGTAGGCACTGGCAGCCTCCTTGTGACGGTAGCGTAAGTACTGGGTGCGGAAAGCTAATAAACGCAGCTCCATGACGGAAGACAAACCGCTTCGGCGCTCGATGCCGGGAGTGAACTACATGGAACGCAGTACCGCACAAACGCTCATCAAGGTCTACGCTTGCCTCATCTGGTTCGAGGCGCTCTTCCTTCTCATCGCAGCACTCCTCGTGCTGTTCGCAGGCTCCCTCGTCGGAGGAGCGTTCGGCGGCGCCTTCGTCGGCATGATGCCGACGATGGATGATGTCATGATGAATGATGCGCTCGCTGCCGGCGGCGCGATCGGCGTCGTCATGGTCATCATCTTGCTTATCCTGCTCGCGCTCGTCGTGGCGTACGTGATCATCGGCCGCGCTATCTGGCGCCGAGAACGCTGGGGCCGTATCGCGGCGATCGTGCTGAGCGTCTTATCGCTCTTGAGCTTCCCCCTGGGAACCCTCATCGGCATCGGTGGCATCTGGCTGTTCGGTTTCGACCCGACGGTGAAATCACTCTTTGGCGCAACTTCCGCGGCACCTGTACGCCGCAAGAAGAAGAGGTGAAGAGATGGAACGAGATACCGCACTCACGATAGTCAAAGTCGTCGCTGTCCTCGAGTGGGTCGGTGCGGCGTTCGGCGTCCTGCTCGCGCTCTTGTTTATGCTCGGCGGCCCGCTGATCGCGCAGACTGTCCTCGCTCAGATGCCGCAAGAAGACCTCGGTATGATGGCGGCGAGCGATATGCTGTCGTACCTCCAGCTCGGCCTGATCGTATTCGGTGTTTTCCTGTTGCGTTTGTGCGGTCTCGGCATCCTTACCGGGATTGGCTTGTGGCGCTTG
>CAZIKW010000025.1:0-17342 GCA_964540015.1 uncultured Methanosarcinales archaeon | reverse complement strand
CGTTTTGAAGGTTTTGCACCGACACGAAGCACTCCCCACCCCTTGTCCCCGAGCTGACGGAGTTCTTTTGCTAACAATTCCTCAAAACTCGGGTGTTCGCCTTTCTTGCGCGCCATAGTGCTGTGGCGGAAGGCGCTGTTATGAAGATTTCGATTCCCACGATACTTTTTCTTTTGCCGTCGGCAACCTTTAAATAGCCCGTTTTCGCGTATCGAACCCGTAATGGTCCTTGAGAACCTCCTGACGCCGTTTCAGGCCGAGCAGACGCCTTCAAAGACGGTGTTTTTAGGCTTCATCTATGCGACCGTCGCCGTATTCCTCTCGTACACGGTCTTTCGCAGTAATGCGTCCATGACGATGGTCTTCCTCGCGACGATGGCGGCCCTGCCGCTCATCTACCAACTTACGCAAGTGGAAGAAGAAAAAGATCTCGAAGGCTACGAGGAATCGTGGCTGCTCAAAGAGCACGGCAAGGCCCTCAAGAGCATGCTGTGGATGTTCGTCGGGATGACGATCGCATTCATGCTCGCGTACTCGTTCCTGCCTGCGGAGATGTCAAGCGCTCTTTTTAGCGCGCAGCGTGAGACAATCACTTCGATCAACGGCGCGGCGACAGGCGAGATCGCGCACGACATGGGGACGTTCACGCGCATCTTCCTCAATAACGTGCGCGTCTTGGTGTTCTGCATCCTGTTCAGTTTCCTCTACGGCGCGGGCGCGGTGTTCGTGCTCGCGTGGAACGCGTCCGTCATCGGCACCGCGATGGGCAACATCGTCAAGAGCGGCGTGGATAAGCTCGTGGACATCAGCGGCGTCGCTATCGCCGGCGGTCATGCGCAGATCCTCGGGTACGCGCTCTTGCGGTACGCGATCCACGGCGTTCCGGAGATCCTGGCGTACTTCGTCGCGGGTTTAGCGGGCGGTATCATTTCGATAGCGGTCGTCAAGCACGACATGGGCACGCACAAGTTCGAGCACGTCTTGCTCGATAGCGCCGACCTGATTCTTCTCTCGCTCCTGATCTGCTTCCTTGCGGGAATACTGGAAGTCTGGGTCACGCCGGTGTTCTTCTGAGAGAAAATCTTCCGGGGATCTATAACCCGTCGTGATTGCGACGATAGAGATATGGGACGTTGTATTTCTTGTAATATTCTCGAATGACATATTGCGCGTGGTGTTCGCCGAGGATGATGATCTCTGGTTGATGCCCGCTCACGTGCGTGAGGAAATGCGGATTGCGTTCGCGCGAGGAGATCTCCCCGAGCTCTTTCTCGAGCTGGTCCATTTTTCCCCTGACATCACGGAACAACGCGAGAAAACCCTTGTTGCGCCTGACGAATCCTTTCGCGAGCTCTTTTGCGCTCTCATCCGCTTTCTGGCACAGCGCATAGGAATCGCCGTATATCGTCCACGCTCCGCGCGCTTTGAGATAGCGGTCTACGACGAAAAAGAAGGGGCTTTTCTCATAGATACGCTTGGCGTCCCAAGACACCGCTTCTTTCGGGATCTCGAGAAGCGCATGTTTCCCTTGGACTGTCTGGCGCTCGAGGAAGTCTATCGTTTGTGCGAGGTATTCGATGCCGTGATCGACGCCGAGCACCAGCGTCGGTTCCCTCACTCGAGCACCTTGACCTTCCCAGGTCTAATCTCGAAGATCTCGCCGTCTTCGCGTAAAGAACGAACGACATCCTCTCCATCGGTGCCGTTATATTTCGCGAGCACATCACCGACATCAGCGCCGGAGCCGGAATCGAGCTCGCGGATGATATCGATGATCATCTCGTAAGGATTCTTCCCGCTTGTCGCGGGGACTTCCACCACCACTGCCTCATCCTGTGAAATCGTGATACGCGGCTCCGCCGCAGGAGCGAGCCCCGCGAAGAGCGATAATTCCTTCCTGCGATATTCCACCCACGCTGTTGAGCGCAATTTCTTGCAGATCTCCAACACCAGATATCGCTCATCGTTGTAATCGCGAGGTCGGCCGATGACGATCACGACCTCACCCACGTCATGGGCGAGCATCGTTGGCGCCGTATCGAACGCGCGCACGCTCATGGTCGATGTGCCGTCATCGAGCGTGAATCCGCCGTCGTCTTTACCGACGATAACGCCTAAGACATTCGTGCGCGAGACGAAACCGCGCGCAGTGCGCACGCCGCTGGGCTCCATACCGTCGCCCTGCGCCCACGTGCCTGCTGACAGCTCCCCGAGCGTGCAGGGGATCGCTGTTTGCCGCACGTACTGGGACGCCATAAGCAGAGCGGGATTCCCGGTGATTCTTAACCGTTGCGGATGCGTTTAAATGAGAGCCCATATCGAGAAGATTTTTATAACACGCCGTCCAAGGAACAGCTATGACTGTTATAACACTCATCTTACGAGAAGGTGTGGATGCAACCTCTATAGAGGATGTCCTTCAAACGTATGGTGCGACTCGTTTAGCACCCGAATCGCGCATTCCTAGCTTCGCGAGAATGTATTACGCCAACGTACCTGATGAAAAATTCGACGAGGCACTATCCTTCTATCGCAACCGCGAGGACTTATTCAGTTCTGTTAGCAAAACCGCTCCGAGATACCTCATTCGATGAGTTTCTCTCTCACGTCCTCGAAATGAATCCGTGCTTGGGCGAATACACATCACCTGAGCGCTTGAGCTTCTCAATAACATCTTCCGTCGTCGAATCAGCGACGCCACGGATTCCCGCTTCACGCACGATCTCCTCAATAGGGATTGCCTTACCCACGCGTTCCTCGAGTTCCTTCACGAGTTCCTTCACGATCTGGATATGGCTGCGTTGTGACGCGCCGATGCCGCTCGTCACACGATCGAGATCGATCTTTCCGGTTTCAGGATCCATGCCGATCTGCTGCAGGCAGTAGTGGACGAGTTCGATTGCGACCTGCGCGTCGCGCTTCGTGACGCGGTCAGACAAGCGCATCTTCGCTGACGCTTCTGCGAGTCGGATGAGCGCTTCGAGCTGTCGTGCGGTGATGGGGATGGGTTTGAGCGCAGTCTCCGTCTGCGGGTTGTCTTCACCACCGCGCATCTTGACATAGTACTCTTTGATCTCGAGGATGGCTGCGTCGGTAAGTCGCGGGTGGCAGGTTTGACGTGCATAAGCGATGTACGAGCGCATGCGCTCTGGCGTAATGATCTCATGCACCTCGAGATTCTCCTTGTGGCGGTTCAGGATGAAGGAAGCGAGCTTCTCGTCTTTCGCCTTGTCGGGCAGATCGCGAACGGGGAAGATGAGGTCGAAGCGCGACAATAACGCTGGCGGCAACTCGATCTGCTTCGAAATGATTTCATACGGGTCGAAACGACCGAACTTCGGGTTCGCTGCCGCGAGAACGGTTGTCTCGCAACGGAGTGTTGCCTGGATGTTTGCCTTACTTATGCTAATTGTTTGCTGCTCCAGCGCTTCGTGCATTGCGCTCGTATCCTCGTCGGTCATTTTATCCAACTCATCGATGCAATTGTGCATGACAATATCATTTGCGATGAAGTTCTCACTGCCGATCATCGTGAAATCGTACACATAGTCCGCGCTTATTTCTTCGAGTGAGACAATCTTATCCCAAAGAACGTCGCTTTCTACAAATAATCGTAGTGCAGGGTCGTCGAGATCACCGTTTATGTATTCGAGCCGTTCTCTGGAGGGTGCGGTTCCGCTGTCGGAGTGGTGCCAGAGGTATTTGTAATGCGCGGCGCCGATCTCACCCTTGCGTGAAGCCAGCAAAGACTTGAAAAAACTCGCATGGTTCGGTAGGATGTCGATGCGATCCTTCTTCTCGAGTTGGGCCATCTGAAGCAGTCGAGCCGCTTTCTCCGGATGTGATGAACCAATCATCTCTAGGAATGTGCGGCAGTTCTTTACTCCGCGCACATCGCAGTGCCAGCTATTCGTTGAACGTTTGATGGAAGATACGATACCGAGTCGGGTAAAAAGCGACTGGAAAAGTTTTGCATTCTGTTCCAGACCGGTACATAAGGTGATTTCCGCAGGGTTTTGTCGCACACTTCCATCGCCGTCGAACACACCGCGCAGGAAGGGAGCGATGGCGTCGCGCGAGTAGGAGAATATTCGTCTATCGAGTGGGCGGACAGATGATTTGTCGCCCACAGGTATGCCGAACCCCATGAGCTCTTGAGCGAACGCCTTCTGCGTCTGCAAGATAACATAACTCTCTTTCTTGGTGGTTACGATCTTGCCACGTATCGTCGATGTTCGCCCCGGCGCCTTCGTATAGGTCGTGGATTTCCAACCAAGAGCTTCAAGCGCCCGACGATATCGGTCGATAAGATATTTCTCAGAATTATAGAATGCGACTGTCGAGTGGCGTGCGCTATACGTGATATGACCATCAGACGCAATAAGACCACAAATATATGCGAAATTCTCATCCCATTTTTTTCCATTCTTGATTGGAAGATTCTTTGGAACTGCGAGGAAATCACCTTCTTTCAGTTCTCCAATGGCTTGCCATCGCGTTATCGAATCTGCACAGGTGAATACTTCGTTATCTTCCGTGAGGTCGAGAGTTCGTCCGGTTCTCGTCTTGACGCGGAGAATCTTTTTGGTGTTCGGCGTGCGAAACGCCTGTTTGATGGCGAACGGCTTTACTTTCAGGTCTTTCGCGTCAAGACCGAGTACGCGGAAACCGGGGTGAATGAGGTCTTGAGTTTCGTTCTCAAACAATTCCCCGAACGTCATGCGACTCCCGTCTTCTTTGATGAAGACGGCATCTTCTGTGGTGCAACACAATCCCCTATTCGCCAAGACCAACGCTCCCGCTTCAAGCGCCCAGCCTTTGAGGAAATCATCTTTCACGACAGCGGCAGTGAGACCCGCCCCTGATGCGCCCTTTCCCGAGACGAAGCGTGCCTTCGGTGCGATGGCGCTCACGCGCTTGAGCAAGACGGACTTCCCAGAACCCGGATCACCGATAAGCAGCATGTGGATATCCCCGCGCGACTTGATACCTTTATCGCGCGCCTTGTGCACGCCACCGAACATCTGCAGGAGCAATGCTTGCTTGATCGGTTCGTGACCGTAGATGTTGGGTGCGATCGATGAGACGAGTTTTTCGAACAGATCAGGGTCCTGTGACAATTCGCGGATATCTTTTTCCTGCTCGGGCGTGATGCTGATCTCCGTGAAATCCTCTTGGATGCTCTCAAGTGCATTCACTTCAAGGATGAGGTCAAACCGCGTGGACTGCCCACCGGTCTGGAGGACAATCGGGACTTCCTTGATGACGCCGACGACCGTGATCTTCGAACCCGGGTTCGTGCGCTTGTCGGACAACGGCGAAACGAGATCGTTCTTCAAGAAGAGTTTCAAACGCTTCGGCTGCTCTCCGCCGTCGAGATCTTCGGGCGCTTCTTCGAGCGTGATGCTCTGCGCGTCCACGAGTTCTTTCGTCAACAGCTTGAACTTCCCCTTGCGTCCGCACCCGCAGCGCGATGGCTCTTGGAATTTCTGGTCGATCTGCAGCACGGGAATAATATTTCCACACGCGGGGCATTCGAAGCGCGCGCTCGTCATCTGTGGTCGTACATCGGATTTCTGTCGCACGACCCCGATCAGCTGCACGAAACGGTTCAGGTGCTTACTGCGCACGTTACGGATCTCGATGATCTGTTGCGGCGGGAGGTTGATGATGCGCGGTTCGATCTTGGGCGCCGCCGCTTCCGACGCGCGCGGGAGATCCATCTTGTCGATCGCTATCTGGAACGCTTTGAGGACATCTTCGGGCTCTTCAAGAAGAAGTTCTGCGAGCTCAGGATTGTGGCGTGCGAGGTCAGCGAACTGCACGGTGAACCACGCGTTACCTTTACGCACTTGTTCGTGGAGCTCACGCAGGTAGACTTCGTTCACTTCGAGGAAGTCGCGGAAGGTCTGAATCTGCTCGGGAAGCTCCATGTTTGCGCATTTGAGAATGACTCGAGTTTAAATCAAACTCGCGCCTGCATGACCGGTGCCCCCCCTATTTCCTGTGTAATCGTGCCGCACAGGGGCTGTATGGCGCCTTCGCACTGGTCAGCACTGGACGTGCGATGAAACGATTATTTACCGAATAACACTTGTCCTTTATATTCCTGGCAGCGCATATCCATCATCGTCGCGACTGGTTCCAGATCAGGTCCCAAGAGGAGATTGCTTGCTTGGCCGTGCAGTGAAGCCGAGAACAGGGCTTCCAGACGCTGCTTCTCATACCGTTCCCAGATCCACGGAGAATACGTCACGACAGCTTTGATATCTTGTGTAGCGACCGTGATGGAACGGTTGCTCTCTCTTCCTTGATAGAGCCACCCGCTCGCTGTGCTTCCCACCACTGCGCAAATCCCAAGACCGGTGAGTAATCCTTTCTTGAATTCCGACATCATCATTCAACCTCCTTGCACGGCCCTTCCGTGTACGTCAAAACCGCGCTATCGCGGCACGCGTAGCAGGAACTGCGGTACTCACTGCCATCGTCCGCGCATACCGGATCATCCTCATTTCCGCATCGTGTCGGTCGTGGATCTTCGCAGTTCCACACGAGCGCTTCTTGCGCAGGGAACTCTGCGGTATCTTCTTGCCCGGGAGCCGTTTCATCAGGCCGTTCGATATCCACGCCTCGCGAGCACGCGATGAGAACGACGGCGAGAATCAAGAGCAGGTAGTGGATGCGCATGCCGCGATACTGATGGGGGGTATGTAAAAACCTATTGGTCGGGCAATGTGCTGTATGGGATGTTGTTGAAGGTCTTGAACGCTGTCTGCCCGGGAGTATTTATACCATCGTCGACAAATTGCCTTTTTATAGCGGGCAAAGACCTATAAAACACGCGTGACTCCCGGCCGTTTGTGGGAATGAAAGAAGCGGGTAGTTCGTCCATGGAGACGGCCTGATGCGCGCCAAGCGTTTCGGTATGGCGGCATTGGCGGCCGCCGCATTCTTTGGCACTGCGCAAGCGCAGGATATCCCGTTTGAGACGCCTCCAGCGATCGAGATCAATGCTGAGCGTAGCGATCACCTGTTGCGAGATGAGAAGGATTCCGTCTCCTTCTCTTTGGACCTGAACGGTTGGGATTTCGGATTCTCGTACAAGACCGAAGCACCAGCTTTCGCAGACGAACGCCAGCGTTTCGCGGTGAGTGTCGGCAAGGAGTTCGAGAACCAGCGCTTCAACGTCGCGGTACGCAGCGTTGTCGGCAGCGAGACTCCTGAGAATGCCGTGCACGGCTTGTGGGAGCACGGTAAGGTCGGAACGCGTCGCTTCGGTGTCGAAGGTGCGTTCGGCACACACGATTTCACGCAATATCTCCTCGATGATAAGACGCAGGGTCATGTGCGCCTGTTCTATACGACGCCGAAAGGAATCGAGCTCTCAGCGTTCGGGAGCAAGCAGGCGACTCCCGATCTGTTGAGTGGAAGCGCGTTCATGCTCGGGTTACCTCGCTCTTCATTACAAGGCCAGCGTACGCTCGCCGATATGGCGGTCGGCGAAGATGTTGTCGAGAACGCTGTCGGCGCTTCCGCTTCCTTCAAGAGCGACAGGAAAGTGTGGAACGCGTACATGAAGAAAGGCGAGCAATTCTTGCGCGGCACCGGTGAAGCGGATCCATTCATCGCGTACGGCGGGAAATTCAAGAACGATGGAAAGCTGTTCTTCGGCAACGCAGAACTCGATGTGCGTTCTGCGGATGGGCCCGTCCTCTCCTACAATGAGGCGCGTATGCTCATCGATGGCGGGTTCCACGCGCATCGATTCGAGCTCGGCCTTGGCATGTATGGTCTTGGCAAGAGCGTAGAGCTCGACACGGAACTCATGACCTCCTTCTATCAGACCGCTGGCGGCGCGTTGCGTGCTGCCGTGAAGTTCGGCAATAAGACATGGGTTGGCTTGTGGGGTATGATCGACGATGATGCCGCTGCAGTGCACCGCGTGATGCGTGGTGGACCATTCGTGCGTGTGGGTGATTACGAATTTGGCGCGGGTATCCGTCAGGATCGCGATGGTATGGCGCGTTTCCTGAAAGAGACGTCGGGATATTTCGTCTCCGCGAAGACACCCTTTGGCAGCGGTACGGTCACGGTTATCGACGGCGAGACGTACGGTGATCTTCATCTACGCCTGATGCGAGGAGTGAAACAAGAAGAGCAGCCGCAAACCATCCCGATCGAGACGCAAGAAGGCCAAGCGTCCATGCTTCCCGATATCTCCCGCTATGCGCAATCACCACTCCTCGGCTCGCGCGCAAATGTTGAGTGGGGAGTTGGTGCGCACTCCGGTACGATCTTCACGCGCAATAGCGTGCTGCGCGATCGCGAGTTACAATCTCATCTTACGTCAAGTGAAACCGGCGGCACGTACCGATTTTCTTCAGGTAAATTCATGGTTGACCTCGCAGCGTCGATACGCGATGTCCCGGCGCTCGGTTTCCACGCGCCGACGGGTCGTGTTGCGCTCTTGTACCAGCTCGAGAAGAACGCGATCGGTGTTGGATGGCTGCAGGACAATCCTGATTTCGCACAAGGCCGTGAGGCGACGTTCGCATTCTTGCGCACGCCATTGAATGAGGACTTGCGTTTGGAAAGTGCACTCGGTATGCAAGATGGCGGCCCGTTTGCGTCCTTCATGCTCTCTATTCCGACGAGTAGGCCCGCGAGTATCGGGTTGCTGCCGCAGTATCTGTTACCACCGACGGTACGACCAAAGGAGTCTGCGGCGTCGGTCAATGGAGTCTCTATACCAGGTCCTGAGAATCTTATTATGAATGTGCACAATTGTATCGGTTGCGCGGGACAGCAGGAGCCGTATTTGCGTGAATTCCGTGACGCGTTCGATGGCTTGCGCCTGGCGCCGGTCGCGTTCTCCACATGTCATGCAGGCGACCAGATCACGACTGCCTGTACCGATGTTCCACCAGGTAGCGATGCGTACATGAACCTCGCGCTCGAGCTCTACGGCGATCAGAACCTGTTCCTTGTTGACTGGGACGCGAATTCCAGGCCTGCTGCGCACATCCCTCGCGACGCGTTATATCGAATGGTTACAAGCCTGCTCCACTACGATCCTCGCGTTCGCTTCGTGCAGTGCGGCGCTGAGATAAAGAACACGAGCAATCAGGACTCGCGTGAATACGTGGAGAATTATCTCAAGGTCTGTCGCCAGGCGATCGATGATGTGAATCGCGAACGCGCTCCCGGCACCGAAGCGTTCTTACTCGATGGGGCGCCGTTTGGCACCAACGCCGGTTCGAAGGAGCTCTGGCGACGCTATATGCAGACGGACGCGTGGCGCTACGTAGACGTTCCCACATGCCACGTCTACACGGAGACCAAGGATGAAGCCATCCGTCTCGCAAACGAATGCAAGTCCTGGGCGCGCGGCAAGCCGGTCGCGTTCACGGAAACGAACGCGATATCCCAAGCAGACAACGCGACCAACATCGGTGGGAGCAGCTCGTACGATAAGCACAGGTGGTGGATTGAGGATGTCATGCCCGCGCTTGAGGAGATAGGGATGAAAGGCGTGCCGGAAGACCGTCGTTCGATGGTGAAAGAGGTGTTCTACACACTCGTCGCGCACGAGAGCGGCGAATACAATATCATCCGTTTCCGCAACCACTTCGACCCGTACTCATGGGAAGCGACGAGCGATGCGCAGCAAGTGATCGAGGAGCGTGCACGATTACGGGGCGGTCTACACAGTATTGTGGGAACGCAAGCACCGGTGAGTGTGACGCAGGATGCGGCTCCGTATCAGATCCCTGGCGGGCAAGTTATCGTGAGCGACCACATCGGGTTGCCGCACAAAGTAGAGAAGGATTGAGTTTCTTCTCTTGTATCTTCGGGAATCGTGTGGTTTTCTAAAAAATCAGGAGAGAACCTGAACACCTTCAAGCCCTACGAAATCTCTGTCTTTCGTGAGAAGGGTCAGCTTCTGTTCTCGAGCGGTGAGATAAATGAGCCCGTCGCTCGTACCAAACGATCGTTCTTGCTTTCTTTGTGATTTTTTGAGAGCGCCTACAGCTTTGCATACATCAATACTCAACGGGAAGATTTGCGTGTGATTCTGCAAAAATGCGATGTGTTTTTTCCCGTCATCACCTCTCGCGGCGAGCCAGCAGGAGAGTTCCGCGATAGTCAGAATAGAGATGGCCGCTTCTCCTTCTTCGACAAGTCCTGCGACCACAGCACCGCGCTCCGTCCCGAGAAGATACTCTATCCAGGCGGACGTATCGATGAGGTACTCATTCATAGCGGAACCTCAAACGATCCGCTTTCGTGAACGGTTTCGCTCCCTTGAGCGAGCCGAACATCGATTTAGGCGTACTTAATTCTCGCTCCGTCATTCGCGAAACTACTTCATCATATGACGCTGCCGCGAATTTTTCTTTGAGGATGTCGAGGCGCTGTTTCGTCACGTCCTTGAGTTGAATGGTGGTGGACATAGGGGTGTTATAGCTATAACTATATTTATAGGTTTCTTCTTCCGGTGGTGATTCGTCGAAAGACGAGGGGTCAAAACCCGTCGGAAGGGATATATAGGCTGGAAACGTCGTGCACACCATGGAGCAGTACTGGATGCCAAAGGAAGATGATTTCGAGAACTTGCGACGTTGTTTGGATCTGTATACACCAGAACGCCTGTACATCCGCGATTGCGGCGGCGTGAGAGCGGACGGGAAATATAGTGCGCAAGGAATGGCCAAAGTCAATGAGTCGCTCGAGGGGAGAACGCTCGATTTTCGCAAGGACAAGAACGGTCTGCATTTTTTGATCGATAAGAACGAGGTGTTCCACTTCCCGTTACGCGACCACGACAAAGGATTCTCGCTCGCATACGAACGCATCATACCGACACAAGACGGCATCGGGCGCATGGTGCTGCTTGGCACAGGTGAAGATCCGTATGATCCGAAACTCCCCGAGCCGCGACGTTCGATTCTGCGCAACATGTTGGACGCGCACTTGCTTGAGATAGCCTTCAAAGGACGGGTGGATGTGCGATTCCATTCTTGGTTTGAGAAACCTCACTGGAAGTATTGGGCGGTCGTGCCTCCTTACGAACGCTAAGACGAATAGCGGATGAGGGATAATTCAATCAGAGAGAATCAGAAAAAAGAAAGAGTAAAACAAAGAACCTTACATCACGCCCTTGAGGATGACGACGAGGCGCTGGACCGCGGCCATGACCTGGTCCTTGCCCTTCGTTCCTGTGCAGACGATCTTGCCGTTACTAAACAGCAGGAAGGTCGCTTTCATCTCGTGGAGCTTGTAGACGAGGCCAGGGAACTGCTCGGGTTCGTATTCCGTGTTGTCCAGCTTCATCGCGAGCTTGTTGAGGTTCAGGTCCATCCCGATCGAACCGCTTGCCACGACGTTTTGCACCGTGATCTTCGGCTTGATCTTGATGTCGATGTTGATCTTCTTGAGAGACTCGATGATCTTCTCAATCGATTCTTCGACCTTCTCGAGCGTGCGTGCACCGGTGCACACGACCTTACCCGAGCTGAAGATCAGCGCAGACGTCTTAGGATCCTTGATGCGAATCACGAGTCCCGGGAACTGTTCCGGATTGTACTCAGTGTTCGGGAGAACTGCCGCCATCTTCTCGAGTGGAATATCGTGTTCGAGCGAGGTCGAAACGACGATGTTCACGATTTGGATCGCGCTCTCATCGATCGGCCCGTGCGTGACGGTCGTTGCCGCCGCAGGTTTACTTGCCTTCTTCTTTTCGGCCATTGTTGATACCCCCAATCCGGTGTTCCGGTCGGTATTTCCTACGTCTTCGGAAGCTTCCGGCCATTTATAAATGCTTTTATATCCTTTATATACCCTTCTTATATGTCCATAAAAGCCCTGAATTGTCCCTCCGGGACGGTTGCAACGAGGAGAATTGCATTGTTTTCTCTATTGCCAATTAACCGTTTAAAATACAGAAAAAAAGGAAATGACCGTTCTTTGCTTACCCTTTCAGGGCCGCGGAAGCTCCCCGATAGGGGTCCAGACCCGGCCCTCAGGCATACTGTCTGACACTTCCGCGCGCTCCTTGAGCCCCTTCACCCATGCGAGGAAGTCTGGTTTCGCTGCTGTTCCCACATCTTGTGTCATGTATAGTCACCCCTCGTCCAGGTAAGCGCGCGCATCGCGCTCCCAACCTAAATGCTCGAGATCGAAATTGAAGAGCGCGAGATATTCCGCCACAAGCGCGGGCTTGCGCGCGACAAGATGGAAGAGCTCTTTCGTGACGCAGTACGCGCACACGCGCATCGAGACGCCGCAACGCAAGCAGCCGATATCGCCCGGTACATCAAGACCGCTCGCGATCTGGCGCGCCTCGCGCGCAAGACGCATTTCACCGCGTTCAAGGAGCCACTGACGCACACCCATATGCACGCAATCAGGGCATATGGGATTCGTTATGGCCTCATCGCATTCTGTGCATTTCATGCTCTTCACCTCACGCTTTTTGCGAAATGCAAAGAGAAGGTCAAGACGGCTAGTAGTTCGTGCGCCGCCCTGCCCGTTCTCCGCATTTCGCGGTTACTTAGGCAGTCGGCGCGCGATTGCGCGTGCCGACGATGTAGTCGAACACACAGAACAGCGCGCTCGCAAGGTGCATACTCGAATGCTTCCCTTGCGACTGCATAGGACGGTTGTTCATGAGTTGCGTATTTAAGGGTTCTCCTCGGGAAATGCTATCGCACAATCGAAATGCGCGCAGCTGTGTCAGAAAGGCGACCTCTACAACATCTGTTCTCTCCTCGAAACTGTTATAAACATCGCGTCGGGGATTCGGCGATATGCGGGTGCGTGGTATTTTCCTGGTGCTCTTGATGCTTCTGGGTACGCCTATCGCTCTTGCAGTCTCAAGCGATGACGGTCCGTTCACCGCAGCATCGGGTACCGTGCGCACTGTAGAGACAGATGCCGCGGGAGTCTATACGGTCGAGTTCGATGTGACTGCCGGCGATTGGCGCGGCGATCGGATGATCGTCATCGCGACGTTCTTCGGCGAATCGAGCGGCGAGCTCATCGGGCAGCTCGGCCTGAACGTCAATAACGGGAAGGCGATTATGGTCGCGCGCACCAACTACGCGAATAATCAACCCGCGAGTTATGACGAAGGGTATGCAAATTGGGGCCTCGCTCGCGGTCAAACCGCTCATGTGCGCGTGACTATCGATACGGCAAACAACAACATCCGCTATGAAATTGGCGGGATCAATTATCAGCACGACCTGGGAAGTGGCACCTCTTCTATTGCTGCGCAAGGGTTGCGTGCAGAGCTCGGGTTTGAACAAGACGCGACTGGTGAACTTGGCATCGAGGAAGCGGTTCCGGTCGGCTGGACGTATCGCAATATGGCGGTGACCGGCAGCGGTGCGCTCGAAGGGACGCCAGCGCCCGCAGACGCGACACAACCCGACGGTCTCGGTGTGGCCGCAAGCGATATCCCATGGTTGCCCAATCTCGTTGAAGGGGGTGGCTTTACACCGGAAACATCAGACCCTGAAGGGACGGTTCGCTTAGATGATTCGTCATTCTCATTCACCTCAGGAGGCGCCCGTGACGTCGTCGTTCCCGGAATCGATACCTACGAACGTATCCAGGTCGATCTCGACGTCACGATCTCGAGCGCCGACCCAGCAGGCTTTATCCGCCAGGTGATTGATGTACGTAACACCTGCAGCGCGAAACGCATCGCTTCCGTCTCTGTACGCACGCCAGCGGGTGATCGACCGGGCCAAGTACTCATCGACGCGCGTGGCGCGCCGAAAATCATCGTGGGTGATGTGCCGTTCACCGCTGGCACCTATCATCTCACGCTCGTCTACGATCTCGCGGACTCCGAAGTGTTCGTCATCGTTGCACAGCCAGATGGCACGGTCCTGCAGACCATTGGCGGCGGACTCAATACCGATGGGAGTAGCGTCGTCCGTTCTGAGCAGACTGCGGGTGGCGTCACGCTCACGATAGCGAGCGCGCTCACCGATCCGGATCAGATCACGGTCGCTCCGACAGGTTGGTCCTTCCGTGATCTCTCGGTCGTCACTGTGCCTGTGGGAGAAGACAGCGGTGACACCGGTCCCGATGGTGCAGATCTCGAGACGGATGATGGCCGTCTAGCGTTCCTCACTGCGACACTCGCGGATGCTGCGCGAGAAGAAGGCGGGGACTGGACGCTCGATTGCGGTCCGGTTGGTGAAGTGCTGCCGCTCGCCCCAAGCGATGCTCCGGATGATGCTGGGCAACGCTATTGCGTCCTCGATATTGATGGTGATATCGTCTTTGGCACGTTCGGCACGGGCGAGGGGGAGAGCACGCCCGAAGCGCGTATTTTGGAGTCGTTACAGGATGTCGCGTATCGGTTGCAGGTCTCTGATGAGGATATCGATCCGGATGCATGTGATACAATCGATACCACGCTTGCGGAATTCCAAGAATGTCCAGACGCAATAGATGGGATGCGCACGTACGCTTTCGTCGATCCTCTCACCACGACGTCAGTGATCATCATCAGCGACAGCGCAATCGACGCCTTCAGTACGAGTGTGCTTGAGCGCATCGGTGCGTTCTTCCGCTCGCTTTTCGGTGATGCGGGAGATGACGAGAGCGTCATGGCGGGTATTCCGCTTCGTCGTTTCCATCATGCATTCCTCGCGAATGATCAAGGAAGAGAAATTGCCGCGACCTGGGTGGACCGGGAAGCCGTGCTTCTCTATCGCTCGTTCGTCACTGATTTAAGCGAGTGGACGCCGCAAGACGCGACGTA
Source organism: uncultured Methanosarcinales archaeon (assembly GCA_964540015.1). Lineage (GTDB taxonomy): Archaea > Nanobdellota > Nanobdellia > Woesearchaeales > UBA525 > UBA525. The sequence goes on along the minus strand of CAZIKW010000025.1, from coordinate 2,560 downwards.
CGCGCTCGGTTTGGGTGCGCAAGTATTCACTGCGGATTTCGAGGATGACAACCCGGCGAATGTGCGCACCTGGCGCCAACTCACGAGCGGTCTACGTATCGCCGATGTCTCAGGCGATGCGATTGGTGGTGGTGCGTGCGGCGATGGTGTGATTGGTCTTGGAGAGCAGTGCGAACCGTCGCTCGAACCCACCACGTGCGGCGATCTCTCAAACGACGCTTCTGACGTGCGACCGGTCGCGTGCGGCGAGCCAGGGAGCGCACCCGCATGCAGGCTCGATGTCGCATCATGTGATTTCGGCGAAGGGTGCGCGGACGATTGGCCTCCTGCGCCACGACCATTGCCGTGTATGACCCCGAACGTTGCAGAAGACGGGGATGACGCGCAGTGCCTCGTTGATGTAGGCGGTGAAGAGTGTCGTGAGGGCTTCTGCTTCTGCAGCACTGCGCTGTTTGCGGCAGTGAAAGGACGGCATATCGATGTAGAGTTCATCAGTAGGTTTGCTGGTGGATTACCGAGTGGATTATTCGGCGGCGGTGGCAGCGAGAATATCGCCGTGATGTGCCGCGCCGCGCGGTATTACACGAACGGCAACGATGCCGACCGCCAGTGGTTCGAGGAATATTTCGCGTACCAGCGCCAACATAAGCACATGGGCTCCGAGATCATGAGTCCGCTGTACGGTCCGCCGGTGCTCGCGGCGAACGTCGCCGTGCGCGATAAGGCGCTATCGGAAGGTCACACGGCGCTTGCGGATGGGGCTGGTCAGTGGTTGCGCACCACATGGGGCCTCATTTCGCTCGGGACGCGAGATGTTGCTATGAGGTCGGTGACTGCGCAGGTGCACGGCACTCCAAAGAACTACCCCTTTAACGACCGCTGGCAAGGAACGACCGCTGCGGTTCCGGGTTCACGCCACTTGCCGGGTGCGTACGCGTGGCTCGGTTTCCACACCCTTATTTCGTACGCGGCAGAGACGTCACCACGCACCGGATCGGCATACCACTGGTGGCCTGACCATATCTTCCTCACACTCGGTGGCACGCCTGCGGATTGGGATATCGGTATCCCTGACGGTGGCACGGTTACTTTGGAGACTGCGGGCATCACCGCGAGCGAACGCAGCGCACTCCATCGCATGATCACGACTGACCAGGGTTTCTCCTCGATCGCCGGCATGGTCGGCGAAGCGAAACCCGTCGTGCCCATCACGTTCGTGCGCACATCAGAAGGCGTGATGAGCTATTTCGGCACGTGGGCTGAAGGCAGTTCGGACAATCCGACCGGGTTCAACCCCAGCGGTTCGAAAGCCGCGACATTCGCGGCGCGTATTTTGAATGATGGCTCGTTCCGCACGCTCTATCCGCATACTGAATCGAAAGTGGGTAAGGAGCGTGGCGGCTCGTGGCGCGAAGGACAGCGTGTGTGTGCGCGCGCCGAAGGCGTGACGGATTGCATGGACTTGCCTGGTGGGCAGGTGCTGATGGTCGCGGAGTGGTCTGCGCAAGGCTTGCGTTGCGTCGCCGGCAGCAATTGCGGCGGTGGGGATGAACCGCCGGGCGGCGATGTATGCGGCGCGGTTGTTGCGCAACAGGGCTCGTATGATATCTTGGGTCGCGTCGAAGGCGGCGTGAAGCAGATCAAGGTCGTGTACAAACGCGATAGCCCCAATGATCGCACGAAGGAACCGGCGTGCTACCGCAACGGAGATGGCGGTGAGCATGTCGGACGGATAACATTCCCGGATCAGTGGATCGCGCACGCTCCAGGCACGCAGACCGTCATCTACACGCGCATCAAGGAGGGTGGTGACGGTCACAACGACCTGAAGATCGTCGCGCGTGCGGATGCGACTGGCTGGACCATCACTGGCTCACCTGAAGGGTTGGCATCTCCAAATAACGTTGGTGCGGGTCATGCGTGCTGGGCATGCAGTGGCTCGTATTGCGAGAGCATGAACCTTCGCGTCGACCTCTCGAGCATTCCGAACACGGTGCCGGCATGCGAGGGGAGCTCACAAGGTGGTACTGGCGGTGGTAGTTGCTTCATCGCCGGTACGCCTGTCGAGACGCCGCAAGGGGCGATCGCGATAGAATCCCTGCGCGCAGGAGACCAGGTCACGGTATATGATACCGATACCGGTGAGCGGCGCGTATCCGCCGTCACGGAAACACTCGTGCATGAGACTTCAACGCTCTTACTCTTGACGTTGGATGATGAGACCTTGATTACGACCACCCCTGAGCATCTGTTCTGGACGAAGCGTGGTTGGGTTGCGGCCGGTCGGCTCAGTAGCACGGATGAGGTTTTACGAACTGATGCGTCTTGGCATTTCGTGCGTAGCGCTGAGCGTCGCGAGACGGAGACCCCGATGACGGTCTACAACATCCATGTCGCGGATGATGTGCACGACTATTTCGCAGGCGGTGTGCTCGTACACAATCTCAAAGAAGATGAGCTCCCATAGCTCTGCATCACAATCGCAACAGATCGTTCATATCTCTCGGCGCTCTCATCCTAAGCGGCTCTGACGCGGCGCTGATCACTCGCACATTCACAT
>CAZIKW010000024.1:9666-17352 GCA_964540015.1 uncultured Methanosarcinales archaeon | reverse complement strand
CGTTTATAAGCTTTCTGTGACGGACCGTGGCGCATCTATTGCCGACGTATCGCCGTTCTTACGTACCCGCACGACGCGGTCAACGAACCCTTCAAGTACGGGGTCGTGACTGACGATGAGCAATTGCCCAGCACCGATACTACGCAGCACATCCGTCACCCGCTCCAGCTGTTCGCGGGAGAACCCTTCCGTCGGCTCATCCAAAATGACCATGCCGGCGGTGCCCAGATGCGGCAGCAACACATGGACCGCACGCACCAATGCGAGACGGTACGCGAGCGCGACAGCAGTGCGCTCTCCACCCGACAAGAACGAGAGATCGGTATCGAATCCGTGCTGCTGCAAGATAGGCGTGAACGTCGCGTCCAGTCGTGCGACGAGCGTATCGTCTTCAAGCACCTGCGCCATCACCGCACGGAACGCACCAGCGAACGTCTGATGCACCGATTGCAAGACGCGACGCTCGATCCCTTCTGCCAATGGGATGAATTGCGCCAATAACCATGAACGCAGTGCCGCATCGCGATCCTGGCGTTCACGGCGTTCATCGCGCGAACGTTCAAGCTCTAAGCAACGGTCGCGCTCCCGCACGAGCGCTTCTTGCGCCGCGTCGATTCGCGCAAGCGATCGCTCCACATCGAGGATTCCGGCTGTCACAACACGCACCGCGTTGAGCGCAAGCGCGACCTGCTCGTCAGCAGCACGCACTTGCGCGGTGAGCGCGGCTTCTTCTTGCAGCGGTGGAAGCGCCGCGAGCTGCTCGCGTGAGCGAGCGAGGCTTTCCGTCAATTGCGACACATCGGCGTCGAGACCAGCGACACCCGTCGCAAGCAACGCGATACGCTCGCGCATCTGCGCATCCATCCGTGCACGATCAAGCGAAGCAGCTACGGATTGGAGCACGAGCTGGGCCGCGGCGATCTCCCCTTGCGTGCGCGCGAGGCGCGTGCGCGCGGCTGTGGATTTCGCGTTCAATGCTGCGGTAACGCCCTCAAGATGATCGCCACTCACGATCTGCCGGCACGTCGGGCATGGCGCGCCAGCGACGACATCCGGGTCGCCATGCTCGCATTCAGCGAGGATGTGCGCGAGCTTCCCTTCCTCACCACGCAATCGCTCAAGCGTCGCGCGCGCATCGTCTATTTGTGCGTTGAGCGCAACCACATCAACTGCAACGGCAGGGGCGTCCACCATCCGCTCACGCGCTTGCGCAAGCGCCGCAACGCTCGCTGCGCGCGCACGCTGTTTGGTGCTCAGCGCGAGCTCACGCGACTGGATATCGGCGAGCACGGTGCTGCGTTGTCGTGCCGCCATCGCGAGCGCACTACGAGCCGCGACAAGGGCGGATCGATCGCGTTCGCTTTGCTCACGACGCAGTTCCGCAGCACTCATCCTCTCACGCGCTTGCGCAAGCGCAGCGACAAGGGATTCGCGTTGTGTTGCGAGTTCAGCGGCACCCGCCAGACGCACACGGATAGCGTCAATCTCTTGCGACAAGATGCCTATCGCGTCTTGCGCGGCCACTTCACGGTCCTTGATCGCACGCGCGACGAGCTGCGCGTTATCGCACGCGGTACGGTACGCGTCAAGGCCGAACAAGCGACGGATCGTCTCGACACGCTCATCGGGTGCGACCGCGAGGATAGCTTTCATCTCCTCTTGCGGCGTATAGACCGTCGAGCGATAGACGAGATTACGTTGCTTCGCCAAGAAATGCAGCGGATAACCAAGGATCTGAAAAATGCGTGCGCGCAGTTCGCTTGGCGTCAGTTGCGCACGACCTCCTTCTGTTTCAAGCCATCCCGCATCCTGCGTCACTGCACCGCGTGCGCGTTTGAGTGTGCGACCAACGGCATATCGGTCTCCCTCGATCTCAAACACCAAGCGCACCGCACCCTCGTCGACACCATGACGCAGCAAAGCAGCACCCGAGAGTTCCCCGCGCGAGATGCCGAACAATGCGAACTCGATTGCCGCGAGAATCGTGCTCTTTCCCGCACCGATATCACCACTTAAGAGCGTGATACCATCAGAGAACTGCACGACCTCCTGCCGATAGGAACGCAGATTCCTGATTTCAAGCTCCACCAACCTCATGAGCAGGCGTGCGGAAGGGCTGCTTTTGAGGTTTTCGGCCGCGTGACCACTGGCCAATGCAGGCAACAGCCATAGGCTCTTTCCGTCTGAAAACGCCCAAACGTTTAAAAAGGCCTGGGGGCCCACAAGCATATCGATACTTATGATTGATCCCGTCATGGCTTTCGCCACCGTTCTCTTTGGGATCTTGTTCCTGTTCCTGCTCTTCCTTTTCACCGTCTTCGTGATTGGCGTGCTACGACCTACACCACGCATCAACAAGAGCTATCGTCCGAAGGTCAGCGTCCTGATCCCGACCTATAACGAGCACAGAACACTCACGCAGTGTCTCGATGCGCTCACGGCCGCGAAGTATCCGGGCCTGGAAATCCTCGTGATCGACGACGGTAGCACGGATGAGACCGTCCGTCTCGCACGCTCGTACGGCAAGAGCGTCCGAGTGCTCACGCAAAAACACGGCGGCAAGGTCGCAGCGCTCAATCGCGGGTTGAAATCAGCGAAAGGCAGCATCATCGTCACCATCGACGCGGATACGATCATCGAGAAGGAGTTCCTCGTGCGCATCGTGCAACCATTTGCGGACCCGAACGTCGGCGCGACAAGCGGCGCAGTGCTCGTCGCAAACGACCGCAGCCTCAGCGGCATGTTCCAGCGCATCGAGTACCAGTACAACAACCTCATCCGTCGATCGTTTAGCAAGGTGTTCCATAACGGCATCTGGTTCTTCGGCTGCCTCGGCGCGTACCGAAGCGACCTCTTGCGTCGTTTGGGTGGGTTTAGCACGGACACCATGGCCGAAGACATGGATATCGCGATGACCGTGCGTGCGGCCGGCTACAAGACGCTCAATGTCCCTGACGCGCGCGGCAGCACGGTCGTCCCGACCGGATTGCGCGCATTATTCCTGCAGCGCTCGCGCTGGTGGGTGGGCGGTCTCCAATCGCTCAACAAGCACCGTACGATGTACAAGAAAGACCACAATCCGTCGCTTATCTTCCTCGCCGCGAACCAATACTGGTGGGCGTTCTACGCGTTCCTTTCCTTGCCCCTCATCATCTATCAGGTGATGTACTGGTATCCCCCGACGGGCGGAAGCGAGGCCGCACTCTATCTCATCCGCTGGTTTAGCTTGTGGGGCCCCATCTACGTCCTCTACAAGATCCCTGAATGGGGTATCAACATCCTCAATATCTTCGGGGTGCTCTCCGGCATCTTTTCCGTCGCGATGATCGTGTTCTCCTTGAAATCCTACCACGGTCGCATCACCGTACGCGACCTCTTCGCCATCATCTTCTATTTCCCATACACTATCATTATGAACCTCATCGTCGCAGGCAGCGTCATACGTGCCCTTGTCACGCCTACGGGCGCGACGTTCGTGAAGTGACCCCATGGACCACATCTACACTCTCATCCACTGGTACGCGCACGCCACTCAGAACGCGATGGGTTGGTACGTGGCGCACACGACGCAGATCCTCGATCAGCTCCACGTCGTCTTCCAAGCGATGTTCGATTTCCTCCTGATCGCGACCACGTGCCTCGCCATTATGTATGCGATCCTCTCGCTGATTGTGCTCCTCGTACGCCCGAAGACGAAGAAGTACGCGTTCGACCCGAAGCGCGCACCGACGATCACGGTGCAAATCCCGACACGAAACGAACTCGCGGCATTACGTTGCGCAGAATGCTGCCTCGCATGGGACTATCCGAAAGACAAGATCCAGATCCTCATCGGCGATGACAGCAACGATCCACGCGTGAGCGCACAACTCGTCGCGTTCGCGAAGCGCCACAAAGGCGTCCAAGTCATCAAGCGCGAGATCAACGAAGGATACAAGGCAGGAAACCTCAACAACATGCTCCCGCACACGAAAGGCGAGATCCTCATCGTGTTCGATTCCGACTATACGCCAGAACCGGATTTCGCACGCCGCCTCGTCGCGCCATTCCAGCACGACAAGGGAATCGTCGCCGTCCAAGCGCGCTGGAAACCGATTAACCGTCGCAAGACGTTCAGCGCTACACTGGGTTTCGCCATTACCGAATCCTTCCACCAGGTCTTCTTGCCGTTCATGCACTGGATCGGCGGCAGCGTTATGCTGTGCGGGTCTGCGGAAGCGGTCAAGGTGAGCGAACTGCGTCGCCTCGGCGGCTGGCAGCACGGTAGCCTGACCGAAGATATCGAGTACGCGTTGCGCTTGCACCGTCACGGTCACCGCATCGTGTACCTCCACGACCTCACGTGTGGCATGGAAGTGCCGGGAACGCCGCGTGACCTCTATCGCCAACAGATGCGCTGGGCGTACGGCGTCGTCAACGCGCTGCGAGATCACGCGAGCGGTATCGCGAAAGGGCCGGTCACGTTCGCGCGCAAATTCAGTACGCTCGTGCTCTTCCCATCAGGCTACATCCTCACGACGCTGATCTTGCTTCTGTTCACCACAGGCATTATCGCGTTCTTCACGCACCCACCAGGGCCATTCAACCCAGTATTGTTCATGACTGAGACGTTACGCAATATCGCATTCACGAGCGGCCTGCTTGCGACGTTCGTTGTGGGCATGGTCCGTGGTGACCGCTGGCGCAGTATCCCCAAACTGATCGGGGCCACATTCAGCATCGGTTTTATCGTCACATACTACGTGAACCGGGGCGTCTGGCGCGCAGTGCGCGGCGGACGCATGCAATGGTTCCTTGTCAAGAAGGAAGGCAATAAACGAGCAAGGTGATTCCGACAATGGCACGAAAGACCCGATCCTACATCCAACAAGGCACCTCCCAAAAGAAAGACGCGCACTACGCGACGATCGCGTTCGCGTGCGGTCTTTTCAGCTGGATCCCGCTCCTGAATCTCGTCTTGATTCCGCTCGGCATCGTGTTTGGCATCATGGGCATCCGCCTCGCGATGACCCGGCCTGCGACGCACGGCGGCATGGCACGCGCCATCATCGGCCTTGGCATCTGCACCGTCTGGTTGCTCATGACCGCGTACGCGATGATCATGTACGACCCGATGACGCTTCTCACGAGGTAAGTGCGTGGAACGTGCACGACAAGTAGCGTGGGGATGGATAGCGTTCTTCGCGCTCTTTACGATCGTGCAGTACCTCCGCGGGAAGTTCCTGTTCGATTATATCGCCTACATCGCCATCATCAGCGCGTTGTTGCTCGCGAGCCGCCGCTTCACCGTGCCGACGGCGACCGTATGGTGCTTCGGGATGGCGACAATGATGCACGCGATCGGCACGATCGCGTTCACGTATCACGGCATCCCCGAGGTGTCGCTGTATCATGATATGTTCTTTGGCGGCAATTACGATCTGTTCACGCACTTCTACGGATTGTGCGTGTTCACCGTCGGGATGCTCATCTGGTTCTTTGAGCACCACAAACCAACGCCACTACTGATGTTCACGGTAGGACTCGCGATGATCGGTTCTGGTGCGTTGATTGAGATGACGGAATTCGCAGGGTACTCGCTCTTCGGGTTCGGTTGGGGTGCATTCGCGTTCGGTGCGGGAGATAATAGCATGAATTTCGGGCCGTGGGGAGATTCGATGACGGACTTGTACGCGAACCTCATCGGCATCATGCTCGGCTTTTTTGTGTGGACACTGGTGACATTCTATACGCGTCGTACGAAGGCAAAAAGCCGCTCCCGCAAGAATTCCTAAGCCACACGCGCTGTACTCGCTTTTGTCGTCGGAAAAAGGAACGCTTATATGTAGCTCTTCGCTAAAGACTATGGGTATCGACGCTGCGCACATGCCGTTTGTCGGCATTTCACGCAATGTTTTGCATTACCCGAACAATAACGGCGCAAACAGATTGCGCACAACAGACAGAGCACATATCTGTCGATACGTTATCCTGGAGGTGGTAGTATGCCATGGACGACAGAAGACTATCCGGACAGCCTCAAGAACCTCGAGCCCCAGACGCGCGAGAAGGCTATCGAAATCGCGAACGCGCTTCTGACCGAGCAAGGCTACGGCGAAGGAAGAGCGCTCGCTATCGCGACGTCACGCGCCGAAGTATGGGCGCGCGGCAAAGCGACGAGCAGCGTGAAAACACCGGCGAAAGGCGGCGATCAACGCGGCAATGACGCGACGCACGCAAGCCAGTTGCGTGAGAGCCGAACGAATCCGACCAATGCGACGAAAGACATCGCTGGTCGTGATGCGCGCACGGACCTCGGGAAGGAAAACACCACTCGTCGCGCCTAACTATCCTCTTTCACTGACGCTACCCCCCTCGCGCGTCAGTTCAGTCAACGACAGCATTTTAGTACCAAGAGGTGGACTATGCGAACAATGATATGGACGGTAGGGCTCCTCGCTCTACTCTTAGCGCCGATGGCGCTCGCGGAAACGACGAGCGTGAGCGTCGCACCAGGATATCCGGTAGATCGGGAATACCTGTTTTGGTGCGTCCCTGATTTCAACGCGACACAGTATGATTGGACGTTTGGCGACGGCACGCCTATGAACAGCGATATGGGTGGCGCAGCGTCACACACATACGCGACCGATGGCAACTATACCGTCGAATGTGTCGCCACGGACAATGAGACGAACATGACGGCGATGGATTCGCTGCTCGTGAACGTCATGATGGTAGTGAATACGACGAATACGACCGTCAATGAGACCAACGTGACCGTGAATACCACGAATGTCACGAACACGACGGTGAACACCACCGTCAATACGACCGTGAACACGACGACGAACATGACGAACGTCACCGGCGCGTATATCGCTGTGAAGGAATACTATCCGCAAAGCGGCGCGTACGTCCTCATGTGCGAGACGCCTGGCGTGACGCCGATCTCCTACAGCTGGTTCTTTGGCGACGGTCACAAGAACCTCAACATCCAAAACCAGAACGTGTTCCACACCTATGTGGAGAACGGCGTGTACGAGGCGACCTGCTACGGGCACCTCGATAATGACACGACGACCGTTGGCGCGACGAAGACGTTGACGATCACGGATATTCCGCGACACAACACCTGTAGCATCTTGCAGAACTCCCCGGCCACCTGTGTTGGCGGCTTAGTGACGCAGCAACAGATGGGACAGAGCTGTCGCGTGATTATCTGCGACGGTGAAGAGACGCAGTTGCGCGCGCTCGCATGCGATAAGCCAAGCGCGGACAACCCGCTGTACTTCGAGATGTATACGCTCGCAGGCGCGGGCGACGGCTTGAAGATCTGCATCGGTGAGACGTGCGTTGATGACAACAGCGGCTTCGCGCGCAGCCCGGTTATGGCGTGCGACGCAGGTCAGCCGCAGATGAACGCGACGAATACGACCGTGAATAACACGAATACGACGGTCAATACGACCGGCAACGTGACGAACACGACGATGAATGCGTCTGTGGAGCTCTCGATGGCAGCGTTCTATCCGCAAGAAAACGACGTGGTCTTGATGTGCGACACGGAAGGCTATAACGCCACCGACTACGCGTGGGCGTTCGGTGACGGCGATACGCAGGACACGACGGCAAACAACGTGTTCCACACGTATGAGGATGCGGGCACGTACAACGCGATGTGCACCGCAAGCAACGGTTCGATCG
>CAZIKW010000024.1:0-9656 GCA_964540015.1 uncultured Methanosarcinales archaeon | reverse complement strand
GATACCCTCACCGTGCTCATCGAGCCGATGGTGAATGAGACCGGAAACCAGACAGAGAACGAAACGAATGTCTAGTTGAGGATAAGGAGACCCTTCCTTTTTTTCCTTTATTCTTTCCCGCAGCACTGCTTGTACTTCTTCTCAGAACCGCAGTAGCAATCTTGGTTTCGGCCAATCGTGCCGTCTTCAAAGCCCTTGACTTTCGCTAAGAACTCCTCGTCTGTTATGGCCTTGTACGCTTCGATATAGATCTTCGACGCTTCTTCGTACCCGGCCTTGTTCTCTTCACCCTGCGTATCAGGGTGGTGGACCATGATGATCTTCTTGAACGCGCGCTTGACCTCTTCTTTCGGGGTCTCAGGCGTGACGCCGAGGACTTCATAGGCCTCAGTCAGGAAGGTGCGGGTGCGCTTCATCGTCTGCGGGAAACCGAATCGCTTTTTAAAGGAAGTGGTGAAACGGCTCAAGAGAACAATCTATATAAATGGAGAGCGGGTCGCTGCCCTACGATGCAGGCCTGACCGTAGGTCGCAAGCCTGACAAACCCGCGCCCAGGTGATTTCCCCATGAGCAAGAACAGCAAGCGAAACAAACTCAACAAGAAGGTCTCCGCAAAGAAGGAGAAGTACATCAAGTTCGAGACCGGTAAGGACGACCGCATCGCGTCGCGCTCCAAGGTCCAGATCCGCGAGGTGCCCCAGACGCTCATCAACGAGAACGACGCGAACATCTCCATGATGATGCGCCGCATGCCCCGCCACGCGGAGCCCGAAGACAAGAAGCGCAAGTAGGGCGCTTTCGTCTGTTGTCCTGGTTTTCCTGTTCTCTCATTCTTGAGTCTGAAAATAATATTGTGAATGATAGACGATGTTATTCTCGTGAACATTCGGAGAAGTACATACGAGAAATTTAGAAAAGAAGGACCAAAAGAACCCCTACTCCTTGCGCTCCTCGTGGTGCTCGCGCACGACACGGCGCTTGCCGCCGTCGGAGTTCGTCTCGACGCTTTCGCTCGTGTGCGTCACGCGTGATGGCGTATCGATTTTCACGACCTGGCGCGGACCGGGCAATGTCAACCCCAAGACCAACAATACCAACCCGATCAAACCGACAGCCAGGGTAGCCGGCCACGGCACGGCAACCGTCGCGTACGTCGTACGCGTATCGACCGTGCCATCATCATAGGTAGTGGTCGTCGCTCCTGCCGTCTGCGCAGGCATGGCCCAGAGGATAACGGCGAGGACCAGGAAGATCACGCCAAATACGATAAGACCTGTTCTCATAGATATCACCTTCCGAAGCCCTCTGCTAGGGAGATGGGGGATAAAACGGTTGCTGGAGACTATCACCACAAATCCCGCCTTCAAGCGGCCGATTTTCCACTCCGGAGAGAAAAACCACCAATACCTCTATAAAGGAGCAGATACGGGTGCCTGTTTATATGATAAAACCGATTCTTGCCATGGCGCTCCTCGCCCTCCTTTTGGCAACGACAGCCCCAGCGGTAACTGCTGCCGGCACCTGCCAGAGCGTCTCGACGTTCACGGCCAGCTGCACCGGTGGAACGATCACGCAGGATACGACCGCAGGCACCTGCCGCACGATTGTATGCACCAACGGTGCTTCGAGCATGAAGACCTTGGCGTGCGATAAGCCAGACGGGAACTCACCGCAGTATTTCGAGCTCTACAAGCAGTCCGTGACCGGCTCGGCCGTGTCGAAGGTCTGCCTCGGATCGACATGTGTCAGCTCAAGCGGATTTGCGAAGAGCCCGGCATACACCTGCGGTACTCCGACACCGACACCCACACCGACACCAGCTCCGACACCCACACCCGCACCAAGCACGTGTGCCACAGATGTCTTCACCTCTGCGGTGACCTGCACCAGCACCATCACGTCCGACGTCAAGAGCGGCTGTCGCACTGTGACATGCGGCACGGGCACCAACACCATCAAGGTCCAGGCGTGCAATAAGAACGGCGGGACGTCCGTGGAACTCTATCGCCAGGCGAAAACGGGAACCGCGCCGAAAGTCTGCTTTGGCAGCACGTGTATCCAAAATGAAGGGTTCGTGAAGAGCGCGACGTGCTCGGCACCAGCACCAACCCCCACGCCAACACCCACCCCAACGCCTCCTCCAGCTCCGAGCTCATTCCCACTCAAGACGAACATCGTCGTCACGACGTTCTGGGTCGGCCAGGGGCCGTCCGCGGACACGGGCTGGACGAACAATTACGACAGCGCATGGGACACGTGGTGGATGGAGCACTATGGCGGTTTCGATGATCCGAACAACCGTAACGGCTGGTACCCGGCTGGCTTCACGCCGAAGGAAAACCCCTTCTATGTCGCAGTTCCCTATACGGACTACAGCTACACGGGTCGAAAGTCCGACGCGTTCCAAGTCGTGCCGTGGGCGAATGAGAAATCCTCATGGGGCTCGCAAGAATCCATGATCAAGAACCGCTGGATTAAGATCATCAAGGGCTCAAAGACCGTCTATGCACAAGTCGAGAACTCCGGTCCTGGACCGACCGACGACCACGCGTACGTCTTTGGCTCAAACCCACAACCGACCACGAGCTTCGGCCACCTCGCCGGTCTTGACGTCTCGCCAGCTGTCCGCGACTACCTCACGCTCGGACCGGTCGACACGGTCTCGTGGCAATGGGTGAAGGCAAGCGATGTCCCGGCAGGACCGTGGAAGAACATCGTGACGACCCGCCAAAGCTGCTGGGGATCGACGATGTGTCCATAGAAGGGTTGAAAAGACATACGCGACTCCGACTCCCGTATGGAGATCGATCAGGGAGTCCGCGTGCTCCTCACCGAAGCAGGGCTCAAAGCGCCGGATGGATTGCGTGCCGTAGGACTCTTTCACCCGACCGCATTCGAGCGCAGCAGCTTCAGCCAGTTCCTCCTGGAATCACGTATCCTGCCCGCGCAACGACTGCAGGTGCTTCATACGTTGGGACTCGAACGTGAATTCCTTATCGGCTACACAACCGTCACACTCAAGCGCCATAGCGATGATATGCGCAGCGAATCCGACCCACCGGCGATAGTAGAAGAAGTTGGACCACACGTACTTTCCACACGATTTATAGGTGAAGATATTTTTGAAACGGTTCTCGCAGGCTTCCACATAGCCCAGATCGTAGCGCAAAACCTGGTCAAACCGAAACTCGAGCGAGAAGTAGGTATCACGAACAAGGAAGATGAAGACCGACATGTGACTGAAAGCGGTGAGACCATCATTCTTACGGAACCATTCGTTATTCTCACGGCCGACACGGTGTTCACCGATGATCCTGAGCTCGCATCACGCGTGAAAGACGCGCTCGCAGCCCATATCACGGATTTCGAAGCATTACTCCAAAACCAAGGGCTCGGCGTGCCGCATGCACTCTACACAGGCGAATTCCTACGCTGGTTCCCTGGGCATGTGCGCATCCGGACGCTTAGCGACTTACGAGAGTAACTATCTCTCCACCATCGCCTTGAAGCCACCATACGACATGCGCTTCATATCGAAGGGCATCTTATGCGGCATGTTCTTTGGGTCGTTCATGTAGGGGTCGGCCATGACCTTCTTGTTGACCGCGTCGCGGTGCGCTTTGGACTTGTAGAGCACGAAAGAGAACACGACCGTCTCCCCGGTCTTCACGCGGACAAGCTTCGGGAAGGTCATAACCACGCCTTTGGGCGTCGCATCATCAGCGATGCATTCGAAGTACTGCAGGGCGCCGTGCTTCATCCAAAGCTTCCCTCCCATCTCCGCCATCTTGCGGTAGGAAGCAATATTCTTCTTTGGCATCGGGATCACATAGCCGTCAACATAGGTCATAGGGAGCACCTCTTGAGATAGTGCGCTCTACGGTCGATACGATATTTAAGAGTGCCTAAAAAAGATCGTTACGTCAGCGAGGGGGAATCGCTGCGATATCCTTCACTTCCGTTTGCGTCAATGCGCGCGCCCAGAAGGTCACATCATCCATATAGCCGTTGTACTGCGTGGACTCCCACGGGTTGCCGCCAACGTTGATATTAGGTGAAGGCGCGAACGCGAGACCGACCGAACCACTAGGCTTTGGCGCGGACGCCACGAGCACGCCATCCACGTACAGGTACTGCGCCGTACCATCATAGGTCGCGGCGATGTGGTGCCATTGGCCAGCCGACGGCAGGGGAGTCCTTGAGGTGATACAGGAGAACTCCGCATTGACCATGAAACAGTTCTCCAAGAACAGCCCCTCATTGGGCGCGTGTAGCTGCATCCCTATGCGCGCATTGCCCATCGTAACGAGATTGAGGTCGTACGGGTATCCCGGCGCTGGGACATACGGATCCGCGCGCATCCACAACGCCATCGTTGACGCTTGACGATCATGCACGAGTGCCGGGACGAAACCACCCGTCGCAAGGTAGCTCCCCGCACTCCCTGGCGTGGTGTTCATACGGTCGCCGAAGTACCCGATGGTGTTCCCCGGCACGCTTTTTGTCCCGAGTAAGCCCAGATTATACGCAGTCGCGGGCGGCGCGTATCCGGCAACATCGGGAACCATCGTCGTCCCGTACGGTCCTGGCGTCGTGCGCTCAAACGTATACTTGACGACAGGCTGTGCGAAGTTGAAGATGCGCTGGGGAATGCGCTCGACGTTGACGGTGGCGGTCGTAGGGGTCACACTCAGCAAGGTGATACGATAGCCGTTGATAGAATCCGTATACGTATCTCCAGGAGCGTTCAACAGACCGTCGGCGCCACCAGGTGTTTGCGGCAGGTATTCGCGCGGCGCATCAGGATTCACGAGGGTCGTCTGCATCATGTTGTAAAGAGCGTTCGGCGCGTACCACAGAGGTCCTTTCTTGAACATGCGGATGCCTACACCGGTGCGCGAACCGCCAATCGAGTACATGTTCGTGCGGTATTCGATGGAATAGTAGACATTGTCCATCCCCGCATACTTACCCGCGTCTCGGGTGACGGGGAAAATCACTTGATGGACTTGTTGCCCCGCAGGTTTGAGATCGAGATCCGTGAGGACGTACTGCGCAGCCGCATCCTTGGCCATGGTCTTCGTGTATTTCTTGTCAAGCCAGCCGATCTCCGAGCGGTGGATAGCGTTCATTTCGTTCGCGCCACTCCCTAATGCGTCGTACGCGTCAGCGTACTCGTACTGCTCGCAGTTCAAACCGTATTGCAACCAGGTCTGGTTCTCATCACGGCACAACGAACTGCTCGCGTGGTTGCCACCGAAGTTATGCCCGAGCTCGTGCGCGACGACGATGGTGTTAAAGGAGAACTCCCACGCGACGCTGATATTCACCAGCCGACCGTCTGGCAGCACCCAGTTTTGGAGTTTGCCCGTGGTGCCTAAACCCCCGCCGCAAAAGCACGGGGAGCAGCTCGTCACCAGAACGATGCGGCTGTAATTCGCGACGTCGACCGATGCACTCGCCTGACGCAATCCTTCTTCGAGAATCGGGTATGGATCGCAAGTAGTTGCGCTGAACACATACGGGCCTTTCACGTCGCCGACGAACTTCACTTGGCCGTATGACGTCGAATTGTAGTACGTCTGCGTGGTGCTCGTGGTCGGATTGATTGGCCCGGGCGCATAGTCGAAGAGCTCATGGCGCACGCGCTCAACGGTCGCGGGCGGTTGCGCACCGTTCATCGACAGAACGATGCCGAGCGTGCGCTGATCACCGAAATTGTCCGATATTCGAGCAGGGGCCCGCTGGATGCCACCGGCGAGCGCGCCAGGCGCTTCCTGTGTGAGCGCAAGCTCGTTTCCTTTCGCACCGCCACGCAGCGTCACGGTCGCACCAGCCAAGACCGGGTCGAGGAATGGATGAGGAGCGAGATGATAGATCTTTGTGGGCGTGCGCAGATAATAGTCGTAGCGGCTATTTTGCGGATGATCGAAGTCGTCGACGTGGATGACGTCAACCACGCCTGTGTACTCCTCCTGTTTTGCCGCCGACACGCCGCCCGTCACGAGAGCGAATACGACGACGGTCAGTATCAAGGCTCGCCAAACAGAGTTCATGGGAAGTATACTACTGGGGAGTGCTCTCAACCTTATAAAGATTCTGTCCTTTACCGACGAGAAAATCACCACACGGGAGAGCATCACCAGTACATCTGACAAGGGATCCTGTTATTGGGCGACAGGTTTAAAAGAGAAAAACACGACCGTCGCCGCATGGATTTTCGCAACAAATACCTCTTGAACACCATCAGGATCCTCTTGGGTCTCTTCATGATCTTTAGCGGCGTCACGGGCTTCATGGTAGCGTTCGCGCCTGACCCGACCGCGTACGGCGTACCGGCAGAGCAGATCCCGATGAACACTATGCTATGGGACACCGGCATCTTTCAGATGATCAAGGCCACGGAAATCCTCGCGGGATTGATGCTCGTCATCGGCTTTTTGCCATGGCTCGCGGCGATTTTCCTTGCTCCGGTCGCTATCGGCGTCATCATCGTGAATGCCCGGATCGCGCCCGCGTACTTGCCGACCGGCATCATCTTCGCGGCGTTGCTCATCTACCTCGGGTATGCGTATTGGCCGAAGTACAAAGCCCTCTTTGAGCGCAAGTAATGTGTCATTCTTCTCCTTTCTTTTTTCCTTCTCAGCATACGAAAGCACAGGAGAGACCAAGAGATTCTCAGAAGAAGGGAAGAGAAAATCAGGGGCGAATCAAAAAGCAGTTGTGGGAACTGCTTTCCAATAAGGAAAAAAAGGAGCCCCTGACAGGACGACATTCTCGTCCCGCGCACAACAGAACATTACGATTTCATGATGCGTTTACCGGCGGGGCGGTTCTTCACCTTGCCCTTACCGCCTGCGCTTTTCGCAGCACGCTTCTTCGCGGCAGTCATCCTGCCGCCTCTACTGGCTTTTACCATTTTTGTGTTCTCCACCGTTAGAACGGTTGGTTTGGTTGGTTGTGAGATTGGTTCTCACACGTTTTTTCCCTGTACGCGATAAGAACTATGGGTATATGGAGCATATAACAAGCATCGGGCGCCACCACCGAAACGAGCATGCCTTCACGTTAGGCACTCGATACGGCGTTCGGGCATACGCCCTTATAAACCGCCCGTCACAAAAACAGGTGCAATCCTATATGCGAAAGCCTTTTATCTCCTAAGGAGTTCTATTGTTCTAACTCACGAGGGGAAATATATGGGGAAATTCGTTGTCTTTGCACTCTTGCTTCTTTTTGTCCACGGCGCGGCCGCAGCACTCACGGTATCGCCCGACAGCGGATTCTATCCGGACACGCTCACTATCACCCTGAGCGGTTCTGCGGGAAACACGATCCTCTACACGCTTGACGGCACGAATCCGTTCGTGAACGGAACGCCGTTCAATGGGAGCGCGACCGTTTTCGCGCGCAACCTCACCCCCACCCCGCTTGCGCTCAACCCCGACACCGCAATCTTCGTCTTCCCTCTCCCCAATACTACGCTCAAGGGGACCACATTGCGCGCAGTCGAAGTCCTACCGAACGGTTCGCAAAAAGGGAAGGAACTCACCCGTACGTACTTCATCGGGCAAGACGCGGCGAGCTACCGTGTCCCCGTCATTAGCATCGTGACCGAGCAACGCTATCTTGACGATTACGATATCGGCATGCTCATCAAGGGCGCGACGTACTACAATGACCTCGCAGCGCACGGCGGCAACCCGGACAATCCCTTCCGTCCAGCGAACTGGAACAATGATTCGCTCCGTTGGCCTGCGCAGTACGAATTCTATGTCAACGGGACGCTTCAGTTCGCGGATCTGAT
This sequence comes from uncultured Methanosarcinales archaeon, assembly GCA_964540015.1. Classification (GTDB taxonomy): domain Archaea; phylum Nanobdellota; class Nanobdellia; order Woesearchaeales; family UBA525; genus UBA525. The sequence continues at coordinate 1,849 of CAZIKW010000024.1, read as the reverse complement.
CGTCCTCTATCCGAGCGGTCAGACGAGCGCCGGGTATCCGCAAAAATCCCTGAAATTGAAATACGACAAGGATTTCGGCGGTCCGAGCAAGACCACCTATCCATTCTTTGGCAATAGGAGCTTCCCTGAATACAGCCGCCTCCGCTTACGCCAAGGCAGTCAAGACTGGTCGAGCGGGAACGCGATTCGTGATTGCGCATCCGGAGAAGCCATCCAAGGCCTCAATGTCGAAGCGGCGAAGTGCACGCAAGCAGCCGTCTACATCAACGGCGAGTATTGGGGATCGTACAACCTCATCGAAGAGATCGACGATAAGTACCTCGCGGTGAAGTACGCACCCATGAAGAAAGACGACGTCGTCATCCTCGAGCAGGATGGGTTGATCGATGAAGGTCAGACCGGCGATAACGCACCGTATATCGCACTGAAGGCATGGCTCGCGACGCACAATCTCGCGAACGAGACGAACTACGACTATTTCGAAAGCCAGGTGAACGTCGAGAGCGTCATCGACTATTACAGCACGATCATGTTCATCAACAATGTAGACTTCCCCTCCGACCACCGCTTCTGGCGCAACAAGAACCCGCTTTCGCAAGTGCCCGGCACGCCCGCCGACGGCCGATGGTACTTCGACCCGAAGGATCGCGATCAATCGATGGGTCTCTACTCGCACATCACGTACACGGATAACACCGTCCAGAAATTCTTAAGCAAGCCAGCAACCGACCCAGCGACGATCTTCCTCGTCAAAGGCATGGAGAACCCTGGTTTCCGCGCGCAGTTCATCGCCCGCAACCTCGAACTCCTCGACACGAAGTTCTCAAGCGTTGCGCTCAACGAGACGTTCGATCGCGTCGCTGCCCAAAAGCGCCCTGAGATGACGCGTCAGATGGATCGATGGAAGAAACCCTCGAACACCGGCTGGTGGGACCAGAGCGTGAATGATACCAAGACGTGGCTTGCGCGCCGCAATGGCGTCTATCGCCAACACATCCTCGCGTTCAACGGCACGGACACGAACGCCCCCATCATCAGTGGCGGGCAACCGAGTGGCGTGTTGCCAAACGGCACGCTCAACACCACTCTCGCTGTCCTGACCGATGAGAACGCGACGTGCGCCTACACGAACGTGAGCGATCAAGCGTACACGAGCATGAGCGCGTTCACGAGCACAGGAGCGCGAAATCACACGTCGATGCTCTTCCTCGCCGACGGACGGTCATATGCGTATTTCATCAAATGCAATGACGCATCCAATAACACGAATCCGCTCGATTACGTGGTCACATTCAGTGTCGCGAACGCGACCACGAATACGACGACGAACACGACAGGCAACCAAACGAACACGACCTGCTACACCACGGTCGCACCCATCCCCGCGACCTGCAGTGCCGGCGCCATCACCGCCGATGCGATGAATGGCGGTTGCCGTTTTATCACCTGTACCAGCGGCGTCGGAACGCACGAAGTCAAAGCATGCCCTAAGAGCGCGGGGTGGTTTGAGATGTACCCGGTCGCGCGCACCGGCACGCCACCTACCGTCTGCGTGGGCAGCACGTGCTTAGCGGGCAACAGCGGCTTCGCGAAGAGCCCGAACTTCCCCATCTGTGTTGGTGGCGGCAACGGCACGAATACGACACCGCCCGCAGACACGACAGCGCCTCTCATCTCAAGCGGCCAACCCGCAGGGACACTCGCAGCCGGCACGACAACGACGACGCTCCGTGTGAACACGAACGAGCTCGCGACATGCGCATACAGCGTAATCGCCAACCAGGCATACGCGAGCATGACGCCGTTCGTCACGAGCGGTGCACTCGCGCACCAGACACCGTTCGGACCG
>CAZIKW010000023.1:4972-17393 GCA_964540015.1 uncultured Methanosarcinales archaeon | reverse complement strand
ATCGCCCTTCATCACTTCGAGGATGGAGTGCGCGATACCGAGCTCTTCGAGTAAGACCAGTCGTTCTTTCGCGATGATGAGCGTCCCCCAGTCCGCCGTGTGCGCCTTCACGTACTCTTCTTTGCCGTTGACCACAAGACCGACATTGCTTGGCAAGGTCCAAGGCGTCGTTGTGAAGGCGAGCAGATACGTATCCTCTTCTCCAATTACCTTGAAGCGTACGTACACGCCCGGATCACTCACTACGCGATAGCTGTCCGTGACTTCGTACCCTGCAAGCGCAGTCTGGCAGTGCGGACACCAGTGGACGGGCTTTCGTCCTTCGTACACGAGGTCACGCTCCCATGCGCGCGCGAATGCCCACCATGCGCTCTCGAGGTAACTGTTCTCGTACGTCAAGTACGGCGCTTTCCACGCGTACCATGCGCCGAGCGTATCGTAGACGGATATCCACTCGTCCTTGTTCGTCGCTGCCGATTCCCGGCACAGCCTACAGAATTCCGCGATACCCATACGCTCGATATCCTGTTTGCTTTGGATACCCAAGCGTTTCTCGATCATATTCTCGATAGGGAGTCCGTGGGTATCGAATCCAGGTTGAAACAAGACCCGCTTCCCGCGCATCATCGCGATACGAATAGCAAGATCCTTGTAGACGGTCGTGCGCAAGTGGCCGACGTGCGGGACGTTGTTCGCGTACGGCGGGCCGTCAAGGACGAAATAGGGATCCCCTTCCGCGTTTTGCGCCTCGATGCGACGCAGCAGATCGAGCTCGCGCCACAAGGTGCGCGCTTGCGCCTCAATCTCTTGAATACGGAATCCGCCTGCCATATGTCGACGAAGGGCCCGTCGTACGTTTAAAAATGTTGTTGCCGGCCCCGGAGAGAACGTTTAAAAAGGCCGCCGACGGTGGGAAGCGGATATGCGCCCCACACCGCTGCCGTGCCCCACTTGCAATAGCATGCTACGGGGCTCGCCACTCGCGGGCTACCGTTGCGTGCGCTGCCACGCGTACTACAGCACGCGCCACGTACGTGCGATGCGCCGCGCGCATTTCGGAGCGCTGATCGCGCAGCACTTCTCGCAAGTGCAAAAAGCGGCCGGCGCACCACAACCAAAAGAGCCGATCTCTCGCCATCGTACCGAGAGTATCCAATCGGAGATCATCATCGAGGATACGAAGCAGGAAGTGGTGCGCGCGCTTGTGGAAGCACGCGAAGCGGCAAGCGAAGCATCGAAGCATCTGGAAGATGTGGTCGGGGGCGTCGAGAAGATTACAGAAGATCGTGAAGCGCTGGTCGATGCGGTGAAAGCACTGCCGCAATTGCGCCATGAGCGACGTGCGAACGCGTATCAGTCAAGAATCGGGAGCAGCCCAACGAGAAAGAAAATGGCAAAAAAGAAACCGGTGAAGCGAATCGTGAAGGAACGCACCAAAAAACAGACGACGAAAGGTAGGCAGAAGAAAGCGCGTGCGAAACCAACGATCCGAAAACGGACAGTGAAACGCAAGCGCGCTTAATCAACAACAACGCCCGGCAGCACGGATCGGTACGACGAACCCAAGTCATAGACGGACGGGGAGAATGCGAATACCGATGAGTACGCTCCACATCCTACGTATGACTTCGCCCACACATCTAAACGCCCGACGTGACGCACCGCATCCGTGATTGCGTGAGGCGGCACAAACGCGTCCGAATGAAAGTCCGGATCCTCATCGAGAAGCGTAGCGCGATGGCGTCTCAGCACATCATCACCGACACGCCACGAGACGGGGCGTCATATCTGATAATCTTCGGTGTGAAGAAGGGATGCTCAGAGGTGTCGATTTTGTGACAGGGACGAGCGGCGAGATCATAGGCGACCAGAGGAAAACGTTCCTTCAGATACTCGAGGGTGAGCGCAGGATCGGCAAAATCCCATCGAGAAAAATCGATGAAATAAGGCTGTCGCGACACTCGATCGTAGAGTACATTGTGACCTTCATAACTATCTCGCACGATGAGTCCGAGATTACGAATCTTCTTTTTCTCACGAGTATGCCATCGCCGTACGCGATGTCGTTCTAAGAACGAAAACTCATAATAGTGCTTCTCATGCAACCGTTGCATAATAAGAGCTGGGCACACCCCCTTACCATCTGAAGTTTCAGTATTTTTTGGATACAGAAGAATACAATGAGGTCGAGGAGCCGCGATATTCTCCGAACGAAGATACGAGGCTATCAAGAAGTCTTTGATCACATCAGTCATAAGATCTTTGTCCGGAACCATGAATTTCTTCAGCACCAAATCCTCAGAGAGTGCGAACACCGAGGAATACGAACCTGAACCTAAGAACCCCGAAGTCATGTCGTGAAACGCACGTGGAGCCAATCGTTCCGAGAGCGCCGCGGACAAGGGTTCAGGCAATTCATCCGTCCAAAAATCCACCTCCACACGAGAGTGGCCATCAGGGAGAAGCGTATCTATGGTCGGTTCCTCACGGCCAGCAAACGCTCTCAAGAATCTCATCACCACAGAAGGTGAAAATGAGTATTTAAATCTTTCTAAATTCACTACTTAGAAATAGTAACTTCAATCATCGACGGTAAACAACCGTGAATCTTTCACGTTGAACAGACCCGTTCTCGCGCCGCAATCAAGCCAGCCGTGCGCGTAATTCAATGCTGCGAACGCGTTAACGACATCACCCGATGCCTGGAAATATTCCGCGTCGCTCACATAGCGCTCCACCATATCGAGCGCATCGTCCGCGTCGATCTGTCGCTCCTCATTCACGTGCTGTTTCGCCATCGCGAGCGCTTCACGTGTGATCGAGAAATATTTCATGAGCTTTTCGGGGGTGATGCGATCAGTTACGTGTGTGCTCCTAGATGGACCCGCCCGGATTTGAACCGGGGACCTCCGACGTGTGAAGCCGGCGCACCACCACTATGCTACGGGTCCGCTATGACGCCGAGAGTCCGAGAGAGCTTTTTAAAGGTTGCGCGATACCCCACGTCGAGAGATACGACTGCATGACACTGCGCGTCTACCACTACACCTCGCTTCCCGCATGGGAGCGTATCGAAGAGACGGGGAAGCTTGAACCTCGCACTGCGTTACTCAAACCCCACTGGCGCAATGTGCCAAAAGCAGCGCACCGCCCGCACCTCTTCACGCTATTTGAGCCCGCACCACCGACATGGTGTGAAAGCCGTCGATTGGAGACGCTGCTCCAGTACATCGTACGTAACGCACCAGCGACCCCATCACCCGACCTTCCAATCGCGCTTGTAGAGATTCAACTCGAAGCGCACGATGACGCGCATGTCGTCGCGTTCGATCACTTCGACACGCTTGACGCGAAAGCGCGTGAGGATCGCACGGTGCCGAAAATGGTGCATCAAGCGAAAGCCGTGCGCGCATACTACGCATCACGCGTCCCGTTACGTGCGTATGACGGTTCGTATCGATTACCAGAAGTCATCATCCCGCACTCCTTACCGCTCAGTCGTGCGCGATTGGTCGCGAGCAAACCTGCGCACGAACTGCTCTGAGAACGTTCCGATTCAGTACGCCCGTGCGAAGAACACTTGATACGCCGCTTTCTCGCCGCACTTCACGCACGGCTTGCCTTCGGACTTACCGCCCTTGAGGGGAATACAGCGCGCAGTCACGCCTTGCGTTTCCGTCTTGATAGCTGCTTCGCACTCCGCATCCCCGCAGTGGTGCGCGAGGATGAGACGCTTGTCTTTATCCGCCTGCACGAACTCTTCCCACGTCGTGACGATTGCTTTGGCCGCTTCCGTGCGCTCTTTCGCGCGACCGTACAATCCATCCTGGATAGCGTCGAGCGTCGTCTTCACGCGCGCGGCGAGCTCTGCCGTCGGCACGAATGATTTCTCGCCGGTGTCGCGACGCACGAGCACTGCGCTATCCTTCTCGATGTCTTTCGGGCCGATCTCGATACGGATGGGGATGCCCTGGAGCTCGTACTGATTGAACTTCCAACCTGCGCTGTACGCGGTCGATTCGTCAAGGAGTGGGTTGTGGCGCGAAAACGTTTTCGCCAACTGCCGACAGCGCTCGATCGTCTTCTTGTTTAATTCCTCGTCCTTCACGAAGATAGGCACGATAGCGAGGCGGTGCTCTGCGACGCTTGGAGGCAGGATCAATCCTTTGTCGTCGCCGTGCGCCATGACGAGCGCGCCAAGCATGCGTGTGCTGATGCCCCAGCTGTTTTGCCACGGAGTCTGGCGCTGTCCGTCATCGCCGAGGAAGGAGATGCCAAACGAGGTCGCGAATCCTTGGCCGAGGTCGTGCGACGTACCCATCTGCAATGCTTTGCCGTCGGGCATGAAGCCTTCGATCGTGTACGTATCCTTCGCGCCGGCGAAGCGTTCGCTCTCCGTCTTGCGACCGAGGATGACAGGCACCGCGAGCAGGTCTTCCGCGATCTTGCGGTAGCATTCGAGATAGTGCAGCGTCTCCTTGTGGCACTCTGCCTCGGTCGCGTACACGCAGTGGCCCTCTTGCCACAGGAACTCGCGGCTGCGCAGGAAGATCTTCGTGTCTTTCACTTCCCAGCGCACGACGCTGCACCACTGATTCAAGCGCAGCGGCAGATCGCGCCAAGAGCGGATCCAGCGCGCGTAGGAATCGTAGATGATCGTCTCGCTCGTCGGGCGGATAGCATAGCGCTCTTGCTCGCCAGGCTGGCGTTCAAGCCACGCGACTTCGGCGTTGAAGCCTTCCGCGTGCTTCGCCTCTTTCTTGAAGAACGATTCAGGGATGAGCAGCGGGAAATAGGCGTTCTTGACGCCCTTCTTCTGCACGTGGCTGTCGAGCGTGCGCTGAACCTTCTCCCAGACCGCATAGCCACGAGGGCGGATGATCATGAAACCGCGAATAGGTGCGTAGTCGGCAAGTTCACTCTTCACGACCACTTGCCCGTACCACTCCGCCATATCCTCGGCCTTCTTGACCGTGATGCCTTTCGTATCGTCCGCCATTGTATGAAGACGAGCACGACGGAGCTTTAAAAACGTTTGCGCGAGAGAAGGGACAACAAACTCTAACGGGAGAGAAGAAAAGCCCTAGATGGACTCTTCGAGTTCCTTCAAGAGGCCTTCGTCGACCTGCGTGACTTCACGCTTGATGCTGATCGGGATGACATCAGCTTCGAATTCCATCTTCGCGATCGAAACCGGGTTGTACTTAAGTGCCACAAGCTGCTCTTCAGAAAGCTTCACGAGAAGCGGTGCGCCTTGGCTGATCTGCAGCGCACGGGCACCGATGATACGAGCGCGCTCGTACTTGGTGTTGTAGCCCTCGGCGCGCTGTGCGATGAACATCAATGGGGTGGAACGGCCAGGGGTTTAAAAAGGTTGCTGTCGAGAAAGCGCTTCCGAAACGATGAACGGAACCATTAAATATCGATAGTGTATTTCTTACAATAAGTATGTGGAGGATCCTATGGAGGAGAAGGCCCGGACAGCAAGAGAGCGAAAGCAACGCTTAGAGGAACAACTCCAAGAGACGCAACGAGAGCTCACTCGCATCGAAGCGTCGTGCCATCATCAGTACCGTATCACGTATGAGCCGATATACCATAAAAGCCATCAGCTGCCCGGCGACCCACCCGGCACGATGGGCATCGATTGGCGCGGACCCGTGTACGTGCCGTCAAGGACGGAGGACCGGTGGCGACGCTACTGCGGCATTTGTGGCAAAGAGGACTATACGACGCATGCGCGGACCGAAGTCGAGACAAAAAAGATACCGATGTTCTAATCGCGAGCAAGAACATAAAAGCGATACAACGTCGAGTTCCAAATGAAACGCATCCTGACGCTGGATCTGGACAATGTGTTCGCAGTATATTCGCGTCCGCAATTGACAAAATTCCGCAACCGATTCGTCCGGCCGTACACGAGAGAGTTCTTCGAACGCATGAAGCCGCAGTTCGATACGGTGCTGATGAACACATGCAATCTCCCAGAGCACGTTGACGAATTCCTTGATGATCTCGGCATAACCGGCGTTGGGAACCATGATTGGCGCAGCTGTGCAAAACGTGGAGACTATTATCATAAGATGTCCGGCTACGAGCAATGGGTCGGCGACCTCCTCATCCACGTGGAAGATGGACCGGAGACGCTTGACCCTTCCACACTCAGAGGTGAATCGAGCCTCGAGCCAGCGCGATGTCTTGAGCTCGGCTTCCATTATCTGCTCGTCGATTGTTGGCTGATACAGGATGTTGTCGAATTGAATCTTATCCCACAATACGACCCGAAACACCCGCTCATCGATCCGAAACACGTCGTCATAAAAAAAGCCGCGAAAGAGGACAAGGCGCTCGAGCGGCTCGCGGGACGAATAGAAGATATCCTCAAGGGTTACCGATAGCGTACGTCGACGTTTTGCTGCGCGAGGATATCGAGTGCATCGACCGCTTCACGCATCGAAAGACCGTTCCAGGGTTTCGGGCAGACGTGCCGTGAGCGATGATAGGGGAAATAATCTTCGCTGTCGTCAACAATCACATACGGAGTGAAGGGATCATTCTGCTCTAGCCACGCGTCGATTTCGCATCCACGTGACGCGCCAAGAAGGTTCGGCGTCACATCCAAAATAGTGCCCGGGCATTTGCGATACTCCCACATCTCGCGGAATCGATCAATACCCATACCCCGCCACGTGGAGCACACGACGATATCCGCACCCGACCCACGCACTAAACGACGCAGCGCGTGCACACAAGAAGGATCGAAAATCGTCTCGTACTGATCGCTCAAGTATTTCGACGCTTGGCCCGGAACGATAGGTGGCGGATAGAGTTTGCTTGTCTGATCACGTTGGTGATTGGTGCCGATCACAACGAGATGACGCGTCGACACAAGAACCTCATCCATGTCAAGAAAAATAACAGGTGTCGACACGCAGACTCACCACCGCGTCGGCGTACGCAAAATAGCAAGCGCTCGTTGCGCATCCTCGCGCGTGAGACCGCGCTCAGAATTCACGTGAACAAAACGATCAATCTGCTGCAGGAGCATATCATCGGAATCATCGATGATCGCATACGGCGTTTTCGTCATTTTATGCCGCAATCGCCACGCTTCGATCTCGACGCCGCGAGGGAGCGTCCAAACGTCTTCGTTCTCTAAACCAAGGAAAAAGCGAGGCGTCGAGCCAACAACCGTTCCAGGCAACTTCCGGTACGTCCAGAACTCTCGCATTTTCGCCGGGGTCTCGCACCATTGCTGATACCCTCTCCCCTCTCCCTCATACCGTTTCGTGAAATCGCGTTTTCGCCAATCAGAAGACAGCACAATCCCCGCTTGGGATTCGCGGATCAACCATGCGAGGCTCTCCACACACCGCGGATTGAAAACGTGGCTGTAGTGGTCATACACAACGGCACCACGAGAGTCTCTTACGAGATCCTCCGCATCAAGGACACCATCGAGATCAAGAAAAAGAAAGCAAGAATATTCTTTCAAATCCGCAACCATATATCAACGGAGCTCCGGGACATCCTGCGCGATCAGACTGGCGAGCGTACCGACATCATATGCGACGGGAGTCTGCATCAGGCCACTCACGTAACCCATCACCGCTTCGTGTTCATTGCCAACACTGACGCCGCGTGCGCGTTCTTTGACCATCAGGTCTTGCTCCATGACGCGCCCGAGAATCACGACATCTGCACCCCGACTCATGCCAGGATAGCCCTGTAGGTGCAGGACTTTACGGGAAGACCCAGGGGTTTGTCGCAACGCATAGAACGCGTGCACATCGTGAGCGTTGTCAAGCTCCATCGCCCATGCGGCGCCGCGCGCGATGTAGTCCGACCCAAGAGCGGAGAACAGTGTGATAATCTGCTTTCGTGATGCGTCCATAACAGAGAGGAGCAATCAACCGGATAAAAGCATATCGAGAGCGTTTAAAAGGGAAAAATGAGGAAAAGAAGAACTGGCTAGTTCAGCGCCTCAACCAAGATCTTGCGCAACTCTTTCGCCTTCGCGATCGCGAGATCCACCATCGCAGCGACCTCGTGCGCCATCAAGGTGCCTTCGCCGCCCTTCTGCAGCGCGCACAGCTTGCCGTTCTCTTCCGTCGTGACGGTCAAACGCGCATCAGCAGCAGCGAGTTCGGCCGCAGTCGGGTCCACAAGCAGCACATCGCCGATCTTGATGACCGTGATGGGCAATGGCAAGCCATTCACCGGCAAGCGCTCTTCCGTGCGGTGCTTGTAGTCTGCCTTGCCGTCAACGATCGACGGCATCTTCGCATCGTTCAATGCAGCAATGGCAGCGAGTGCGCCGACATCAATCAAGTTCCCATCCGTGTTGAGCGGACAGATATCGACGTTCGCCATCCAGACGCTCACACCGGCCTCGATGCACAATTGCTTGTCGTCAATCGTCTTACTTTCACGGATACCGCGGTCGATGACGCGTGCGAGCTCGATCGCTTCGTGCGTGGGAGGACCCTGCTCAAACAATGGGCTTGAGATCGGGAGCAATTCCGCATTCACCATCAAAACGCCCTTGTCTGGCGTGTCAGGGTACGGTTTGCCAAGCCCCATCTTGACGCCAGCGAGCACTTGCGTGTCGCCGCAGCGCACGCGCGCTGAACCTTCGGCGGTGCTGATGAATCCGACTTCGATACTCACCTTACGGAATTCGTCGTTCTTTCGTCCGTCGAGGCGTACTCCCTTGTGCAGGGCAGCGATAATGTGTTCTTTGGAGCTCTGCATGGGAATCACTCCTCTCCGCGCGTCCAGCGGTCGAATTTGTCGTGGATCGCCTTTCGTTGGATCTCTGCGATGCGTGCGAGCACCGGTCGAGCGACTTCGATTGCGCGTAACAGCGTTTCTTTCGAGACCTTACCATCCATCTGAAGCAAGGTAATCTCGCCTGTGGATGGGATCATCGCGATCGGGATGTCAGCGACGTGCTCGTCACCGACGGGTTCGGTCGCAAAATCCGGGTAGTGCTCTTCTTCGTAGTTCGGGTCGGTCACGAGAGCGCCATCGCAGTGGCCGATGGCGACTGCAGACACCATGTCCTTCATGATGATGCCCGCGTCAGCTAAAGCAATCGCTGCTGCGCAAATGCCTGCGCAGCGGCTGCCCGCGTCCGTTTGCGGCAATTCGATGAAGACATCGACGACCGTGTTCGGATAATCATCCAAGTACACAGCCGGCGTGAGCGCTTTCTCCGTCACCATCGAGATCTCTTTGGAGCGTCGCGAGGGTCCTGGCTTCACGCGGTCGCCCATTCCTGCGAAGGGCATCATGTTGTAGTTGCAGCGCAAGATACCGCGGTACGGGTCCTGCATGAACTTCGGGAAGAGGTCGCGCGGTCCGTAGACTGCCGCGTACGCTTCTGTCTTGCCGATCTTGAAATATCCGCTACCGTCGGCGTTCTTGATCACACCGGCTTTCGCGATAATAGGGCGCGTCTCATCCATCTTGCGCCCGTCGAGTCGTTTCGTGTAGGTCATCGTCGTCACCTATTGGTCGTCCGCATCTTTGCGGAACGATTCCTCACGCGGAGGGCGAGGGCCATCATTGCGGAAATCGCGCGGCGGCTCACGGCGCTCGAAGCGGCGCTCGCTGTTCGCGGCCGCTTCGCGCTCTGTCGCTTCACGCTCGATCGCTTGGAGATCGATCTTTCGGCCCGTCGCAGATTCGAGGAATTCCTTGACGCGCTCCGTCAAGCCTTGCGTGTGCGCTTGGCGGTCGATCATATGAATCGCTTTAGCGACGACGACTTCCATCGCCGGTTCGCCGCTGATCCACACCACGCCGTTTTGACCAACAGCAATATCGCAGCCAGTGCTTGCCATAATCATGCCGACCATACTGCCGCGGCGGCCGATAATGCGCGCCACTTTTGCGGCCGATACGTTCAGGAACTGTCCACCACGCAACTTGCGCAGGCCAGGTCCTTTCATCGAGACGTCGATCAGGTTCTGGCTCGTCACTTGCGTGATCTTGCAGACGACCTGGTCGCCGAGGTCGAAATATTCCGTGAGGTCTTCGCCCTTGCGGATGAAATCGCTCGTCGCGTCCTTCAAAGGAAGAACAGCGCTGTAGGGGCTATTGAACTCGATGCGCCAACCGCTCATGAGGACGTCGAGGACTTTTCCGATGACGACGTCGTTCTTCGTCGGCAAATAACGGCCGGCGAGCGGTGCGGTGGTGAGGACTTTGCCTTCGAAGGCGAGGAGTCCAAGTTGGTTCGCGAGGATCTTGTCCTCATGGCGGTACGTTCCGACGCCGGGGAGGTAATCCATGCCGGTGGCGAGGATTTGGCCCGGGGCGACGACCGACTTTTCTGTCGCGTGTAGCGTGCTTTGCATGTTCGTTTCACCTGTGTTCGTGTTTTCTGAGCGTGATTAGCGGCCGTTGTCGATGTGGACTTCTGCCACTCCGTGTGATTTCTTGCTGATGTCGGAAATGAGATCCGTGGAGAGCCCTGCTGGGAGTTCGACCCATGCGATGAGCGCCCCATCAGTTGCCCACTCCGTGCGCTTGAGCGTCCCTGCGCGCTCGAGGTCACCGTACAGTTTCTGCCCATACGGGTGCGGCAAACGGAATTGGATCGTCACCGTCTCGAGCTTGATCGGGAGGATGGGTTGGAGCTTGCGCACGATCGCCGTGACCTGTTTCTCCTCATCCTCTCGCTCGTCGATGCGGATATCCGCTTCTTCGATCGCAAGTAAGATACGAGCGCGCGGGTGCGGCAGTCGTGTCGTCGGGTCGATCGCGTACGCGACGATGCGCTGGATGATGCGGGCGCGCGCGGCTTCACGCAATCCTGCGCGGTATTCCGCGGTGAGTTGCAATTCCCCCTCAAGTAAGAGGATGCGCGCGACCGCGAGCGGGTCGGCGGTGCCGAACGCCGCAAGCATATCCGCTTCGTTCGCGCGCTCACCCTTTTGCGCGTGCGCGAAGATGTGCTCGCTGTGCAGCACCGGGACGATATCGGTCGTGCCTCGCGCGTTACGGTACGCGAGCGCAGCATCAGGGTCAATGACGATCTCGAACTGGTGGCCGCCGCGTTTTATCCACGCGAGATTCCAAGAGACTTTCGCCGGCTGGAATGCGGTACGCGTGGTGCGGTCGACCATACATCGCCCGGCTTACGCAGCCTTCTCCTTCGGAGCCTTCAGGAGCTTGTCGCGCGCGACGCGCTCCATCGAGCCGTTCTTGATCATCGCCGCATCGACGCGGATGATGTCGAAGCTCTCGCCGAGGAATTGCTTGAGCGCGTTGATCGCGAGCGTCACGCCCTGTTCGCATGTGAGGTCGTCACGGTATTCCTTGTGGAGGATCGGCTGGATCGCGTCCTCGCCCTCGCCCAGCACCGTCGCCTTCCAGCGGCGGTAGACGCCCGTCGGGTCAGTTTGGTACAATTTGTGGCCGTCGCTATCGCGGCCGGCGATGAGCATGCTCACGCCGAACGGTCGCAATCCACCCGACTGGGTGCAGTACTGCGCGAGGTTGCAGATGTCCTTGACGATACTGAGGATATCGATCGGCGCGTCGTACGTGATACGGTAGCTCGCGGCTTTCTCTTGCGCGCGCTCGACGATGACGCGTGCATCGCTCAAGATGCCCGCACCCGTCGACATGACGTGATCATCGACTTGCCAGATCTTCTCTGCTGCTTCGGGAACGACGAGCTTATCGACAACGCGCTTGTCGGTGACTAAGACGACACCGTCTTTGCAGACCATGCCGATCGCCGTGTTGCCTAAAGAGACGGCTTTCTTCGCATACTCCACCTGGAGCAATCGTCCGTCGGGGCTGAACATCGTGATCGCCCGGTCATATCCCATCATTTGGTGTTGCATCGCTTGCATCGTGATTCCCTCCGTGTAGGCCTTTGGTTGTGGTGGTCGCGGTGAGCTCGACTCCTTTTGGGAGGAATCGTCGCGCTCCCGCGAGTGCGCCTGAGATGCCGAGCGTCCGTATCAGGACCTCTTGGCGCCCCAGGTGCGTGATCATGAGGAGCGCGCAGCGGACTTCCGGCGTCGCGAGATGCGCGGCGCGCAGGATGCCTGTCTGCGAACTCGTATCGTATTGTACCGAAAGAATGCCTGCCTTCGCTGCTCCGAAAACCCCGAGCTGTTCCCCAAGCCGTTCTAAGATCGGCGTGGAGAGGTCGCGGGGTGTCGGATGGGCGGTGATGACCTCATACACGATGTAGCGCTTGCGTTCGCGCCAGGTCGGGAGTAAAGGTTTCACGTAGTGCGCCCTGTGTTTCGGGTGTCGCTCTTCTCTCAGTGTACGTCGAGGTGCCGACCCGACGTTTAAATAGGTTTCGGGGGGAGGAGTTCTTAAATAATCACGTCCTTACGTCTCAAAAGTGGCTTTTCCCATCAGAAAGTGGACGTACGCAGATTACGGCCAG
>CAZIKW010000023.1:1338-4962 GCA_964540015.1 uncultured Methanosarcinales archaeon | reverse complement strand
GGCGGAGCAGTAGCAGGTGCCCTTGCGATAATCGCCATGCTTCTTCTCTTACCACCATTTCTAAAGGTCATTGGTTCAGTAGCAGTTCAAGGCGATGCACTTGCCACATTGATCACCGCACTGTTGCTTTTCGCATTAGCAGTCACAGTTTTCCAAAAAATTGTGGGGAGTAAGTAATAGATGGCGCGACGATCTCCCGAAACCACTCAGCGTCAACTAATGGACACCGCTCGAAGTATCGAACCGTGGGCAAAAAAAGCATCCAAAGAAATGGAAAAAGGATCCCGTCTCGGAATTTTCTACAACACCGTTGTGATGATTTTAGTGAGTCTTCTCATTCTAGCAGCCATAGGAGTCGCCGTTGCACTGACGAAATTGCTCCCTGAGGAATACCGATATTTTGGTTGGATATTCAGCATAGTGCTTCTTATCATCCTCATCTACTTCATGTGGAATTCAATGAAGAAGCAAAAAAGGAAACACCCGAAGCGTTAACTACTCCTTCGTCTCCGGCTTCACCGTCGGGAACAAGATGACATCGCGGCTGCCTTCGGCTTGCGTGAGGAAGATGACCATGCGGTCGATACCGAGACCTAATCCGCCAGCAGGCGGCATGCCATACTCGAGCGCTTCGACATAGTCCGTATCCATCGGGTGCGCTTCCTCATCGCCGCCGCGGCCTTTCTCTTCTTGCTGCAAGAAGAGCTCTTTTTGTTTCACCGGGTCGTTGAGTTCGCTGTATGCGTTTGAGAGTTCGACGCCGTTCGCATAACTCTCGAAGCGTTCGATGATCCGCGCGTCGCCGGAACGGAGTGTTTTACACAGCGGCGTGCTTTCGATCGGATGATCAATGACGTGACACGGTTGGATGAGTTTGTCCTCGACGTATTCGTCGAACAGGGCTAATGCGATCTCTCCTCTTGTAGCATGTGGAGCGCAATCAATGTGATGTTTTTTCAGGAACGCATCGAGCTCCTCTTGCGGCGCGTTCATCGGGTCGATGCCTGCGAACGCTTTGACCGCATCCATGAACACGACGCGTTTCCACGGTCGGCGGAAATCGAGTTCCACACCGTCGCGCATGACGCGTGTGGTGCCATTCACTGCTTTCGCGGCCTCCTCGTAGATCTCTTCTGTCAAGGTCATCATGCCCTGGTAATCCCAGTACGCCGCGTAGCATTCCATCATGGTGAATTCGGGATTGTGCGTCTGGTCCACGCCTTCATTGCGGAAGTTCTTGCAGATCGTGTACACGCGCTCGAATCCGCCCACGAGCAATCGCTTGAGATAGAGTTCCGGACTGATGCTCAAGTACATCTTCATGTCCCACGCGTTGATGTGCGTGATGAACGGCTTCGCGTTCGCGCCGCCGTACTGCGTCTGGAGCGCGGGCGTCTCCACTTCCAGGAACTTGTGTTTGGCGAGCACTTTTCTCGTGGCATCGATGATCTTCGCGCGCTTGTGGAACATCTCCTTGACATCCGGGTTCATGATGAGATCGAGGTAGCGCTGGCGCATGCGCGTCTCTTCATCCTTCAATCCCTTGTGCTTGTCCGGTAATGGACGGACGCTTTTGCTAAGCAGCACGATGTTCTTCGCTTCGACCGTTACTTCACCCGTCTTCGATTTGATCACTTCGCCTTCGACGCCGATGAAATCGCCAAGGTCAAGAAGTTCAACAACTTTCCACTGCTCGCCAAGAGGATCTTTTCGTAACATCACTTGGATGCGACCCGTCTCATCTTGGACATGACCGAACGCCAATTTCCCCATGTCGCGAAACAGCATCAGGCGGCCGGCGACACGGACGGTCTCTCCGCTGCGGCCTTGTTCTGGCAAAGAAGCGTGGAGCGTCTGCAGTTGCGCCGCGTGGTGCGAGGGGTTGTACTCGTACGGGTACGGCTCGATGCCGGCTTCCCGCAGATCCGCTATCTTGCGCTTGCGTTCCGCAATCAGGCGGTGCTCGTCTTGCGGCGGCTGCGGAACGTCAGTCATACGAGAGAGGCCACCGTCGGGGAATTATAAAGGTTGCGACGAGACGGCGAAAACGTGTTAAATGATACTCACGTTACGCGCGGAATGGAACGAACCGATTCTGAAGGTAGCGATCTGCACATCTATCGCGTCAGCGGTATCGCTCCCGATGGCGACCATAGTGAAGGAATCACGCTGTTCGTCGATCACATCTACGCGCACAGCAATCAGCGGCAAGAAATACGGGACATCTATCTGCGCAAGCTCCCAATGGTCGGACACATCGAAATCGAGACCGTCGAGGACACACCACACCGCAGGACGTTGCGCACGCTTGAGGATGCGATCGGCGTCACATACGCCACGCTTACGAAGGAATGCTTCACGGATCACAAAGCGTAGAAACAGTGATTCGTATCAAATCTTCTCAAGCACGATATCCATCGTACTCACACGGACATCCTTGCCTTCCTTATTCTTGAATTCTTCAGATGCGACCTTGATATCCTTGATGCGGACTTGGCCTTGCATGAAGCGGTTAATAACAACCTGGGCGATATCGACCGCGCGAGAGATGAACTTCCCACGAGCGCGGATAATGACTTCAGAAGCGTTCTTGGTCGTGAACTGGATGACAACGCCGGTGACGTAGTTCATGAAGGGCTTCTCGCCCACGAAGATACTGTTGTCATCAGCGTCCATAACGAAGCGCCTTTACTCTTGGCGTGCGCGTGCTTTCTGCGCCTTGCGCGTGAGGAAGCCAGCGAGGATGTTTCGCAGCTTCTTCGAGCGTACGACCGCGTGCTTCGCGACCATCGCCTTGCTCTGGCTAAACTCGCCTGAGTACATCTTGCCGTGCGCGGCGAAAATGTCCTCGCCTTTGGACTTGATCTGCTGTGTCTTGATGCGACCCATAGAGTAGGAGTGACCGCCGGGAATTTATAAAGATATGGGTGAGAATAGGAGAGAAAAGAGTGGAAAATCTACTGGAGAAGCTTCTCGAGGCCAGACGACATCAGGCAACCGATGCCATAGCCGACCGCCACAAACACGGGCAGGTTATAGGCCAAAAGACCCATCTGTCTCAGGCTGATTTTTTCATCAGCTTCAGCATCAACCCAACCGTTTCGTATATACAAACTGACTTTCGAGCCGTAATCAATCATGCCCTTCACCGGCACGAAATCAGACACTTCAAGCGGAGGAACCAAACCCGTAAATTTAAGCGAAGGAGCTAAATCCATATGGTACAAGGAAGTCCCTCCCAGCTTAAAAGAATATCTCTCGTCAACACATCATCCCCGAATAGCCCGCCCCAGTGAGCGGTCAAGGACTGCGACCACTTCTGGGGACGCGTAGCCCAAATCACGAGATAATGCTAAGAGCACGCGAACGCGCGCAAGCTCAACAGCAGGGCTCTCACCCGCAGTAGAACGGAGCAATGCTTCCAGTGCCGAGCGCTGTAACGCATCGCCTAACACCACATTCCCAGCCAATACCTCATCTGTTAACGGGAATAAATCAAGAAGGAGCGCGTAGAGGAAACTGTGCGACATACTTGCGAGATAGCCTTGCGCGCTTCAAATGAGTATGGAGAGAATAACCGAAAAGATTCCGGAAGAAGCCGGAAAAAATCACACACTTATTTGT
>CAZIKW010000023.1:0-1328 GCA_964540015.1 uncultured Methanosarcinales archaeon | reverse complement strand
AGGCCTGTGCGCCCGGCATCAGCGCTTGCATCAAAGGGCCGGATCGCTCAGGGCGAATATCGCGGGATGGAGGCCGATAACGGTGCTCCACATCGAACACCGCATAGCTACGTCCAGTACTCTCCTCACCATAGAGCAACGAATCCCCCACACGCGGCAAACTATCGGCCGCGACCACTTCGAGGGCCACGTACGCACGACTCCCGCGATACGCGAGGGGTCGATAATCAAACAACCGCAATTCGTACTCGAACGACATACTGCTGGAGAACGAGACCGCCCTTAAGAACATTTCTGAGAATCATGAGAAATAGAAGGAAAAGAGAGGAAAAACATAACGCACGCACAGAGGAAATCTGCGACCCTAGGTAATCCGCGTATCAAAACGGAAGCAAAAAACGTTAAGTATGGACTATTGGTAATTGCGGGCTGAACTGCTCGTTACCTCGCAGCTTACACCCCAATCCCATCAAACCGATCTTCTATCGGTGTCCGATTCGTCTCTTTTCGAGGCGGGTTTCATACTTAGATGCTTTCAGTATTTATCCCTTCACGCGTAGCTGCCCGGCCTGCCTTCCCAGACAACCGGTTGACCAGAGGCGTGGAGCCATCGTTCCTCTCGTACTAAATGGTTCTTCCCCTCAGACGAATTTTGCAGATCCAGTAGATATCATACCAACTGCCTCGCAGCGTTGTGAACCCAGCTCACGATCCCTTTTAATGGGTGAACACCCCCACCCTTGGCCGCTTCTGCACGGCCAGGATAGGAAGAGCCGACATCGATGAAGCAAGCCGCGCCGTCGATATGAGCTCTCGGGCGCGACAACTCTGTTATCCCCGGAGTAACTTTTCGGTCACACCTAGCCCCCAACAAAGAGAGCTAAGGGATCGCTAGGCCAAACTTTCGTTACTGAGATCGGTCATGTTGAGATCCCAGTTAGGCTGGCTTTTGCCCTTGCGCTCGACACCGGATTTCTGACCCGGTTGAGCCAACCATTGGGCGCCACTGATACCTTTTCAGCGGCGTTCCACCCCAGACAAACTATCCACCTACTGATGTCCCCGCGTAAACGGGTGAGTGACGTAAATATCGAGGGCGAGTGTTACATCGTTGAGTACACGCAAACTAGCGTCTGCGCTTAGGCCTCTCCTCGCTACCCTATACATCAATACTCACGCCACAACAACAGGCTATAGTAAAGTTTCACGGGGTCTTCGCTTCCCACTGGACCACTCTGGCGTCTGCACCAGAAATCGGATTTTCGGAGGGATCTAGGCAGGGACAGTGGAGATCTCGTTACGCCATTCATGCAGGCCGTCAATCAAAC
>CAZIKW010000022.1:0-17481 GCA_964540015.1 uncultured Methanosarcinales archaeon | reverse complement strand
TTCCCTCGTCATCGCATCAGAAACTAGTTCGTTCACGATAATTTCCGGATGGAACATCATGGACGTGAGGCGATGCTTGCCGATTGCCATCGACACGGGAAGCGCGAATGGGTGGTGGCGTAGTTCACACTCACCAACCGCAAGATTTCTTTTGCGATAGGTCTCATACGAATCAGAATGGACAATGATGCGGAGTCGTATCTTGCGTTCGATGCGGAGGCGGTGAAACGCGATGAAGAACGCCTGGATGCGCACATCATCGATATCGTCGCCCGACATCGCAAAAATACAATACTCTTCCCCCGCCTGCAGTTCTTCGAGGATATTCATGTACGCCGCTTTCATCCCCTTGAATCCCTTGTAAACTTGCGCAGTGTCCTCAATGTGCGGATTGCGCATACTGTTGATGTGCGGAAGGATTTTTTTGATCTCTTGGTTCGTGCGCTCAAGCTCGTCTTTTTTCGTTTCGATGAACTCGAGAATCGCTTTGGGATCGGTCGTTTGAAAATGCCTGACGCCATCGACCATGCAGATGGAGACGAGACCTTTGTTCGTGAGCTTTTCAAGGATAAGATAGATCTTGGATGAGGAGATGTCAGCTTTCTTCATCAGTCTCCCTGTGCTCGTCTGGCCCAGTTCGATAAGCGCGCTATAGACTGCAATCTCCCCGTCCGTCAAACCAATGGTCTTGAGTTGCGAGAGGTCCACGAACCTGTTTCGTCGACGATGTTTATAAATGTTTTCTCCTATACGCACCAAGGGGGAAAGAGATAATAAATAGTGTATTCACTATAAAGTAGGTATTGGAAATCGGACGAAGAACAGAGGTGAACAAGATGAGTAATCTACAAAAATTACGTGAACAGGCGAGTACAGCAGTCACTGCGGTTCGTTATACGAAAGCGTTTGAGGCCGCGAAAAAGGCAGAAGGGTTACAATCTCCCTCAAGAGTCTTGTTCGATGCAAAAAACGCTCGGATAATGTATCCTCTTTTTTCGTGGGTTAATGGTGAACAGAATTGGGCCCACGAGCGGTTCAGTTTGTCTTGGCGCGGAGTGTCGCTTGACGAATATATTACACGAGTAAATCAGTACGCCCAAGGGGTAGAATCCTATTTGAAAACTGCAAAAACGATTGCTTTGGAGAGTGGCTTTGATCTCCATGATGGCGCGTTTAGCGTGGCGTCCGATTCGAGTGTCTTGCATCCGGACGAAGGGTATTATCCTTGTCAGATATATCGCGCGATACTGAGCACCGGGAAACTCACCTCAAAGGACCAGATTAGCGCATTTGTTCGTATGATCGCGACGCACGAGAGAACACTTGAGACGATGCTTGAAACGATCAAAGAAACCGGTCGAAGCATACCTGAGGACCTGTACAATGGAAAAACACCTGCGATGTAAGACCTTGTTGATATTTTGTATAGCATTTTCAACACCGCCCAGACTAGTTGATTCACTACTCTTTTTTCAATTATTCAACTGAATAACCCTTCCAGCCAGTCCTCCGCATCCTGCGCCCAGAAACCCACGCGATTCCAGAAGCTGACATCCACTAACTCAACCTCAATCACCGATGTCTCGCTGCGCTTCGAACCCACTTCATCAGAAAACTCCAGCGTGAAAGAAACGTTATTCATCCCAGGACGTAGCGATTTCCCCGGAACGTCAAACAACAACGTCGTCGGCCCGGTGATACGCTCCATCTCTTTTGTTGCAGAAGAACGCGGAGCCTCCACGGCCGCAGTCACATTCAAAGGCATCGCACCACTGTAGGATATGTTCGCCGACAACGTAAATACCTCATCCGGTGTCACAGTGACAGGCGCATCCAACACCACAACTAATCGCGTTGGTTCAAGAGCGCGCGTCGTGATATAGAATTCACTCTCGCGTCCACCTACGCGCGCAGTATACGCAGTCGTGCGCGTGCCGGCTTCTGCAGCCGTCGTCATCATGGAGAATGAATCTCCGCGCACCACCACCTGCTCGCAACCGTCCTCGCACACCATCATCTGATCCACATGAAGCCCCGCGACCGCGCACGCATGCATCACAGTCTCCCCGACGTACACGATGCGACCGCGATCGCACGTGACCGCGAACGCATCCGCAGCAAGAGGCTTCGGTCCGAAAGCGCCCGCTTCGATCTCTCTTGCGAACTCATCCTCACCGTACACGGGGAAGCCCGCCGAGACATCGATACTCACCGTCGCCTCAACACCTAAACGACCGTGCAACACGAACGGGAACGTGTAGCGATATCCCGGATCGAGATCCTCTTTGATACGTACCAAAAACGGCAACGTGCGCGTCTCATGCGGGCGCAAGAGCACGTTCGCATACGTCTCCGAGAGCGATGCGGTATCGCGCGTTTCAGCCATATCAAGACGTGTACTGACGTAATAATCGCGCTCGTTCGTGACGGTAGCGAGAATCAGGACCGTACTCCCAAAACCGACGTTCGAGCGAGGAGCGTCAAGCGTGATGCGCACACCGGGGTCGCTCTGCGCATCAAGATCTGTCGGTGTGATCGTGATATCCAACGTGGACGCTTCGATATGGAAATCGCGGCCGCGCGCCTCATATGAGACGCTAGTTTCTTCCACATCGATGCTCGACGCCATACGGATATGGCCTGCATCGAGATAGCCGTACTCGCCGTAGGTCACATCGAACGGCACCCAACCCGCCCCGGGCAACCATACTTCTGCCCACCCGTGCGCACCCCACGGTTCACTGAACAACTCCGATTCCGTATAGGAATATCCCGCGACGAAACGCGCGGGGATACCGACCTCGCGCGCCATGCTGATGAAGAGCGCGGTGATCTCATCGCACTTGCCGTGGCGCGAGACCATGACTTGCGAGGCGCGTTGGATAGCGGGCGCTCGAAGTGAATCGAGATTGTACTCGACGTTACGTGTCGTCCAGTCCGCGAGCGCGAACACGACTTCATACGCATCAACCTTGCCCGCAGCGAGGGATTGCGCCTGCTGTTGTATCGCAACACTCGTATCCGTGAACTCGCCTTGCTGCAAGTAGGGCTCGAGCTCGGGCGAAAGATCACGTAACGGAAACGAGATCTCCTCTCGTACGGGCACGACAGCATTGCGCGTATGCACGCGCGCATCGATCGTCACCGTTTCGCGCTCGTCAGGCGATGGCCAGCGCACGCACAAACCGTCTTGCGTGATGTCAACATCAGGATCCGTGGAGAGATCGAGGACGTCCTGTAGTGTATCATCACGCGGATACCACGTAATGGTGCCCGATGCTGCCTCCACGCGCGAGGACGGTCCTTCAGGAACGAAACTGACCGTGCTCACAATGCGTACGTCAGCATGCATCGCCCCCGCATCGCCCGGCGAAAGCGCGACAGCGAACGGTGAGAGGAGAATGAAAACGAGGAGCGTTACGAACACACCGATACCGTACTGCGCACGGTACGGCCGCACCATATCAGGCACCGAACAGCCCGACGAGCCACGACAGGAAACGGCTGAACGCGCCTGGACGCTCTTGCGGCTCCGGAGCAACGTCTTCAACCGGTTCTGTCGGCGCTACAGGCGTTTCAGTGTCCGTTTCTTCACTCGGCGTCTCTTCCGGCTCAGGCGTTTCAGTTGGTTCTACAGGTTCCGTTTCCTCGGCCGATCGAGTGGCGAGATTCGGGTATGCGACGAGCACGACGCGGTTGAGCGCTACTTCACGGAAATGGAGAATAACGCTCGAGCCCGTACCAATCGGGATCGTGACGTTCTCCCCTTCCTTCACGTAATAATCCTCTTGTTTATACGTCAACCAAAGCTTCGCGACACCTTCTTCTGCGAGGCGGCTCTTGACATAGAGCTCCTTCGTCGATTTGCTCGGATAGGCGGAGATCGTGATGCCGATGTAATCGCCGGCTGCGATCTTCGAGATTTCTATGGGCTGCTGATCAGGATCATTCTCAATCGTGAACGAGTGAAGCATACTGCCACGGAACGCACCGCTCGGCGTCGTCTTCACGACGCTTGTCGGACTGGCAATCGTGATAGCACTATCAGCGGAGACGAGGATCGTGCCGTTGGCGAGCTCACATTCCGCGCGCCAGGTGTAATCGCCATCTTCGTAATCCGCAGCGAAGCTGATGGTGCGACCCTTGATGACAGAGTGATATTCGGCAGTCTTGGAGACGTTGTCATCAATCACCAGACGGCATTCCTCGACCACCACTCCCGTGTCCGCGGAGAACCCGAAACGGTCTTTCGCCGGATCCATCGTTGCGCCTGTGGGGGATTGGATGATGATGCTGTCCGCCAACGCAGCGCTGGAGCACAGCAAGAGCAATACAAGGATGGAGAGATTGCGCGAGATCATGGTGCGTTCCAGCACGTAGCGCTTTAAAAAGATTTGGTGGTCAGGGCAGCTCTCGACACTTGCTCAAGTACCACCGGCCGGTCCGGACAACTCTTTAAATACGGCTGGCAGTTCTCCCGACGATATGGCACTCCCCGCGGACCTCGCTTGGCTCAGCACGAACGAATGGTTCCACGCCGCGCTGGTCTTAGCGCTCTTCACGGGTATCGGTTGGATTTTCCAGAACATCCTCATCGTCGGCCTCAAGCGCTTGACCGCGAAGACCACCTCGGATATCGATGACATCCTGTTGCACGTCGCCGCACGACCGCTCTTCTTTTTGATCATGCTCATCGGCGCGTATATCGCGGCACGCACCATCAGCACGCTCGATGCGTATGGCTCGCTGCTCAATGGCCTCTTCTACATCTTCGCGGCCGCACTCGCGGCGTGGATGGGCGCGCGTATCCTGGCGTTCCTCATCACCCGTTGGTTCACCGCACGACGGGGACTTTCGGGATCGCCGCGATTGCTCAATATCATTGTCGGCGTCATCATATGGCTTGCCGCAGGCATCATCGTGCTCGCGCACTTCAATGTCGAGATCACACCGTTCATCGCGACACTCGGGGTGGGCGGTCTTGCGGTCGGTCTTGCGCTGCAAGGCACCTTATCGAATATCTTCGCAGGCATGCACATCATCAGCGATCAGCCCGTGCGCGTGGGTGATTTCATCGAGATCGAGGACGGGAAAGTCACCGGTCATGTCGAGGATATCGGCTGGCGTAGCACGCGCATACGGACATTGCAAGACAACATCGTCATCGTCCCAAACGCCCGCCTCGCGGACAGCGTCATCCAGAACGTCTCGATGCCCAGCGGCCATGTGCGTGTGAATGTAGGGTGCGGTGTCGGATACGGCTCCGACCTCACGCACGTGGAGAAGGTCTTGATGGATACCGGTAAGCATGTGCAGAACACCTGCACGGCAGCGGTCCACGATGCGGAGCCGGTTGTGCGTTTCACCGTATTCGGCGAGAGCAACATCGACTTCACCATCTCCATGCTCGCGAAAGCGCCCGCGGAACGCAAGCTGTTAGTGCACGAGACCATCAAGGCCATCCACGCACGCTTCGAGAAGGAAGGCATCGAGATCAGCTGGCCCGTGCGCCGAATCGTCACGGACGAGCACCACATGAAGAAGAAGCACTAGCCGACGCCACAACCTTTATAATTCTCCCGTCGGCCCGAAAGGGCTATGCTCGATATCCGATTCCTCCGTGAGAACGCAGACGTTGTCCGTACCGACCTCGAGAAACGCCGCGACGAGGAGAAGATGGGATGGGTCGATCTCATCCTCGAAAAAGACGCTGAATGGCGTGAGCTCAAAGGATCATGCGACGCGCTGCGCGCCGAACGCAATCGCTTAAGTGAGCAGGTGAACGCGACGAAGAAAGCAGGTGGCGATATCGGCCCCATCGTCGGGAAAGTCAAAGCCATCCCCGAACAGATTGCGACGCTTGAAGAGGATATGGCGCGATTGCAAGAGACGATCAAAAGCTATCTGATGCGTCTCCCGAACGTGATGCATGAGAGCGTCCCGTATGGCAAAGACGATACGGAGAACAAGACGATCGCGCACTACGGCGAGAAACCGACGTTCGATTTCGAACCGCGCAATCATACGGAACTCATCGAGATGCTGGGCATCGTCGACTTGGAACGCGCAGCGAAAATCTCAGGGTCCCGGTTCTATTTCCTCACCGGCGACCTCGCGATGCTCGATTTCGCGCTGCAGCAGTACGGCTTGGTATTCCTTGCCAAACGCGGCTTCTTGCCCGTCGCACCGCCGCACATGATGAACCGCTCGGCGTACGAAGGCGTGACGGACCTCGGCGAATTCGAGAGTACCCTCTACAAGATCGAAGGCGAAGACCTGCACCTGATCGCGACGAGCGAGCATCCGCTCACGGCGCAGTTCCAAAACGAGGTCATCGACGCATCCCTCCTGCCCGCGCGCCTCGCCGGCATCAGCCCGTGCTACCGCAAGGAAGCGGGCAGCCACGGCAAAGAGGAGAAGGGTATCTGGCGCGTGCACCAATTCACGAAGATCGAGCAAATCATCATCAGCAGACCTGAAGAGAGCTGGGACCTCCACGAGGAGATCATCCAAAACGCCGTCGAGTTCTTCGAATCTCTCGGGTTGCACTTCCGTAAGGTACTCATCTGCACGGGCGACCTAGGTATTGTCGCAGCGAAAAAATACGACCTTGAGGCATGGATCCCCAGCGTCAATGCGTACAAAGAAGTCGTTTCAGCAAGCAACTGCACCGCCTATCAAGCGGTGCGCTTGAACATGCGCTACCGCGCGAACGACGCGCACGAATGGGTACACACGCTCAATAGCACGCTCGTCGCGACCTCGCGCGCGCTCGTGGCCATCCTCGAGCAGTGCCAGCAGGAAGACGGTTCTGTCCTTATCCCTGACGTGCTACGTCCGTATCTTGGCGGCAAGGATCGACTACGGCCTGTGGGGCAGTGAGCGATGGATGACCCTGCTCCGGATGGCGAAGAGCACCATATCGACATACGCGATCACGTGGAAGCAGACGCTGTAGACGAGTGCGCCTACTGCGGCACGCCATTTGAACCCAATGAGGTGACGATCGAGCGGGTCATCTACGGCCGCAAGTGGCGATTCTGCTCGGACTTGTGCTACCACGCGTTCCGCGACGCTTCTGATTTCAAGGATCAGGATCTCGATGAGGACAAAGGCGGCATCGTCGAACATGCGGCGGGCGATGACGGGGACGACGAGGATTTATAAATCACCGACGACGGTAGCGGAAGCAATGGCATCGAAGCTCCCTGGCTGGTCGTTTATCCTCGCCGGCATCGCGATGATCGGCTTCTCGCGCTTCATCGAAAAGAAGACCGCCGCATCCGCCGACCCAGCGAACCTCGTCGTCTTCTTCTGGATTGGTGTAGGATTCATCATCTTTGGGGCATACCGCGAGTTCATCCCACGATTGCGCAAAAGAACGAAAACCGTACCTACACCCGTTGGCCCGCCACCCGTGAAAGCAGAACCGCCGCACAACCAACGTCATCCCGCAACCTCCCACGTGCATGGTACACAGCCGCACGCGACGCACCAGCACGTCACACCAGCACAGCATCCCAGCCACCCGCACCAGCCATCATCGAAACCCTGCCCGCATTGCCGTCAGACCATCCCCTACCAGAACCGCTTCTGCGGCCACTGCGGATTCCGCTTCTATTGACATCGATTACGTACGCGCGCTCTGTTTCTTCCCATCTCCGGTCAGAAAGATTATGAGCGCCATCTGCTACGATCAGAAGAATGGCTGACGAAGACGAACCCCGTACAAGCGCACGACTCCTCACATTCCCCGCAAGGACAACGGCGAAGCCAGAAAGGCGGTATGCCCCTGTCCTCGATGACCCAGTATCGCTCGCACGGCTACGTGAGCAGCAAGACCGATTCCAAAAGGAATATTGCCCTTCCTGCATCCACTACGATCGAACGCGCAACACGTTTCGCGAAAAAGGGAATGCGTATCGCGCAGACGATTGCCGCTGGCATGGAACGGATCTCACGGGCACGTGCTGGGAGTATCGCCAAGAACGTCCTGACGCGATAGGAACACCAACAATTGACTCCACACCGCTAGTGAAGCCCACGCCACTCGCCGATGACGCACCGCGTGGCGATACGTTCTCCGATTTCCTTAGCCTTCTCTACCGGTTCTAATGCCACGGCTCGCGTTTCAGATTGCTGTCCGCGACACCCATCGTACGCAGCAACGCAAACATCGCATCGATCAACGGCACCGGACCGCAAGAATAGTATATGGTGCCGGGGATGTCCTGCACGGATGCACGGATCATCTTCTCATCGATACGGCCCGTCTTGTGCGGCCAACCAGGGGGCGCATCTCGGGTAATGGTCAGAACGATCTTCAGGTTCGGGCACTCGCGCATCATCGTCTCGAGCTCTTCGCGCCATAAGAACTGGTCTTCCGTCTTGCAGCTATACAGCAGCGTCGCTTTACGATCATTCTGGTGCGTATCGCGGATCCAACGGAGCATGCTCATGAAGGGCGTGATGCCGACGCCGCCCGCAAGATAGCAGACGCTCTTCTCATCGCCCATGACAAACTTGCCAAACGGCCCTTTGAGCGGCACGCGATCGCCGACCTTCATCTGGCTCATCGCTGTCGTGACCGGGCCGACGACTTCGATGCCGAGTTCAAGCGCATCATGCTGCTCTGGGCTGCTCGCGATACTGAACGGAGCGGGTTTTTTGCCCGGCAAGAACACGCTCACGTACTGGCCCGCGACGAAGGTGATGGGCTTATCGAGATGGAAGCGATAGACATACAATCCCTCTTTCGGGTTGTGCATCGCGGTGATTTCCGCATCGAACGTCCAGAACTGGATCTTCGGCGGCTGCGCAATAGTCACTGGCGAGACCGCGGTCGGCACAACAGGGGGGTCCATACTCGGGAATCCGACACGACGATGTTTAAATACCTTTCCCGTCGCGGCTTCCGACGACACTTTTAAAAAGCATCTCGCACACCTCCAATCCTATGACCCACGCGCATCAGGAGCACGCCCACAAGGACCCAGTAGCTGAGCTCCAGGCCCCGTTCAAGCAGGCAGATGGCACATACCTCATCACGGGTGAGGAGATCATCGGTGACCTCGTAGCAGCGTTCCCGAAGAGCGCAGCCGTGATGCTCCGCTATGGCCTTCACTGCGTCGGTTGCAGCGCCAATGCGTTCGATACGGTCGCTGATGGCGCGCGTCTGCACGGCATTCCCGAAGAAGACGTCCAGCAGATGATCCGAGACATCAACGAATCGCTCAACAAGCGTATCGAGATGGTCGAGCTCACGCACAAGGCGATCGCCAAAGTGAAGGAATTGCGCCTGAAGGAAGCGGGAAAGGAGACGTGGCCGCTGCGCATCGCGGTCGCACCCGGCGGCTGCGCGGGCTTCAGCTACGACATGGATTTCGACCAGAAGAAAGAAGGCGATACGACCCTCGAGTTCGACGGCCTCATTATCCTTGTCGACCCTGAGAGCATGCCGCTCTTGAAGGGCAGCTCTGTCGATTACGTCGATTCGCTCATGGGTTCGGGCTTCAAGATCGAGAACCCGAACGCGTCGCGCGGCTGCGGTTGCGGCAAGAGCTTCGGCTAATTCTCCTTATCTGAAACTACAGATAACCAATAGACGCGCAAGCCTTCTTGAAGACAATAACCACATCCGGTTCTGATGCGACGTGCGTTGCTCGGTGGGATAGCCGCGTTCCTCTTAGGCACCGCCAGCGCGTACTTGGTTCCGACATCGATTTCTCGCGTCCCTTGCCGAGAGACCATCGACTTGGAGCGATTACGCTGCGCCCCGGAGCGAAGTAAAGCGCTCGAAGTACATATCTGGGCAGATCCGGATGTGATGCTGCCACGAGGATCGCTCGAAGCGGGCATACGACTCGCGACCGAGATGATGGACGAACAAGGAATACCCCTCTACACGCGGATTGTCGATACATCTCTCACTGCACAGTATGGCCCAGGCACTCATCTGCCCGACGGTGTCGTAGGCCTCGATATCTTCCGCAACGATCGCTACAAGGAAGCGCTCGTACGATACGGAGGATATGACAAGAAAAAAGAAGAATTGAATCCCACTGCCGGGTATGCGCTCTTACCAGAACGACTGGCGCTCGCGGTCGTGAACAGCATCGACGTGGAGAACAGCCAGATGTGCCCCAGCCTCCTGCCCTTACGTATAGCGACGCTGCTCTTGCACGAGATAGGCCATCTCCAAGGACTCGTCCATCCCGATCTCCTGCCGGAAAGTGAAACAATGCGCACCGACATCAAGATGTACCTCGCAGCGGATTTCCCGAACGTCATGAATCACAACATCCTCGGACAGACCGCACAACGATGGGAAAAAACGTGTACCGAACCCGACAAACTCACCACGAAGCAGCTGGAGATCGCCTTCGATCCTGTACAGGGCGCGCAGATGCGCGATGCTATCAATGGCGGAAAGATATGGCAGACGCTGGAGAAGAACAAGTTCTTGTACGCGGCATACGTGGCGGAATACGAATGCCTTCTGGGAGAGCGCGGTATTCCCATAGACCCGAAGAAACCGGTGAATTGCTCGTTATATGGGGAAGAGCAATCCGCAAGCAAACCCTAAATAGTCGACAACGAGCTATTTCCCACGGTACTCGTCTTTCTTCAGCCCGTCGATCACGCGGCGCATACGTTCTTTCGCCTGTATCATTGCTTGCGCGGCGGATTCCTTCGCATGCGCGACGCGTTCGTGGCGCTCCTTCGTGCGCGAAACCGCAGACCCGGAGCTTGTCGTGAGATGTTTGATGTGCGCACGCGCTTTCTGCGCCTGCAATCGCCACTCCGTCGCCCAGTCATAGAAGACGAGGTGCGGGCGCTGGATCTTATTGCCGTAATCATTGAAGTACACGATGGAGTCGAGAGGTTTCGATTCTTTTGGTGCAGGCATCGTCGCAGCATAGCCGAGCAAGATGATCGATTGCGGCCGTGCCCCACCGCCTAAGCGGAACATGGAGGACACCTTATCCTCATCGAACGCGCCTACCCAGACGCTACCTAATCCAAGCGCGGTCGCAGCGAGCAGGATGTTCTGCGTCGCTGCTGCGCAATTCTGCACCGTATACAAACGTTTACCGCGCATGCCGTACATCGCGCTCGCATGGCCTTCATCACCGGTGACGATGATCGCGGCCGGTGCGCTCAAGAACGGCTCTTGGTCAAGCGTATGATGGTACAACGCGCGGATGCGCTCGAGATCGGTGACGACGATAAACGACCAGTTCTGGATATTACCTGACGACGGCGCGAGCGCACCCGCTTGCACGAGCTGCAAGAGCTTATCCATCTCCACCGGTCGTGGCAAGAAGTGCGAAACGGAACGGCGCGCCGCAATCGCCCAGAAGACATCACCACGACCCCCCGTGTGCGGCGCAGTCGGATCGTCGCGTGCACGATGCAGAGGGTTAAAGCCAGGATTCGGAAAGATGTCGTCCTGATCGTCAACCGGCTCGATCGGCGTCGGCATGGGCGTCTGCGTATCTACCGGGAGCGTATCGGGAGAGAGTTGTTCACCCACCATTGCCCGATTTCCGACCACGCGCCTTATAAATCTTCGTCCGGTTGCCACGAGACACGCATCCCCTACGCTTATAAAATCTCAGGTGAACCTCACGACCATCATGCCATCTGCGCTTTTTCCCCACGAGCACGTCCGTGACGGCCAGGACCGCCTCATGAAAGGAATCCTCTCCGCCATCGACGCAGGAGGGCAAATTGTCGCGCACGCACCGACCGGACTGGGGAAAACGGCAGCAGCGCTCGCACCAGCGATCGAACGCGCGCTCACGCAAGACCGCACAGTCGTGTTTCTCACCAGCCGTCTGACGCAACACGCGCTCGCCCTTGAGACCGTACGGCGCATCGGCTTACGACACAATATCCCCATACCCGCAGTCGATGTCGTCGGAAAAAAACATCTGTGCCTGCAAGAGGGGACTGCGCACCTGACGGGGAGAGAATTCGCCGAGCACTGCAAAGCGCTCCGCTCTGACGGCGCATGCGCATACTACGAACGATTGCGCACGGGAGAGGAGCATTCGGTAGCGACGCGCTCAGCGCTCATCCAGCTCGGCTCCCGCCCCGGAGCGACACCTGCAGAAGTGCGCGAGGTATGCGCGGAGCCCGAGCATGCGGTATGCCCGTATGAAGTGACGATGATCATGGCGAAGAGCGCGCGGGTTATCGTGACCGACTACACCTACCTGTTCAACGCATCGATCCGTGAGGGATTCCTTAGGCGTTTGAATAAAGACCTGAGCGATTTGATCATCATCGTCGACGAAGGGCATAACGTCCCCGACCGCGTGCAAGAGCTCGCGACCGAACGGCTCACCACCGGAACCGTTGTGCGCGCACTACGCGAGCTTGAGCGGCAGGGAGGATCCGAGTATCTCCACTACATGCGTGAGATCGGGGAATTGCTTACCCGTCTCGCCGAAGGGACACGCGATGAACGCGCAGTCACCCGCGACGAGTTCATGAAAGGGCTGGCGCGCATCGGCGAGCTCGAACCCTTCATCATCGCGCTTGAGACGATAGCGGAAGAAGTACGCGCGCAACAGCGATCGTCGAGCTGCGGTGCACTCGCTTCATTCTTGCGCGCGTGGCCAGGCGAAGATGAAGGATTCGTGCGCATCTTACGCGCGGGCGATACGCGTGGGCAAGTGACGTTGAGCGCCATCACCCCCACCGCAACAAAAGAAGACGATGATGAAGAAGGCGATTCTGTGCATCCGCTCCTTCGCGCGAGCGCCGCGGCCAACAGAACACGAACGAGCTCTTCATCTCCGCGATGGCCATCCGTCGAGCTTCGCTATCGCTGCCTCGATCCGAGTGTCATTACCGGACCCGTGCTACGCGGAGCGCATGCAACGATCGTCATGAGCGGCACACTCACACCAGTCGCGATGTACGCGCAAGTGCTCGGCATTCCGGAGGCGACGACGCTTTCGCTCCCCTCGCCATTTCCCAAACGCAATCGCCTCAATCTCATCGTGCCCACCGTGACGACGCGTTTCACGACGAGATCGCCGGAGATGTATGCACGCATCGCGGATACCTGTGTGCAGGTCATTAACGCGGTGCCGGGAAACAGCGCCGTATTTTTCCCGAGCTACGCATTACTCGCCGCACTACGACCGCACATCGAGATGAAAAGCGAACGCACCGTTTTCGTCGAGGATTCCTCATTCACACGCGAAGATCGCGAGGAGATCCTGCGCAACTTCCGCGGCTATAAAGCGAGCGGAGCAACGCTATTAGGTGTGATGGGCGGTAGCTTCTCCGAAGGTATCGATTTGCCTGGCGACGAATTGCGTGCGGTTGTTGTCGTCGGTTTGCCACTCGCTCGTCCGGATCTCGAGACGAAAGCCGCCATCGAGCATTATGACCGGCTGTTCGGCAAAGGATGGGATTACGCATACACCTTCCCCGCATTCAATAAGACGCTCCAGACCGCCGGCCGCTGCATCCGCACGGAGCGGGACCGAGGCGTCATCGTGTTCCTCGACGAGCGGTATGCATGGCCAAGCTATCGAACGTGTTTCCCGATAGAACTCGAATTGCGCTCAACGACCGACCCCGCCCCCCTCATAAGACAGTTTTTCTCCTTACCTCCGCAAGAGGAAGAAGGATTCGAGGAAGAAGAATGAATCACGACGAAAGGACTACCGCCCGCATCATTATCGCCGCGTGGTTCAAAAAACGAGATGATGCGTTACACTCTGCACACGGCACTGTCGTCCACGATACGACGCACGGGATCTGGGGGTCAACGGGTGTCGACGATGCGTTTTTGCTGTGCGAACGGCTAGGATTGCGCGAAGGCATGCGCTTTTGCGATCTGGGTTCGGGCGACGGCCGCATCGCGATGATCGCCTCGCTCTTTTGCGACAGCATAGGTATCGAGGGAGACCAAGCACTCGATCATATCGCGCAGCAGGCGAAAACAGAACTCTTACGGCAAATCCCACAGCTGGAGCGATGTGAACTGATGCACGCCGATTACAGCACCATCGACCTGTCAAATTTCGACATTCTCTTCTCTTTCGCCGATCACGCATGGCCGGAGCACGTCGAACGCGCGCTCGTAAAACGAGAAAAGGCAGGCACACTCGTAGCGCATCAAGACATCTTCCGACCGCGACTGCTACGTAAAGGCCCTACCATCTGGATAGGCCAAACCCCGTTCGTCACCTATCCTATCGGACGCTAAGGCCACTCAACGATACATCTGCCGCTGACGTCGTCGCCGGATGATGACGATGAGCAGGAAAATGATGATCAACATCACCAGCAAGAGGAGAACGGTATTCAGGCGTAAGCTACCAAACCCAAGTGATTCACCATTCACATTAATAATCGCATCACGCTCGATAGTCAGCTTTTGGTTGTAGAAAACACGACCGGTCGCTCGATATTGACCGGGTTCCGTCGGGTTAAAGAACGTCTCGAGAGCCGCAGTGACACTCGGGTCGACGATAAACTCATCCGTCTGTATGACTTTGACCACATCATCATTGTCCACACGCGAGATGGTGCCGCGGAAACTCGCAGTGACGGAACGCACACCATTGTTGCGGAAGATTGCCGTGACGGGGATGATATCGCCGACCTCTGCCCACGGCTCCACATCGATACGCACGAGCTCACCGTCATCCTTCACCCCGCCGACATCGAGCACGTCGAAGGTCACGAGATCGCTCGCCTCACACTGCGGTACCTTGACGGTCACCCAATACTGATCAATGGGCAGGTCAAGTGGGAAACGCATCACACCTTCCTCCGTCACAGTGGGGAGGATATCGCGGCCGAAGATGCCATTGAGCGTCACGAGAGAGCGAGATCGCAACTTATCGAAAACTTCCACGACGACAGGAGGATTCACGCGGACATTCCCCGTATTCTGCACGCTCAAGCGGACCTCGAGCTGCTGCCCACGTTCGGTGTCAAGGACGCGGATACTGCTCGCGCGGCACGCAAGACGTTGCGTCCCTGTGAGCGCTATACGGATCGGAACACCGAGGCTCGCGCGTGTCGACGTTCCTATCTGGCCACCTGTACTGCGAGAGAGTTCGCTTGTGATGATACTCATATTCACGCGATACGTATCGATACGCGCGTCAGCGGGCGGACGTACCTCGACGACAAGCGTATAGGGCGCGTCACGGCTGAAACTGAAATTGCGCGCGGAGAAATTGAGCCAGGTTTGCTCCTGTCCTTCAAGGAGCACTTCGCCCTGAATAGGAATGACGGAATCGGTCGTGACCACGAGCGTCTCCCGTGCGAACCCGTTACGCAACACCTCATCGAAATTCACGCTCGCTCGATTCACACCGATAGCAACAGCCTGCACTTGACTCGCAAGCACAACGCACAGTAACACGAATACGATCAGGAAACCGTACCGCGGATAGCTTCGATCAGTAACGTGACGCATGGTCGATCTCGAGGCGGTTAAGGCGCCCCATGAACTCCTTGTACGCCCGCGAGGCCTCCTTTATCAACGTTGTGGGTTGCTCACCTATGCTCGCAGCGAGAGAACGGACTTCCCGCAGCGCATCCTGGGCGCGCCGCGCATCACCCCGCTCGATAGCCGACGATGCTTCGTCCAACCGACGATGGAGCATGAGCTTACGATGCACACGTTCTGCCTGTGCTCGACACGGATCGTTGCCTTGGGTCGGCAAGAGTGCGAGTGCTGCACCATAGCTTTCTTCTGCAAGCGCGTAGCGTTTCTCGTCGATAGCCTCTTCTGCGCGCGCAAGGGACGCACCGAGGTCCATGGGTGCTGCAGGAACACGGATAGCGGGAGCCGACACGACGCGTGGCGTCGAGCGGGGCACGCTACGCGTCGGCAGGATACGCAACGGTTCAGGCGAGGTTCTGGGTGCTACGACCTGTGGACGACGGCCTTGGCGACCGATGACTGGCGCAAGACGATCGGGCGGTAGGCCACGCAGAGGCGATGGCTCTGTTCCGAGCGCGACATAGTACGCGCCCAGGCCGACGATAATGAGCGCGCCGAACGCGAGCAAGAGGACATCCGTTCCTGGGAGACCGCTTGGGAACACCGCAAATCCTGTGAGGGAATCGCTATCCGCGGCGGAAGCA
The DNA here is from genome assembly GCA_964540015.1 of uncultured Methanosarcinales archaeon. Taxonomy (GTDB): domain Archaea; phylum Nanobdellota; class Nanobdellia; order Woesearchaeales; family UBA525; genus UBA525. The sequence continues at coordinate 1,350 of CAZIKW010000022.1, read as the reverse complement.
GCAGGAGCTATCGGCGCGGGATATGCTATCGTCCGCGATGCCTTCACATCCTCAAGGGAAACAGCGCGATTCACCACATAGGATATCTCTTCCTCTTGAAGCACAGAAAACGACCATGCCACGACCGGATCGCGTTCGAGCACTGTCGGTTCTTGGCTAAACGAGATATCATCGACGCTCTCCGCTACTGATTTCGGAATGACTTCGACAAGAAGCACATCGTTCGCAGGATCATCAAGCACGATGCGCTTGCGCACGAACGTGTAGCGGTGCTCGACATTATTCCAATCCCACAGCGCAAACGAGGAAGCGGTGAGCGTGACGGTGCTACGGTCGCGCACGGCTTTCGCTGCTTCGAGCGCTTCATCGCGATCCTCTTGCGCAGTGCCGCGAGCCGCGAGCGCGTATGCGAGATTGCGCTCCATATCACGGTCCTCGAGCGTCTGACGGGCTTCGACTTCTTGATCGGGTACGATACGGCGGATCAGCGCTGTTCGGGCGCGAGTGCCGACATCATGTGCGTTTGCGAGTGTGTTCTCTGCCTCTTCACCTGATGCAGCGGAGATCTTGGCCTCTTGGAGAGAGCGAATAGCCTCGTCCACTTCCGCGTATATGTCGCGGGAGATGGGTAGCAGGCGCATGTCAGCGATGATGCGGCTCTTGAAGGGATTCTGTTCGCCCTCAAGCTGGGAGATCGTCGTGTTGGCAGTGGTAAGCGTGCTTTGCAGATCAATGATGGTCTCATCGATACGTGCGATGGTGACCGCATCCAAAACGCCCGCATCGAGCATCTCATCCACTGCGCTGCCATACACCTCATCGGAGAGCGGACCGAGGTTGCCGGCCTCGTCGATCGCCGCGACGCGATACCAATAGTAGCGCGCACCATCTGCGGGGTCATTAAAGGACATACTCGAACTGCGCGCCAGCTCATCGGTGTACGTGACGCCTTCGTGATCGGCACGATAGATGATATAGCGGACGCCATCCTCATCTTCGTTGAGCGCAAACCAACGCAGGGAGATGCCGTTCGTCCGGTTATCGATATTGAGCGACGTGATCGCTCCCGGGGGTTTCGCATCGACGGCGAAGACCGCGCCATCAGTGAGCTCAGTCCCCACCGTTCCATCAAGACCGGTACCACGGAAGGCGAAATTCACGCTCGCGTCGGGGGAATTCTCAGGAATCGTCAGATAGCCTTCCCACGAGGATCCGCTGCCGGTGAGGCCGATCTGTTGAGCGCCACCAGCGGGGAAGCTCGCCGTGAGCGTGGGCGAACCGAGAAGCGCAGCGTCTGCGCGCAAGGTGACCTTGTACGATCCTGCGCGGAGCGGTTTCTCACCATCCACG